>NZ_JAOWGP010000042.1:228730-326544 GCF_030333065.1 Citrobacter sp. Cm046 | reverse complement strand
TCGGTTTACCGCCTGATTAAAGACACCGACTTTCCCCGCCCCGTCCACCTCTCTTCCCGACTGGTGGTTTTCGATGCCGCTGAAATCCGTCAGTGGCAACAGCGCCGCGCCGCCATTCGTTAATCCACGCTCAGGGATGAGCCGACTGATACCCCATCATGAAACGCGCCCCCTTCCTCAATAAGCAGTCTCCCGACCGCACGCTCGAAGTGGTGATCCTGGCCGGAAGCCTGGCATGGGAGACCTCACGCGCCTGGCGAAAAGATCCCGACCGGGAAGATGATGTTCCCCCGGTGGTACTCGGCCCGGATGAACTGGCCGATCTGGACAACCTGACCATAATCAGGCCCGACACGCTCTACGTCCGGGTACTCCGCACTGGCGATATCTGCGAAGAGGAGCTGCTAAAAATCGCCGTAAAACTGGCACACGCGGATGTGCAGATGGGCCGGCTGATGACCCCTGACGGTGAGTTGCTGGAGAACTGGACCGGACAGCTTGAACGCCTGCGACAGGAAAGGCCCTCCGACATCCTGCCGGAGCACTTCCGCCTCGATGAAGAGGCGCTGTGGTTTGATAAGCTCACCGAACGCCGGGACGGGGAAAGCGACGTCCAGCCCCAGCGCATCTGTTCCCCTCTGCGGGTCACCGCCATCACCTGCGACACTCATGACGGCAGTTATGGCCGCCTGCTGGAATGGCACACCACCACCGGACAATTGCGGCGCTGGGCTATGCCGATGGCGATGCTCAGCGGCAACGGCGAGGAGCTGCGGCGCATTCTGCTGGAGAACGGCCTGACCTACATCGCCACTCGCCCTGCCCTGCGCAGCCTGCTGTGCGAGTACATCTCACGGTCACTCCCCGGACGCCGGGTCACCTGCGTGGAGAAAACCGGCTGGCACAACGGGGTATACGTGCTCCCGGATGAGGTTATCGGTCCCGGTGGCGACAATGTCATCCTTCAGGGCAGCCACTACCTGACCGGCGGCTTTGCACAGTCCGGTACGCTGGCTGAATGGCAGGAGCAGGTCGCCGCGCTCTGTGCAGGTAACTCACGGCTGGTCTTTGCCGTCTGCTGTGCGCTGGCCGCCCCGCTGCTGCGCCTGACCGGAACGGGCGGCGGCGGCTTTCATCTGCGCGGTGAGTCTACCGACGGCAAAACCACGGTGATGAAGGTGGCCGCTTCTGTTTGTGGCGGGACGGATTACTGGCACTCCTGGCGGGCCACCGGCAATGCGCTGGAGGGCATTGCCAGCCGCCACAACGATGCCCTGCTGCCGCTTGATGAACTGCGCGAAGTGGACCCGCGTGAAGCCGGGATGATTGCCTATATGCTGGCGAACGGCCAGGGCAAGGGCCGCGCCCGTACTGACGGCGAAGTGCGTAACCGCAGGCACTGGACGCTGCTGCTGTTCTCCACCGGGGAGCTGTCGCTGGCGGAACATACCGAACGCGCCGGGGAGCGCCTCTACGCCGGAATGGACGTGCGCATGGTACAAATCCCCAGCGACACCGGGCATCATGGCGCGTTTGAGCAGCTACACGGCTTTGCCAGCGGCCAGCAGTTCGCCGATGCCCTCTGCGACCGGGTCGCCCGCTTCCACGGCACTGCCTTTCGTGCCTGGCTGGCCTTCCTCACCCACGACCTGGACGCCAGCACCACGCTGGCGAGAGAGTTACTTCGCCGCTACCAGACCGCCCTGATGCCGGACAACGCCGGAAACCAGGTGCAGCGCATCGTGGCCCGCTTTGCGCTGCTGGCGGTGGCCGGAGAGATAGCGACGCTGCACGGCATCACGGGCTGGCAGGAAGGTACGGCGTATGAGGCGGTGCAGATCTGCCTGCTCGCCTGGCTGAACGAACGCGGCCATATTGCCAACCAGGAAGATGAAGGCGTGCTGGCGCAGATCAAGCGGTTCATTACCGCGCACCAGTACAGCCGTTTTGCCTCGTGGGATGGCCCGGACCGCCCGCTGAATATGGTGGGCTTTCGCCGGGTGGAAAAAGATCCGCTGACGGGTGAAGAGCACACACTGTTTCACATCCTGCCTGAGGGCTGGCGGGAAATGTGCCGGGGATTCAGTCCCGCCAGAGCGGCCAGATTATGTCTGGAAGCGGAATGCCTGCTGCCCGGCAGCGACGGGAAATACCAGTCGCAGGTTCGCCTGCCGGAGATCGGCAAGGCCAGGGTCTACCGGCTCACCTCCCGCATCCTCAGTATCTGAGTGCAGTCTCGCGTGTCTTAAAAAAAGGTGGTACAGGGTGGGACAAGTGGTACACGCAGAGCTGGCGCGGGTTACAGCGTCCCACTTTAGATAATCTGGTTTAAAAAAAGTGGTACAGGGTGGGACAGCCGTTGCTGAATCTGTCCCACTTTTCAGGCTGGTATTTTTCAGGTGGTACAGCGCAAAGCCACGGCTGGCGCGGTTGTACCACTTGTCCCACCTGTACCACCTCAAAAACAGAAGGAATGCAAATGGCGAAAAGGGACTGCAAGACAAAGGCCGAAAGGAAGGGAGAATAAGGGGAATGGGCTTGCCCTCAAAGGGCTAAAATATGTTCAGTTTTCAAACAAAGTCGGCTATGTATTTTCATAAGTTCATGTAAAAGCAGTACTAACTCAAACTACGTGCGTAGCGGCACTGTTTCGGGTGGTGCCGCCCGCGCTCTATCTGGCGCTGGCGATGACCGAGAAGCATGAGAAAGCTGAGCGGATGCGGATTATGAAGGAGACGTGGTGTAGTGAGGTGGAGGCGGCTAAAATAATAACCCTCTCAATAAAATCGTCTTAACTATTCAAAAGTAATTTTACTTTTCATTTAACAAACCAAAATAATCCTTCATATGTGAAACATACATATATTTCTCTAGATTTTTGGGAATACTATTCCGCTCAACATTCATACCAATAGAACTACCAACTAAATGACTCAAAAAACCACCAATACCATTACTTCCATTGATATCTAAAGCAGACTTAGACAAATCGAATAAATCCTCAAGAGTTTGGATTGGAAATTTCAAAGTAAAATTAACTCTTAGCCTCCCAAAAAAACCACCCTTAGATAAAGAAACCACCTCATTAACATTATCGGTAATTTCTTCAATTTTTAGTTTCATACTCGATATTGTATTGCGAGATAAAATATCCTGAGCCGCACTATCAATTGAATTATGCAATCTTATATATTCTTTTCTATATTTATCCTTGAATTCAATAATATCATTAATATTCACTTCCAATGAAGGGACAGGGAGAAGTCCTATCAACTTAGCATTTAATCCGAGATCATCACCGATATCTAGTTTAGACATTTTTAAGCAGTTTGAAGATAAAAATAAAATATCATCGCTAGATAATAAATTTAATCGTTCATGAAACAGTTCATTAATGCCATCATATAGATCATAATCTCCCAACATACCACACTCAGTTCTAAAAACCAGATGATTTAAAAGATTAAGTGGGTAATTCTCACCTTTACCCATTAACGAATAATCTTGAATAGGAGTATTTATTTCTATCCTTTCAATAATCCCTTGTTCTGTTAGCAATGTGATTTCTGAGTCTTCATTATATGAAGGTCCCGCCATATTCCATGACGGATAAATAATTTCATCAAAGTAAAAAAGAAGGTGTCTAATTTCTATCGGGTTAAAAGCTATATCTTTTAAATTAGATGTTGCAGGAGCATAACTTGGCAACGCTATTATTTTTCTATTCATCATAATGCACCACTTTATTTAAAGAAAAAACTTCATTTAAAATAACAACCACTATTCCTAGGTGCTGTTGATCGCTCTTACTTGAGCATCGTACCTATAAGGACACTTGCAAGAACCCTGCAACAGTGGCCATTGATTTCACAACATATCCAGAATCCTTGCAGGATCAACATTCACTGCGCGACAAAAACGTACAAACTCGACAACATCCAGTCGCCTTTCTCCACTCTCTACCTTTGCGATAAATGACTGCGGCCTTCCGAAAGCACTGGCAACCTCTTGCTGAGTGATGCCACAGGCGATCCGCGCATCCCGGAGGGCCTTAATCACCATCTGGTAGTCATTTGAGTAGATAGAAGTCATCCCGGTAGCCTCAAGTCTATGTAAAGACTGACTATCCGGCGGCCTTGCTGTTATCCCAAAACAGGATAATAACCCAAGCAAATCACTTCATAACTGCGTTCAGTATTTCTGCGGGATCCAGAGAAAGCAGGCGGGCAATAGTTGCAAATTCAATCACATCCAAACGACGTTCTCCATTCTCCACCTTTGCAACGAATGACTGAGGTTTTCCCAGCGATTCCGCAAGTTGAGTTTGGGTAATCCTCTGTTCAATCCTTGCAGAGCGCAGTAATTTTATAACTAACTGATATTCATCAGAATAAATAGATGACATTCATAAAACCCGATTAATATCCCAAAATCGAATATCAGCCATTTACAAAAATATCCCAAAATGGGATATTTAATCAGCTTTGTAACACAAGAAGGTAAACGGAATGACTAAAAAAGACTGGCACCCCGCCGACATCATCGCCGCGCTGCACAAGCGCGGCACCAGTCTGGCAAAACTCTCGCGGGAAGCGGGACTGGCGTCATCAACGCTGTCGAATACCCTGACGCGCCCGTGGCCGAAAGGCGAGTGGCTGATTGCCATCGCGCTCGACGTGCATCCGTCAGAAATCTGGCCCGGCCGTTACCTCAATGCTGAAAATAAACGCCAACCCAAAAAACCGCTTCACCCCATGACAACAACCGACAACTCCGGGACATAACGACCCGCGCTGTGAGTGGCAGGACGCATTAACCAACGACACCAGACAGGAGAGTTGTTTATGCACACCGAACCACAATCATGCACCATCGCACTGAGTATGGGAGGCCGCCATGTTTCTGGTCTCCCTGGCTGAAGGCTTTATCCACCTGTTCCAGGCCGCAGGCAAAATCTTCCTCGACATGATGACGGGGCTAATCCCGATGCTCATCTGCCTGCTGCTGGCCATCAACTTCCTGATGAAGCTGGTCGGGACCGTCAGAATGGAGAAAGTCGCCGCCCTGCTCGGCCGCTCACGCATCCTCACCTACGGCGTGCTACCGGTGCTCGGCTGGTTCTTTATGAGCAGCCCCGGCGCGCTGACGCTCGGTAAACTTTTGCCGGAGAAGAGCAAGCCCGGCTATGAGGATGCACTCGGCACCACCGCCCATCCGCTCACCAGCCTGTTTCCCCACGTAGTGCCGTCGGAGTTGTTTGTCTGGCTCGGCGTCGCCGCCGGGGTTAAGGCACTCGGCCTGCCCGTCACCTCGCTGGCGCTGCGTTATATCGCTGCCGCCATGCTGATTGGCCTGATACGCGGGATTATCACCGAGTACCTGTTCCTGCGCCTCAGCAAACGGGGGAACGAACCATGATGACCTACTGCGCGCGTATTGTCGCCATCGGCCTGTTTGTCGCCGACGGTCTCACCGACAAAATGCTCATCACCTTCGACAGCAACGGGCCGAAGGACTGTCTGGACTACTCCCTGTCACTGGAACCGACCATGCGGGAAGAAAATCTGTTCATTCTGCCGGGAGATACCTTGTTACTGGCCGGATACAGCTACCTCATTACGGCTGTGGGCAGAGAAGCACAGCAGTCGCTGTTTGAACTCGGCCATCTGACGATGAAATTTGACGGCAGCCTGAATGCCTTCCATCCCGGCGTGGTCCATCTGTCCGGCCCGGTGCCATTGCTCCCGGCCCTGCACGGAGAACTGATGATTGCGGAGGGGCGGCCATGAACACGGTGCTCATTCCTCCCGGTCCCGGCGGTTACGGTAAGGGGCTGTGGCTGCCCGTTGGCAGCGGCAAAAAGGTACTGTCGCTCACCGGACGCGAGATCCATCCGGTGGCGATAGAAATCGGCGCGCTCACCGAATCGGAAATCGTCAACGGCTTCTCAGACATTCCGCCAGATAACGACATCCTGTGCGTGGTGATTAACTGTGCAGGGTCCCTGCGCTGCGGCCTGTATCCGCAGAAGGGCATCCCGACCATCAACGTGCTCCCCACCTGGCGCGCCGGGCCGCTGGCGCAGTTTATTAGCGAGGAGAACTACGTCTCCGGCGTGACGATGGAGCAGCTGGTTCTGGTAGATACCGCCGAAGCACCGGACGGCGAACCGGAGTCCGTACCTGTCGCTGCACCACGGGTTATCACCACGCCGCCACCGCCGCGCGGCACGGAGAAACTGGTGCACATGGTCGAGCAGACCGGCACCGCCGTCGGCCATGTTATCGCCCTGCTGTTCGCCGCCAGCCGTGAGGCGGTGGATGTCTCCCTGCGCAACGTCATTCCGTTTATGGCCTTTGTCTCGCTGCTGATTGCGCTGGTGCAGGAGACCGCGCTAGGCAGCCTGATTGCCCACGCCCTGACGCCGCTGGCGAACTCGCTGGGGGGGCTGGTGCTGCTCTCGCTCATCTGCGGCATTCCGTTCCTCTCCCCGGTGCTCGGGCCGGGGGCAGCCATCTCGCAGGTGATTGGCGTGATGATTGGTACGCAGATTGGCGCGGGCGCGATATCCCCGGCCTTCGCCCTGCCCGCCCTGTTTGCGATCAATGTGCAGGTCGGCTGCGACTTCGTGCCGGTCGGCCTTGCGATGCAGGAGGCAAAGCCGGAGACCATCGCAAAAGGTGTACCCGCCTTTCTGCTGTCGAGACAACTGACCGGACCGCTTGCGGTAATAGTCGGCTGGCTGTTTTCCCTGGGCTTATTCTGAGGACTCGCTAATGAACAAAATCAGAGCCGCCGTGGTCGGCGCAGGTATCTACGGCAAACACCATATGAACGCGTACCGCCATAACCCGGACACGGTGCTGGTCGCTATCTGCGACACCGACACAGAACGCTGCGACGACCTTGCCATGTCATACGGCATTATGGGCTACACCCGGCTGGATGTCCTGCTGCAGGAGGAAGCCATCGATGTGGTTTCGGTGGCGACACCAGACCCGTACCACACTGAATCCATCCTCACCGCCCTGCGCCACGGCAAACATGTGCTGGCGGAAAAGCCGCTCGCCACCTCGGTACGCGAGTGTGAGCTTATCGTGGAGACGGCGCTGCAGCGGGACCTGCTGGTCGGCGTCGATTTCCACAAGCGCTGGGACCCGGCGGTGATGCGCATCAAAGCTGAACTGGATAAGCCGGAAGCCGGGCGGATCCTGCGCGGCCATATCAGCATGGATGATGTCATCAATGTGCCGACGGAGTGGCTGGACTGGGCAGGCGCAAGCTCCCCGGTGTGGTTTCTCGGCTCACACTGCTTTGACCTGGTACGCCACCTCTCCGGCCAGGAAGTGGTGTCGGTGTACGCCATCGGGCAGAAGCGGCTGATGGTCGAATGCGGTCTCGACACCTTTGACAGCGTGCAAAGCCTGCTGACGATGGTCGACGGCAGTTCGTGGGTGGTGGAAAATTCGTGGGTGCTGCCAGAGGGGTTCCCGAAGGACAACGACGGGCGCATTGAGATCCTCTGCAGGACAGCGTATATCCGCAGTTCCTCACAGCACCGTGGGCTGGAAATCACCACCCCGGATAAAACCCTCACGCCCAACAGCTATTTCATCAACTACCGCAACGGTGTCGCCAGCGGTTTCGGGATCGACCCCATCAATGATTTTGTGCGGGCGGTCAGGCATAAAGCGCCGTACCCGGTCACCACCGAAGACGGGCTGGCGGTAAGCCGGATTTGCGAGGCGGTGTACCGCAGTCTGGAGAGCGGGAAATCTGAAGATGTTTAAACAAACGGCGCAGGGCAGCTCCCTGTGCCAGTTCCATATGATTTTGCTAATTCTACTCACTGGTCTATTCACTCGTCAGGCTTTGGCCCTCAGATATATTAATGTTTTCCATCCTGCCGCAACAAAACCCCACACACGATTGTATGTTTTTTAGTCATTAAGGTGAATAGAGGTATTTTATGGCTATGACCTTTTTCACCTTCCTCCCAATAGTATCATGCTAAACCTCTCATCTATCTTTATTGCGCCAATAATAGTCAACAGGTATTTCAAAAAAGTCCCAAGCAAATTATAATGCTGGAGTTTCATAATGTCCCTTTAAAAACCATTTTAAGAAGAGCTATTATGTCCCTCCCTACAAATTTTAATGATATTTTTCGTATTTTTGAAAAAGATTACGATACAGCCAAAGAAGATAATGCCCTAAGTGCACGCGGCCAATTTCTGCAACTTTACCCCCTTAATCGCCTAAAAAAAATGACGCTTGATGACTATGTCATCGGCAAAGGTACAGCTTCATTTTGTGCTTGTGTTGAAGTAAAAACCAGAACATGGGCAAATATGCAAGGTGCGACGGCGCTCAAATTTGGTATTTATTATGGAAAATCAAAATCAGATCCAACCGTCCGCTATCGTTTTACTCAGAAATTTGGCGATGATGATAGTACTAATAAAGAAGTTTTCGCTAATGTTAAAGACGCTTTACTAGACCTAATACAGTCAGGGAAAGAATTAGATTTTAGAGCGATTGACGAGAACCCCCTATCCCAAATGTTTAAGGCTAAAATATTGAGCCTTTACTTCCCAGAACACTTTATAAACATTTGCAGCAAAGATCATCTTAAAGATATTGCTATGGAAATGGGTATAAAAGAGCAACAGTTTATTAGTAAATATCAACATTTGTTATTCAAGAAAAAACTAGAGCATAAAATCACCCGAAACTGGAGCAATCCAAAATATATGTCCTTCCTTTATGCCCAGTTCATACGTAAGGATCTTAGCAGCGCTCCTGCTGTTATAGTTAAAAAACCACAAAAAAGAAACCATCCCGAAGTCAATTTCGAAGAAATAACGGAAAATCGTGATTTAATAGGCAAAAAAAGCGAAGAATATGCATTAAACTGGGAAAAAAACCGCCTAATCGGTCTCGGCTATTCAAAACTAGCTGAGGAAATAGATGATCGCCGTAATCGTCCAACTTATGGTTACGACTTTCTTTCTTTTAATGCCCCAGGTGATGAGCGATACATCGAAGTTAAATCAATTGGCCGGGATGGAAAAGAGGGAGCATTCCGTTTTTTCCTGTCAGGAAATGAACTCACCGTTTCTAATTTAAGTAACCACAGTAAAAACTATTATTTTTATCTTGTACAGTATGGGAAAGATGGAGAGCCATGCAATCTATATGTAAAACATGCTCAAGATCTTTACACTAATAGTGAAATGTCCCCTTGTGCTTACGTTGTTAGGTTCGATCTGGAAGAACCTGCTTAATAGTTTCGACAACCTCCGGCTCATAACTTTAAAAGTGTGAAATCAGGCGCAGAGTCACCTGCGCCTTCATCTCAATGATGCTGCAACAACACCTGTGAAATCTTCCTTGCCTCAACAGCTGGATCCACCGCATGCGTGATCGCCGATCCTACAATCACCACATCTGGGCCTAACAGCGCATAGTCCTTCACCGTCTGGCTGCTGATACCGCCTGCCACGGCAATCCGGGCTTTCCGGCGCGCCTTCAGCATCGTTATCAAATCATCAATCGGTTTGCGCCCTGCTGCCTGCTGGTCGGTGCCTGTGTGTACAGCCAGCATATCCGCGCCCGCCTCTTCCAGCAGGCGGACCCGCGCGGGCAGATCGTCGACGCAGATCATATCCACCACCACCTGCTTTCCGGCCTCTTTCGCCGCGCGGATGCATGACTGGATCGTCAGCACGTCGGTCACACCTAACACCGTGACATAGTCTGCCCCGGCGTCGAAAAGCAGCTGCGACTCAAAATGGCCGCCATCCATAATTTTCGCATCCGCCAGCACTTCCTTATGCGGGTATTTCTCTTTAATGGCTTTAATTGCATTCACGCCTTCCCGAATAAGAAAAGGTGTACCCACTTCAATAATATCAACGTCGTCAACCACCTTATCAATAAATGCCAACGCTTCAGGCAGGGTTAACTCGTCCAGGGCAAGCTGTAATTTCATGTTGGTTTCCTTGTGTCGAATGACTTACTCGAGGTTGGCGTGCAGCGCAAAGCCTTTGGTTAAGTGATATCCCGTCGACTGCGCCAGATTCACAATCATGGCATCGCCCAGCACCATGACCGCCTCTTCAAACAGGCTGCCGCCGGGCAGAATACCTTTCACGTTATCGGGTCCATCCGGCAGTTTGTCGGTATAGGCCGGGATCCTGACCACCACCTCCGCCAGATTCCCCAGCGTGGACTCGGGGAAAATGGTCAGCAGGGCCACTGTGCCACCCAGTTGCTTCGCTTTCGTAGCCACATTCACCAGCGAAGCCGTTTCGCCCGATGCGCTGGCCAGCAGCAGCAGGTCGCCTTTTTGCAGCGCAGGCGTGACCACATCGCCAACCACATGCACCTTCAGGCCGATATGCATCAGGCGCATCGCAAAAGCTTTCAGCATTAACAGCGAACGCCCTGCGCCAAAAACAAACACCGTGTTCGCTTCAGCAATGGCTTGCTCCAGACGCACCAGCGCAGCGCCATCAATCCGCGCCATCGCCTTATGCAGGTCGCTACAGGCAACGCCTGCAACAGATTGCGTTTCCATCATGCGTCCTCCTGACAGAGTGGGAATAAATCATCCTCATACTGGAGCATCCCCATGATTTCCCGGACATAGTTATCGACATGCCCCAGAAAATGGAAACGTTCCGGCGCGGCGCGATAGCGCTGGAAAAGCGGCGTATCGAAGGTGATGCCAAGATGCGAGTTCTCTTTGACGGTCGCGAATTTGATGCGCGGAATATGCGGGTAGTAATGATTCTTGCGCACGCAGAGTTGCCCGTTCTCTTCCACGATGTAGCAGGCCATACCGTGGTAAAACTGCACCGTGTCGTAGTGAACCGCACAGGGTTTATACGCCAGGTTGCTGAACACCAGCGGCCCGTCGCCGATATTGATGGAGCAGTGGCCGTAATTCGGCGGCACGATAATGCTCTGCCCCTCCTTCACGACGGCCACGATAAGATCGTCCACCCGCAGATCTTTTGGCTCAACGGCAAAATCCGGCGACTTTTGCAGGATATACGCCGCCGTGCCCTTAATCACTTCATACACTTCCGGATGGGTGTTGCGCCGCGTATCGTTATAGCCGTGATAATGACCGCTGGTTTTCTTGCGCTCCTTGCCGATCGTTCCTGGCATGATGATGGTGATGTCATACTGGTACTGGTCGGCAGCAAGCCGTTCCTGATCCTCCGCAAAGCTGAGCCCGCGATAAACATCGTAAGCCGGTTCATCACGCTGCACTTCGGTGAATTCCGGTAAAACCACCGCCATCTGCCCGGCGCTTTTGCGACCAAAACCGAGATAGTTCAGCGGCGGTTTCAGCGCCATTACGCCGTCGTCATCGAGATACAGCGGCAAGCCGCTGTGGTGTAGCTGTTTCATTTTGCCTCCTGTGTATACGCGTTAGCTGCGCGGATCGCCTCTTTCAGCCGATCGGATTTCATGCCAAAGACGCTCTGAATGTTGTTCCCGACCTCGACGACGCCCGCCGCGCCAAGCTGTTTCAGCAGCGCTTTGTCCACCAGCGACTTATCCGTCACGTCAATGCGCAGACGCGACATGCAGGCTTCGATGCTGGTCATATTCCCGAGCCCGCCATAGGCCAGAATGATGCCGCTCACCAGATCGTTCTGTTCGTTTTCCTGAGTCACCGCGCTTTCTTCGACTTCACGCCCCGGCGTCAGCAAATTCCAGCGGCGAATGGCAAAGGTAAACAGGACGTAGTACAGCGCTCCCATCACCAGCCCGACCGGGAACACCATGTACCAGTGAGGCGCGCGCGGCAGGACGCCAAAGAACAGATAGTCGATAAGCCCGCCGGAGAAAGAGAGCCCGATGTGCACGCTGAACCACTCCATCAGCAGGAACACCAGTCCCGCCAGTACTGCGTGAATGCCATACAGCACGGGCGCAACAAACAGGAAGGAGAACTCAATCGGCTCGGTGATGCCGCAGACGATGGAAGTGATCGCGCCAGAGAGCATAATGCCCTTCACCCGCGCTTTGTTTTCCGGGCTGGCACAGCGGTAGATCGCCAGCGCAATCGCCGGAATGCAGAACATCTTGATGGGCGTCAGCCCGGCCATAAAGGTTCCGGCGGTAATCGGCACCTGGTCTTTCAACTGGGCAAAGAAGATGAGCTGGTCGCCATGCACCACCTGCCCGGCTTTGTTCACGTACTCGCCAAACTGCAGCCAGAACGTCGGCCACCAGACATGGTTAAGACCAAACGGGATCAGCAGCCGCTCGACAAAACCGAACAGGAAGGCGGACACGCCCGGCCCCTGCACCGTCATGGTATTCGACAGACCGTTAATCAGATGCTGGACCGGCGGCCAGACCACCGCCATCAGCAGCCCGACGAACAGCGCGGCGAAGGAGGTCACTATCGGCACAAATCGCTTGCCGGAGAAGAACTCCAGCCACGAAGGAAGCTGGATGCGGTAATAGCGTTTATACAGCCAGGCGGCGATAATCCCGATAATGATGCCGCCAAACACGCCGGTCTGGAGCGAAGGGATGCCCAGCACCATAGTGTAGTCACGCACCTGCGCCACCGACTCGGGCGTGATCCCAAGAAACTGGCCGATGGTGACGTTCATAATCAAAAACCCGGCGATCGCCGACAGCCCGGCAATGCCCTGATCGTCACTGAGTCCCACCGCCACGCCGACCGCAAACAGCAGCGGCAGGTTAGCAAAAATCGCACTGCCCGCTTCCGCCATTAGCTTCAGCACGTGAACCAGCCAGTCTGCGCCGAGAAACGGCAGGCTGGCGACAATATTGGGATCCTGAAAGCTGACGCCGAAGGCCAGCAAAATACCGGCGGCAGGCAGCATGGCAATGGGGATCATTAACGATCGCCCGATGCTTTGTAACATTTGCAGAAGGTTGAATCTTTTCATCTCGATCTCCTGAGCGCGTCTTTATGACAGGGATTCGCACAACAGCAGGTTCTGCTCCGAACACCTTCAGTATCCGAATCGGATGTGATTAAAAAAACAGCAATCAAAGACGAAAGTTATTTCCGGTTTTCGCTTAAAACCGGAAAATTTATGAGGGCAATCACGCCGGAAACCGTCAGAAAGGGATAAAAGAGGAAATCGCGTTCGGTGGGAGGCCATCATATGAGTATCTTCGAGGCGCATTTTCGCAGGCTGCACGCCCGCTACGGCGCAGGCCAGACGCACGAATTACAGATGCAGGAGATCGCCGCAATCTTCGGCTGTTCAGTGCGTAACTGCCGTATTGCGCTGAAAAAGATGCATCAGGAAAAATGGCTCGACTGGCAGCCCCAGCGCGGGCGCGGCAAGCGCTCACGGCTCCACCTGTTAACCTCACCGGAAAAACTGTTCAGCCAGAACGTCCATAAGCTGCTGGAGAAGCAGGATTACGGCAACGTGTTGCGGTTTATCGGCAACGACAAGTATCTGCTGGATCGCCTGAGCCTGTGGCGCTTTGGGGTACAGGATAAAAGCAGCGAAACGCGGGTACGCATCCCCTACTATCGCAATCTGGATCCGCTTAATCCGCTCGTTCCCCTACGGCGGACCGAACGCCATCTCCTGCGCCAGTGCCTGAGCGGGCTAACGCGCTATGACGCCGTTCAGGGCAGGATCGTTCCCGATATCGCCCACTACTGGACCCACAACGACGACTTTACCCGCTGGGAGTTCTGGCTGAAATCCACCGCCCGCTTTGCCGATGGCAGCGAACTGGATGCCAGCACCGTTCAGCGCTGCCTGCTCGCCGCCAGCCAGAGCCCGCAGTTCGCGCCGCTTTTCAGCCCAATCAAAAGCATCACCGCTGACGCCCCCTGGCATCTGGTGATTGAAACGCATCATCCGGTCAGGCGTCTCGACTGCCTGCTCGCCACTCAGCCGACGATGCTGTTTGATTACCAGCACGGACACATGCGCTGTACCGGTGCTTTCCACCTGCAGGAGCACAGCGACAACTTTATGGTTTTGCGGCGCAATCAACACTGGCACCAGGCGCGGCCCGGACTGGATGAGATAACCATTTTTACCTGGGCACCGGAGCATATCAGCATGAGCTTTATTCCCCTGCTGCGGGGTGAGGAGGCGCAGGATGACCGCCCGCTCAACGAGCGTAGTCTGGAGCAGGGCTGCTGCTTTGTACTGCTCGACGGTGACGGGGCCTTTGCAGATGAGGCCGGAAGACGGTTTATCAATTACCTGCTGCAACCTGTCGAACTCCTCAGCCAGACGCAGCTTCCTGACGAATACGCACGCATCCTCTCCGTTGCTCAGGGCATGCTGCCGCAGTGGAATCACCGCCCGGTGGATTTCGGCGGGATCACCGCGCCGTTTAACCTGCGTCAGCCGGTTATCATCAGCACCTTTCAGCAGCCGGAACTGGTGGAGCTTGCCGGAGCGATTCGCATCCTGCTTGAACGCAGGCATATTCGCGCCGAGATACGGATCGACGCATTTGACAGCTTTAACAGCCAGCCGCGCCCCCCTGCGGATATCTGGCTCAGCAACTTTATGCTCGATACCCTTTCGGTTCCGGCATTTCTGGAATGGCTGGCTTCCACCGCGCTGTTTACACGCTTGCCTGAAGCCCAGCGACAAAACCTGAACGCGCTGTTACCGACGATTCTGAACAGCGACGATGCACAGGCGTTCGCTACGATTGCCGCCTTTTTCCATGAGATTACCCACCAGCGATATGTCATTCCTTTGCTGCATCACTGGATGGAATTTGCGACCGAGAAGTCATTTACCTGGCGGGATTTAAATACACTGGGATGGCCGGATTTTAGCCAACTTTGGCTCGAATAATGCTACGCCCGCAAAAGCTCGCTAAAGGGCCTTTAAAGGCCTTTAAGGGTAAGGGAGAGAAGTGCGGGATTTGGGTTAGGGGAACGATAGGCAAATTCAGCCCTCACGACTGAGACTGTTCAAAAGCCACTATACTGACGCCCCAAGATGACTTTACCGTCAGCTCCGATTGCTGAACACGTCAATGTCAGCGAAGATATCTGCATGAGCCAGATCCCGGGTTTTGTAGACCCGTTTTCTGATGCTCTGCTTTTCAGTGAACTGAAGCAAGATCGTAGGAGTGAAACAGTACCGCTGGCAACTGGGGCATTTTCTCGCTTTTGCGGAGGTCACCACTGAGCTTAGATTCAGCTTATGACGTCAGCCGATAGTGCGACTGCACCAGACCAGAAGGGAAGCTGCGGATGGATAATAGCGTCAAATCGATATCATGGGGTAATACTCCGAATAGCGGTTTTCCCGAACCAAGCAGGACAGGAACGGTAGTGATAACGATATCGGCGACCAGACCTTCGCGCAGGAATGACTGTATTAACTGCCCACCATCGATATAGACCCGGTGCACATTCTTCTCCATCAGATCAGCAAGAGCCTCTCTTGGCGTGCGGCATGAAAACTGCACTTTACCCTTCAGCGCCTCGGGCACGGGGGTATCGGTTAGCTGCCGGGAAAGCACCAGCACAGGCCGATCATAAGGCCATTCGTCAAAAGTCAGCACCTTCTCATAGCTGCCTCGCCCCATAATAATCCAATCTTTGTCCGCGATGAATGCGGCATAGCCATGGTCTTCTGTCGGGTCATCGCGCTTCAACAGCCAGTCGATATCACCATCTTGTCGGGCGATATAACCATCAAGACTGACCGCGATGAAAACATGTGTGGTGACCATCAAGAGCTCCGTATTCAGGTTGCATATATCTCGTTGATTTTAGCAATGTCCGCTCCAGGCACGAAGCGAGCAAGTTACCTAAGCTGAAGGTCTGCTGTGAGCGAAGAGCAGACATTTGCTTAACTGGATGACAAGAGACTTCATACTGCAGCTCATCCATCACGGTTGATTTGAAACGGCAGATTATTCAAGCAGCGAAGCTGACCGTTATCATATAGATGGTGAGTCGGGAGTTTTCAGGAATGGAAAGACATCGCCCACATGGTCGTACCGTAACCACATTAGAGGCAGATGTACTTCGTGAAATTTGATTATTTCAACCTATCAGGTTTGAAGATTTTATTAAAAAAACATTCAGGAATTTGTGAATGATGAGAGACAAACATGCATGGACTATCTATGTTACTTTCATACAGAATGAAGCAATATGATAAAAACACACTGACTTTAGTGATTAAATTCAGGAGATTGCGATGTTTAAGTTAATCATGGCCAGAGAACCGGACGTTTTTGACCGCAGGCCGTGTATGGAGCTTGAGCTTATAGAAGGCGAGGAAAGCTTCTCGATGTCCCGCATGCTGGAAGGCAACCCAAGCCATATTTACAGTAAATTAATCCCAGTAAGACCCAATACCTTAAAAGCACTCGCCATGTTACCGGAGTTGTTAATGACCGAAACTTATATGAAAGATGATGAAAATGATAAATAACGCGCATTGCACACGATATCGCAACAACCCTCAACGATACAACTTCGAATTCCCGGTCAACTTGTTGATCTTCTTCTTCGGCCCAACCAAACCCATCGCCACCTACTCAATATGCTCGCTCGACGTGCTGGCGATGCGTTCGCCATATTCCGCGTATGTTTTGCATGATTGTGCTAACGCGCTAAAAGGCATGGCGAAAATCTCGCTATCCGCGCTGCTCACCTGCTGCAACTCGCGCAGATAATTGCCTTATGCCAATAACATCGGCAGCGGCGCAACAATCACGCCGGGATAATTCACTCCATCCGCGCGCCATTGATCCGCTCCGACTATATCCCCCATCAACTTTCCAAAATTTATGCCGATAACATTTGCAGCATCCATTGCTAACCCGGCGGGCAACTGTTAATCGATCACGATAGTGCAGCGATACGTATTTGCGGCGAAT
This sequence comes from Citrobacter sp. Cm046, assembly GCF_030333065.1. NCBI lineage: Bacteria > Pseudomonadati > Pseudomonadota > Gammaproteobacteria > Enterobacterales > Enterobacteriaceae > Citrobacter > Citrobacter sp. Cm046. The sequence goes on along the minus strand of NZ_JAOWGP010000042.1, from coordinate 309,648 downwards.
TCAATTGACTTCTCAATTAAGCGGTTAAGGTGTAAACAGTATGCGCCAGGGCGCGAGAAAGGTGCTTGCGTAATGTATTGCAAAACGCACTTTTTAGGGATAAACCACTAAATAATCGCCAATAAATGAAAGGATCTTCCTCTAATGAGCTTAAGCAAGAGAGATATTAAAATCCTCCAGCAATTGCAGCAGGACGAGCGCATATCCAATCAACATCTAGCCGATGAAATTGGCCTCTTCGCATCGCCGACCTGCCGCAAAGTCCGCAAACTGGAAGAGGACGATGTGATCCAAGGTAATCGCGCCGTGATTAATCGAAAAAAGATTGGCCTTAATGTAATGATATTTGTGCGCGTCACCATTGATAGCCAGAGCGAAGCCGAAGCGCGCAAATTCGAACAAGAAGTCATGGCGCTAGATAATGTGGTTTCCTGCTACAGCATCGGTGGCGATGCGGATTTCTTATTACAAGTGGTTGCCGCAGATATGGGGGCGTATGTGGATTTCGCGATGTCGGTGATTCGCAGATTGCCCATGATTAAAGAAATGCATGGTATATTGGTGTTGAAGGAGATAAAGTAAGTTGCGATTTAGCCTTTATTATGAAAAATTGATTATTATAATTCTCTCATCAAGGAATATAGTGTGTTGAGCAACAGAAATAGACTTATTATCCAAACAGTAATATTCATTCTTGTGATGTTGTTCTTGTACATGAAACTAAGCGAAGGAGATTTTGTAAATGCAAAAGTGGCAGTAGCCATTGCGGCAATGGCTTATCTTTGGGCATGTCCTAATCACCTGGATTACCTGGTTTATTTTGCTTCTCGCGCTATCTTTAACAGAAAGATTATTGCTTCTTTTAAAGCTTATAACGAGAAGAAAGACTTTCAATATTTATCTATTCAATTGAATACTGCAGCTAAACAATATTTCAATAAAGTAGGTTTAACTAGACATTTCATCGAGATATCGTCACCTATTGAGTGCGCTGCATTACTTTTAGCTATGCAAGGTGAGAAAAATCCATTCAAAATACAACCAAATCTAACCGTCTCTGATTTTAGAAATATATCATATAAAGCAGCACAATATGATTTGTATAGGTCTGCTCTATTGTCTAGTTCATTAAGCAATTTGAATTATAACGTTAATGATGACTTATCAAATATTGATGATGCAACTTATCAAGTTGCAGATGATCTTAAGAAACACTCTGACGAGAATTTTTATAGAGCGCTACAGACTACCGAAAACGATGAAATGATTGTTTTTAGTACGACATCCCAAGTGTCCTTTGACATAATCAATTTGCTGAGGAATAATAATAAAAACATTAAAAGCATTTCATTTTTTATATGTAGCCCTTTTGTTAAAACGGATTCAGCAATTTCGAATATGTTCACGGAGTACAGAAATCCTTTCTTTGCCACGCCTGTAGGTCAATTTATTCTCAACTCTGACGGAGAGGTCGATGAGAAATTAGATGTCATTAGGCGTGTCATGAAAATAATTAGTTCGATCAGTAGTCTCGTTGAATTATCGACCTCAGAGGGATTTGATGTAAATGTTAATATTTTCAGGGATTTTTATCCTGGCGTAAAGATAAAGATTCTTAAAAACAAAAAATTTATGCAAATTCAGCCTGGAAATTTAACCTATGCAAATAATCTATATAGGTTTGGCGTTGAGGTTACATCATCGTCATTATTCGATGAGGTAATGCAATCAATCAAGTCTTACACATCATTAAATGAAAAAGTACAAAGACTCAGTTTGGACGAAAGTGAACTTGTTTATTTTAAAAATAAAGCCCTATCTGAATTAAGTCTTTGGTTGTTGGAACAAAAGGTTTTACCTGAAGAATTACTAGCCAACAAGAATAAATTAACGACTAGCATTGGTGACGCTCAGTCATCTAAATGGATAGATTCAATTATTGAATCCATTTGTTATTCTAGAGATTGTTCTAAGATCCCCTTAAATAAAACAGTAAAAGATAGCGTTGAATCTTTTTCAGCTCACTATGATAGTAGCAATACCGCAGGAATATATATAGGTTCTAATGAATACAAAAATCAGTATCACATTACAGTAGCTGCAATCTTCATTAGCGAAGATAAGATTCTACTAATAAAAAAATCTGATTCAGCGTATAATAAAAGATTTAGTATTGTAGCTGGCCATCTAGAAAATGGTGAGAGCCCTAATGTTGCTATTGTTAGGGAAGTTAAGGAAGAGTTAGGTATAGATTTTTGTAATTATGAATATCTAAAAAAAGAATGTGGCGTAGAAGATCGGTGTAGACATGGTTTGGCGCTACATGACTGGTATATTTATTTATCAAGAGAGTCTATTGATATTGAAAGTTTGAAATTTGACAGAACAGAAATCGAATATCTTGAATGGATTTCTTTAAGTGAAATTGAGAGCATGAAAGATAATTTGACTGAAGGTGCTTATTTGATATTTAAACGATTGGGGTATATCCATGAATAAAATCATCATAAGGCTACCAGGTGGTGGGCGGATAAGAGATAAGCATCAAGCACAAGATGTGTCTTGGTGGAGTTATAGAAACTTTCATATAGAGCCTGATTTTTATTTAGGGATTTCTAATGTTTTAAAATCCAATCCGGAATGCACATTTTATATAGTTTCAGGTGGTGTTGGTGCATTTATGTATACCAACTTATCTAAAGTTCTCAACAAGAATGACAAGATTACATCTGCTATCGGTTGCGATATTGTAAGTACTCTACATAAAATTATTATCAACAATTTAGTTGAAAATGAGGTGAACGTTTGTCCATCAGAGGTCGATTTGGAAAATTTAATGGATTTTAATAAAGATGAGCATGCATGCTATTTTATTAGACCAAATCCTAACATTCTCTCCACTGATAGCCTTGCCGCCAGCGTAGCGTCAATAGTCGATGCCGATCTCATTCTCTTCATAAAGGAAGGCGCACCCACATATCATGTGGGGTTTGACGCCCCTACAAAAATAACCGAATGGAGCATTGAAAATATTAGGAAGAAGTCTGTAAGTGTTTCAGGTAACTATTTATTGGACTCTGAAGCTTTAGATATTTTAGGAAGGGAGATGTTGACGTCATTAATTATCCCTCCAGAACTATTTTCTGATTTCTCATACAATAAACAGCATTATGGGTTTGGAAGTAAAGATAACTACACGGAGCTTAAATATGATCTATTCTAATGTTGATATTATTACAAAGATAAATTCTGGTTCTATATTTATTGCTAACTATTCTGATGAGTGTATGAGGCCATCTAGTTATCTGCTTAGAATTAATCAAAAAGTCTTCCGGATGAAAAAAACTGAGTCATTCATAGATACTAAACACACAGATACTTCAGCATTTTTTGATGAGATTGACTTGAACGACAATGGGTTAATAATTCATCCCGGGGAGTTTATATTAGCATCATCAGTCGAAATGATTTCATTAGATCATACAGTTTGTGCCGAACTTTACCAACTATCTTGCTATGCTCGTATAGGTCTTGGAGTTAATTTTAGCTCATGTCATGTTGCGGCATCTTTTGGTGAAAATGAACCCTCATCAATTACTTTTGAAATAATTAATAGCTCTTGCAACTCAATAAAAATATATCCGGGTGTCAAATTTTGTCATTTAAGATTTCATGATCATGTCACACCAGCTACTAAGACTTATAATGGAATATATTCAGAGAAGAAGGAAGCGATGCCTGCTAATTTCGCTTTGAAGCCTGCTAGATAGTTTTTGGAGTCATAAGTAGGGCTGTTTAGAATATGGGTCAGCGTGGTAATGGTCCATGCGGCCTCATCAATCTGCTTTTTGAACCCCTGAACCTTTACCGGCATTTCTGTATAGAGATCGGCGCGTCCTTCTGCCAGCTGCATAGAGAACGAGGCCACCCCGCGCTGCAGGCGCTCCCATTGCATTTTTGCGGCCCGCTCCGCATTGCTGCGGTTGGCATAGGTCCGGCTGAGAACCAAAACATTCTCATCCGTTCCCATCAGATAATCACCCTGTTTGGCTTCCGGTTCTTTTACTGTCGTGGCTTTCTTTTTCCGTTTCCGCTTACGCTTCACCGCCACAGCCTCCTTCTTTTTTGGCTCACGCGTATGCAGCCAGCTGGCGATCACGCCGGTGTAAGCCCCACGGTCTGCCAGAGTAAACCGATGGCTGTCACCGTCTTTGCGGGTAATCGTGACAACCGGCAGCGCCTTGCCGCTGGCTGTTTTGCCCTGGCCCTGACGGAGAAACAGCAGATTGCCATCTTTCACGGACGCAATGGCGCCATACTGGCGCGCCAGCCGCATCAGGAAACTGGCGTCACTCTCGTTTGTCTGGTCGATGTGATCGACGGCTTTGTCTGTCAGGTATTTACCCAGCGCCATTTTCAGGTTGTGGCGCCCGACTATCTCCTTAACGACTTCCCCCACGGTTGTCTGGTGCCATGACTTTTCACGCCGGGTATTCAGGGTTTCCCGGAAGTCAGCGCTGCGGGCACGGATGGTCAGACGGTCAGGCGCACCACTGTGCTCAATTTCATCCACGGTATAGCCGCCCTTTGGAAACAGCGGCTGCCCTTTCCATCCCAGCGCTACCGTTATCACCGCCCCACAGCGCGGCAGCACAATCAGGCCGTCCGCGTCGTCCAGTTCCAGATCAAGCTGGTCCGCTTCAAAGCCCCGGTTATCCGTCAGCGTCAGACTCATCAGGCGGGTATCCAGCACGGTCGTCACGTCCTGGGCTTCTTCCAGTTCGATCAGCGTTTCAACCGCTTCCGAAAACAGGTTTTCAGGGTTCTGCTTACGGTTTGCCAGCGGGTTATGTTCGGCGCTAGCGCTGAAAGCCAGCATTTCGGTGCCAAGGCTCGCAGGATCGTCTGTCGCACCCAGCCCCACAAGGTAGGCTTTGCCGGTGTCGGCAAACTTCGTGCTGACCTCCATGGAGGTGAAAAGCTTCTGGCCCTTTTTCACCAGGGCCACCAGGGCGTCAGTGGGTTCGATATCGGCATAAAGCGCCATCTTGCCCGCCAGTGGACCGTCCTGGATTTCTTCTGCAACCAGCGCCGTCACCCTGCCATAGCGGTTAAAAGTGCTCTCCGGCAGATAAGACTTGATGTGCTCAAGGTTAATCAGCGCGGTATAGACCGTCGGGTTGTAGCTGGCAGCCATCTGTACCAGCCATTCACGCTGGATCTCGCGCCCGTCAGTGGTGGCACCCTCCCCCCCTATACGGAAACGCTTTGCTTTCACTGTCATGAGCCGTGCTCCGTTAGAAATAACTTACTGGAGCCTTATGTTTGCGGTGATGAGGGGAGTGAGACAACGCGCTGTATTTGTACGGTAAACCACACAAACCGCAGCCGGGGAAAGCCGCCACCCAAGGCCGTATGTTTGGGCCATGAACACGACACTGACCCCCGCAGACCTCGATCCCCGTCGGCAGGCCATGCTGCTGTACTTTCAGGGATACCGCGTAGCCCGCATTACTGAAATGCTGGGCGAAAAAGTTGCAACCGTTCACAGCTGGAAAAAACGCGACAAGTGGGGCGACTATTGGGCCGCTTGATCAGATGCAGCTCACCACCGCCGCACGCTACTGCCAGCTCATCATGAAGGAGCAGAAAGAAGGGAAAGACTTCAAGGAAATTGACCTGCTGGCGCGCCAGGCAGAGCGCCACGCCCGGATCAGCAAATTTAACGACGGCGGGAACGAGGCCGGCCTTAACCCCAACATGGCGAACCGCAACAAAGGCCCACGCAGGCAGCCGGAAAAGAACCTGTTTACCGACGAGCAGATCGAGAAACTGCAGGAGGTTTTCCACGATTCGATGTTTGCCTACCGGCGCCACTGGTGGGAGACAGGCAACCGCCACCGTATCCGCAACCTGCTCAAATCACGCCAGATTGGCGCGACCTTCTTTTTTGCCCGCGAAGCGCTGATTGACGCCATCACCACCGGGCGCAACCAGATTTTCCTCTCCGCCAGTAAGGCGCAGGCGCACGTCTTTAAGCAGTACATCATCGACTTTGCCAAAGAGGTCGATGTGGAACAGAAAGGCGACCCGATGACGCTAAGCAACGGGGCGTGCCTGTACTTCCCCGGCACCAACGCCCGCACGGCGCAGAGCTACCACGGCAATTTGTACCTGGATGAATATTTCTGGATACCGAAATTTCAGGAGCTGCGCAAGGTGGCCTCCGGGATGGCCATTCACAAGAAATGGCGCCAGACCTACTTTTCCACGCCGTCCAGCCTGACCCACAGTGCATACCCCTTCTGGTCCGGTGCGCTGTTCAACCGGGGCCGAGCCAAAGCGGACAAGGTGGACATTGACCTGACTCACGCCAGTCTGGCCCCCAGCCTGCTTTGCCCGGATGGGCAGTACCGGCAGATCGTCACCGTGGAAGACGCGGTGCGCGGCGGGTGTAACCTGTTCGATATCGACCAGCTGCGCATGGAGTACAGCCCGGACGAATACCAGAACCTGCTGATTTGCGAATTTATTGACGATCTGGCGACAGTATTCCCGCTCAGCGAGCTGCAGGCGTGCATGGTGGACAGCTGGGAAGTCTGGACCGATTTTCAGGCGCTGGCGCTGCGCCCGTTTGGCTGGCGAGAAGTCTGGATCGGTTACGACCCGGCGAAAGGTACGCAGAACGGTGACAGCGCAGGCTGCGTGGTTATGGCACCACCAACTGTACCGGGCGGGAAGTTCCGCATTCTGGAGCGTCATCAGTGGCGCGGGATGGACTTTCGCGCCCAGGCGGACGCTATCAAAAAGCTGACGCAGCAGTACAACGTGACCTATATCGGCATCGACTCGACCGGCGTCGGGCACGGTGTTTATGAGAACGTAAAAGCGTTCTTTCCTGCCGTGCGGGAGTTTGTCTACAACCGCAACGTCAAAAACGCCCTGGTGCTCAAGGCGTACGACATTATCAGCCACCGCCGTCTGGAGTTTGACGCCGGACACACCGACATTGCGCAGTCCTTTATTGCTATCCGCCGCGCCACAACCGCCCTACCTACGAAGCCAGCCGCAGCGAAGAAGCCAGCCACGCAGATTTGGCCTGGGCAACGATGCACGCACTGTTTAACGAACCGCTGCAGGGCGAATCCGCCAATACCAGCAATATTGTGGAGATTTTTTGATGAGTGAACTCGAAGCCTTAACCAGCACAATGCCAACAGAAGATACGGCGCCTAAAAACGCAGGCGTAACTGCCGAGGCTTTCAGCTTTGGCGATCCTATCCCGGTGCTGGACCGCCGAGAGTTGCTGGACTATGTGGAATGCGTACAGATGGACCGCTGGTATGAGCCGCCCGTCAGCTTTGACGGACTGGCGCGCACCTACCGCGCTGCCGTGCATCACAGCTCCCCGATTGCGGTGAAGCGCAACATTCTGACCAGTACGTTTATCCCGCATCCGCTGCTAAGTCAGCAGGCTTTCAGCCGCTTTGTGCAGGATTATCTGGTGTTTGGCAACGCCTATCTTGAGAAACGAACAAACCGTCTCGGTGGCATTCTGTCGCTGGAGCCATCACTGGCGAAATACACCTGGCGCGGCGTGGACCTCGATACTTACTGGTTTGTGCAGTATGGCATGACAACACAACCGTATGAGTTCACCAAAGGTAGCATTTTTCACCTGATGGAGCCGGATTTAAACCAGGAGATTTACGGCCTGCCGGAATACCTGTCTGCCATCCCTTCGGCCCTGCTGAACGAGTCCGCCACGCTGTTCCGCCGGAAGTACTACATCAACGGCAGCCATGCGGGGTTCATCATGTACATGACCGACGTCGCGCAGAACCAGAAGGTCGTGAACAACATCCGCCAGGCCATGAAAAGCGCCAAAGGTCCGGGTAACTTCCGCAACCTGTTTATGTACTCACCCAACGGCAAAAAGGATAGCATTCAGATCATCCCACTGTAAAAGGTGGCGGCAAAGGATGAGTTTCTGAATATCAAGAACGTGAGCCGCGATGACATGATGGCGGCACATCGAGTGCCGCCGCAGATGATGGGAATTATGCCAAGTAATGTCGGTGGCTTTGGGGATGTTGAGAAAGCCAGTCGCGTATTTGTACGCAATGAATTAATGCCCTTGCAAAAAGGCTACAAGAGCTGAACGACTGGCTGGGCGAAGAAGTGGTTAAATTTACGCCCTATATTCTTGCAGAAGAATAATTCCGAACTTATTTTTTTCTTCTTTGCTCACGCCTTGTCCTGGCTTCGATAAGGCGTTGAGGTTCAGTGTAAAGTCGCTCTAAAAACAGATAGGTAAAATCTTCAAGATCCTCAGCAGCAGCTTTATCCAAAATACCTTCATGCGCGCCATCATTTCCGTCATCTTTAACGCATTCAGCCAGTTCTCTTAAAGCTTCAGGTAAGAGATAGTTATCAAACAACCAATCCATTCTTAACCCTAGGCTTCTCCTTGTTTTTTGCGCAGGCCCTTGCTCCCCATCAGGAAGAAGTCTTTTTGTTGCATAATCAAGGCAAAGCCTAAACATGGTTGCCGCTGCATTATGACAACCAATAGCCAAACATTTCGCCCCTTCCTCATATGCACTATTGATATGCTCAGGTAAGAACTCTGGTGGCTCCTCTACTGCTAAGTCTGCCGGTGATATAGGTCTAACAACCTCTGCAACTTCCTTTAAGCCGAATGTTCCATTTGCCCAATTATAGCCATCTAAAGTTTTATTTTTCACTAAAGGCAAGCAAAGAAACATAGTCGTTTTATGGCACTCTCGGCAAACACAATAGACCTCGTACTCGTGCGTTTTACCTCCGCCTAATGTATTGTAAATTTTAGTGCAATTCAGCCCATTAACATCAAACGCTATTTTTTGTGATCCACATCGTGGACAGTCATCCACTAACATAACCATGTCAATTGCTTCTCCCTTTGAAAAATGAGTTTAAAAATTGAATATTCACGACTTCAAAAGCTAGCTTATTTGATACCATAAATTCATTAATTCAGCCATGAGCGCGCACTCGTATCCCCGCCACGCCTGCCCGCTTCATGTAGCGGTTTTCATGCAGGTGCCCAACATACGCAAAAGCCCGACAGTACTGGCGGGACGGAGATAAAACGATCCAGAAAAGATCATGCGAATCCATGCGCTTTAGATATGCGATCCAGTCATCACTAAGTGAAATCTCTCAATTTAGATTGACCAAGAAACTATCTATTACTCATCCTCAAGGAGAAGAAATATTCGAAATTTGCACAGTAAATTACAGGAATAAAAAAACTCACCTAGTAATTCCTCAGCATTAAACATTTAAACCATGCCCTTTCTTATAAAATAAGACGGAGTACAACTCCAGGCATGGCAATAACTATTCATAAGAATAGACCCATAGGGCGTAGGAATTTTATCTGTACCATCGTAAACCTCCCAAAAAGTATCAGCACCTGCATCAAGCATTCCCCCCCAATAACACTTGATATACTCCCTAGCTTTTTCAACCAACCCTGAGCAAATCATTGCCTCTACCAAATAGTGGGCTAAATATGGAGTTACAGGTTTAATTGATTCATTATTTGACAAAGACTTTTCAAGGGCTGTTTTTTGCTCTTCACTCGAACCAACGCCGGCTAAAATCATCCACACTTGACTTGCTACAGAAATTTGTTTTTGAGGCCCGCTTATAAAAACGTCTTGGGTATAAAATTTATCATATGAAGCATGAATCATTAGTTTATATTTTTTTTCTAAGTTCTCATTTAACTTGTCATCATGTAATTTATTAGCTAACTTACTCATCAATTTCAAGCAATAGATTAAGACCCCTTGCATTGAAGTTTGTTTATGTAGAACGTCTCCCCAATCTATAAATATCCACACATTACCTGGATCCTGAAAAACACCATTTTCATCAACATAAGACAATAGTTTATCAATTTGTATTTTTAATATCAGCCAAACATCTTTAAGCAATCCAATGTCATTTGTCTCTGTCACATAATCGTAAACAGTGCAACAGTACATTGCCAGATAATCTAATATCATGCTATTAGATGGGCGGGGATGTGGTTTTTCATAAATAGTTGGTGGAACAAATCCCCCCTTAACAAGCAACCCAGTGAATAAATAAATGCTTTTTTTTACAAGATGATAATTCTTGAAGGTTTGATAATTAACTAATGCTTGAAGTCTTAAATCCCCAATCCACATTCTACGATCTCTACGAGGACCATCTTCGAAAACAGTCTGCATGCAATCTCTTAATGTCGCAATACAAACTTCATCAATCCTTTTGAGTCTTTCGTCAGTTATAATAGTAGATACGCTCTTTAATTCACCTGCAGATGTCACCTCATTAAATTTAAAATCTGAAAAAATAAATGAATCACTTTGTGAAGATGCTACAATTTCAATTTTTATATATCTACAAGCAAATCTACGCTTCACGTTAATCTTACTTGGTAAGTCATCTACAGTTATAATTTCCTCAGGAAACCATGATGCGCTCAAGGGCCCATTATATGGATAAAACTGCCCTTGAATATCCATCGGGGTTTCACCAAATATTAATTTAATTCTCAATGGCGCATCGAAATCCCCTTTATCCCAATCCACCGCAAAAGAAAAATACCCAACACTATGTTTCTCTAAATCTAAAATTACTGATTGAGATTTTGAAAAGGATACTTTAGATAATTCCTCAACACTTCCAAGCACAACCCTTTCATATCCAAAAACATTATTTGATTTTTGAAAGCCAATATATTTACTGGGCTTTAAACAATGAGAGTGAAGCTTTGGAGTCAATTGATTTGCTTTATTTAAATATAGATTGGGATGAATTGTTTTTTTAACAGCATTTACCTCCCCGCTACCTAAAACCTTATGAGATATTCCACCCAAGATTATTGTTGCAGAAGTTATCAAAAAATCCCTACGATCCATGCTACCCCACCTATCTTAATATAATTACATTAAGAAATAAGAATACATTAGATACCTCACAAAATCAACATCACTAGATAATTAATAGAGTCCATAGCTATTTAAAACAAAACATCAATCTAGAAACGAACCAAAAATTTAAAAAATAGATAATACGAAAAGTATTAAGGAATTATTTCAGAATAACGAAGTTTCCAAAATCAAATAACATTTAATTTCTATCGAATGATTAATAATTTATATCATTAGGAACTTCTGTTTTGTTTATCACCTCATCCATTAACTCAGAAACCCACTGGATAGCCAGCTGCTTTTCTTCGTCATCACACTCATTAGCAGCTACAAGCCTGATAAAAAAATCAATGCGCTGGAGCTTCAACGACTCCAAAAAATAGTCCTGCATCTTCCCTCCTATCGATACTACCGGATAAATAGACTGCATATATATCAACTACTTACATACACAGTATAGAATAAATTTCCGGATGTAAAATGCTTTTTCGCTTTCAATGAGATACTTCGCAGAGAATGCAATAACCACCTGCCTTACAGTCGATTACGAATACCACAGCCGCCACTTATCATCTTCCCGCAGGCGCTGGTTGCGGTAGAAAATACGCAGCCGCCCCCGGACGGAATGCTGCCGCCACGTAAAAGCAGATCCACCTCTGTTTCACTCGCTTCAAACCCTCTCGACCTCAACTCAGCGTCGAGATGCTGGCGCTGCTGATCGTTAATTTCCTGTTTGTACCCTTTCCCCCGCTTCGGTTTTACCAGCCTCAGCCAGGCTGTCAGCTCCCGCCGTTCCTTCGCACTCAGATCGTGAAGGTCCGGCAGCTCCTCTGTCTCTCTGGTTTCAGGTAATTCGCCCCCTGATTGGTTCAAATTTTCAACAGGGGGACAGTTATTGCCACGAGTCCAAGGGGCGCAATCGCCCTGGTCGGCTGTCGCCTCCTGAACGTCAACGGCCTTACGAACCATTTTCCACTTGATGGCGTGCGTGCAAATCCGGCCCTCAACAATTGGGGACCAGATGCCATAGATACGGATTCCGTGATCGCCGTAGGCGCTCGGCTCGTCGTTAAGCTCGTATGCCGTTCTGACAAGATGATATTTACGGGAAACCAGCACGCTGCCCTGCTTCATGATGTAGTGGCAAAGCATCCCGCATCCGCAGCAGCCAGCACGGCGTCCAGACGAGCATTTTCCAGAACCGGCGCACCCGCTTTGTTGTCGCCCTGCGCTCTTGCAGCCTGACCAGCCAGCAATCGCAGCTCGCGGTATGCCTGACGCCCCGGAATACCAACCCAGGCACTGACATGCTCGGCGCTGTCGCGCGGTGATATACCGGTTTCTTTACTGATTTCTTTAGCCAGCCCGCGCCCGTCGATGTTCTTGCTGATGTATTTAGCGATATAGCTGGTCGGTGTACCTTTGCGCGGGTTGATAAGCTCGGGCTTAAAGCGCGGCCCCGTATTGTTGCCCAGTTCCTCACGGTCTTCACGGATGGCAAATTTACGCAGCAGCGCCGTGGTGGATCTGCGGTCTTTTTTGCGCATGAAGCACAGCAGATGCCAGTGTACGGTGCCGTCATGATGCGGCTCCGCAACGCGGACGCCATACCAGCGCATCCCGGCTTTATGCATTGCCTTGCGAAAAGCAGCAAACGTATCAACCAGGTAATCACTGCTCTGGCGGACAGTGGCGCTGGTCCACTTCGGATTTGGTCTGCCGTTGTTGAGGGTTGCGTGGAAGCGTGACGGGCAGGTGATTGTATAGAACACCGCGCAGTCTCCGCGCATTTCCGCGATCAGCTCCAGTCCTTTCACACAGGCCATCATTTCATTACGACGGTGTGCCGGGTTGCTGCTGCTGGCGTTCACCACGTCTTCCATATCCAGCGTGTCGCCGTCTGCATTAACCAGTTCGTGCGACTGGAAAAACTCCAGTGATTTGCGGCGCTGCTCGCGTTTGTGGATCACGGCTTCATAGCTGACATACGGCGATGCTTTCTTGTTGACCAGGCATACCGCACGCAGTTGTTCCTCCCGCCATTCACAGCGCATCTGCCACAGCTTGCGATACCACCAGTCCGCACACAGCATACGTGCAAGCGAGGGCGGGATAAGCTCATAAGGCACGGGTTTACGGCGGCGTTTCTTGCGGCGCAAGTTTCTCAAATGCAGGTGGTATAACCTCAAGTCGCATAGTTTCTGCAGCGACTTTTTCCCATGTCTGCCGGATTTCTTCCAGTTTTACATCATCGCTAGCAGACAGATCACCCCAGCCCGCATCAAGACACATGCTCATGTGTGCCGTAACCAGCGTGGAAAGACGTTTGACCTGATCCTGACTCATTTCCGGTAGAACCAGCAGCCCCTCCAGCCCGTCATGGCTCGCCATGAACCGGAATGAGGCTGATAGCCGTTTGAGAAATAAGCTCACCACTGCACGAAAATGATTCATTGCTTTAATCAGTTCCCGCTTTTCGTCAGTAGTCAGATCACTAATATTGACGCTATGACGTTCTGCCGGAATTTTTGCCATATAAAATATGGCTGCCAGTGCCCTCTCATTTTGTTTATTGTTCACGTCGCGTGGGTTGCGCATATCCCCAATAAGCCGCTCAAGTTCCGACTCGATATTCAGACCAAACACTTTTGCTCTTAACTCCGCTATGTGGTTCAGTCCGTCCAGGCGTTTACCAGGGCTTAATGGAACAGTCGCCGCAGCACCTTCGATAGCCATGTTTTTCCCTGTTTGGTTGTGGACAGATCAGCCAGCAGTGCATCCTGGGAACGGCACAGGTGCCAGCGCTTACCATCCTTCCCCATAATCCAACCATGGCCGTAGTGCATTGCAGGGTTTTGCTTAACGAGAAGTGATGCAAAAGATGGTTCTTTAGTCAGCATAGCCCCCTCAGATCAGACCGAACGAAGCGCCTAGGCCCGTCACGGTATCTACTGCGCTTGCCATCGCCGGATTCGCCTGCAAACGCGCATGTAATGAAACTGCGGTGAGAGCCATCAGGCGCGTGACAGTGTTGATGCTGTTGATAACATCGCGGCGGCCTGCACTGGTTTTCACATCACCGGATACTGCGCCTGCAGTTACACGCCCAATCTCCGCAGTTGCACTCATGACGTAATGTGGCAGGTTCTCTTTTGCCACTTCATTCAATGGCACGCACGGCAGGCAATGGATTTGAGCCAGAAAACCGTCAACCAGCGTTGAGTCTTCTGTGATATCAGTCAGCAGCCAAATCTCCGGCAGCGTAAGTTGATGCGGTTGCTCCGGGTTCAGCTTATTGCGCAGCGTCTGGACATTCATTCCTGCACGTTCTGCCAGCTTCGCCATGTTGTGACGCAGCGCGAAAGCCCGGCAGGCTTCGTCAAAATGTGGATGTTTGGAAATCTTATAATCAAACATGCGCCCCTCTCAAAAAGTTCTCATAATTGAACTTACTGACCAACAATGACGCGAAAGTTGGAATGACCGAGGGATTCACGAACCTGGTCGGTTTTGTACATCAGGTAACGCAGGCTTACGCGACCTTTGTTTTTTTCTTTCTTGACCATGTACTTAGCAAGCTGACAATGGTGAATTTTCTGGTAAACAGAGCCACGGGAGATACCTTCCCATTCAGCGAACTCTGCAGGCGTAGCCATCTCTTCTGGTACACGAATTGAAATATCAGTGATCATAGTGCAGTATCTCTTGGTTTGGTTTCGATTTATCTCGTTTTATAGGGTTAGGATTTGTTTTTAAAACCTTAAAAGAATACTAAGATCACATTTTATACGCACCAAGGGTTTTGCTTATGAGATCCATCAAGGTAGGTAATGATAGCGGAGGGCGTGAAGCTATCAATAGGCTGATTAAGGCTTATAACTTCAACTCTCGACAGCAGTTGTGTGACCATCTTTCCGTTTCAAAAAGCACTATGGCAAACAGATACTTAAGAAACAGCTTCCCTGCTGAATGGGTTATACAGTGCGCTCTTGAAACTGGGGTTTCGCTGCTTTGGTTAACGACTGGGCAAGGTGATAAAAATGATAATAACGTGCAGGAAAATAGTTTTGGTTTTGTGAACCAAACTCACATCAAACCGTTATCCGAGGTTGTAGCGCCTGAAATTGATAAGGCCACATTAGATGGTGGCGCTTTAGTGGACCAAGGCAAGGTGATATTGGATAACAGTCTAATCCCCCACAACATGACTAATCCGTGGCTCATCCATACAGGCGATGGCTCTTACCTCATTGACCGTAGCGGCACTCCACCAGTAAATGGCGTATGGCTCGTTGATATTGATGGAATAAAAACGATAGCTAAACTTGCGCGCATCCCCGGCAATCGCTTAATTGTCAAGCAGGGTGAGTCATCTTTTGAGTGCAGCCTTGATGATATCGAGGTAGTAGGCCGTGCTATAAAAGTAATTAAGAGTCTGTAATATGACAATCAGAAAGCAGCCGAACGGAAAATGGTTGTGTGAGTGCTACCCGAACGGGCGCGACGGCAAACGCGTGCGTAAGCAATATGCGACGAAAGGCGAGGCCATAGCATTCGAAAACTTCACCATGGATGAAGTAAACAAAAAGCAATGGCTTGGTGAGAAGGAAGATCGTCGGCGCTTGTCAGAAGTAATTGAGCAATGGCACTCACTCTACGGGCAGACGCTTGCAGACCCCAAACGCCTGATGACGAAACTTAAAATTATTTGTAATGGTCTAGGCAATCCCAACGCCTCTGAGCTGACCGCCGGTGGCTTTACGAAATACCGCGAAGCACGGCTAAAAGGTGAAGTGCGAAATGAAGATGGCGCGCTTATGTCGCCTGTTAAGCCCCGCACGGTAAATCTTGAACAACGCAACCTATCATCGGTTTTTGGCACACTGAAAAAGCTGGGCCATTGGTCAGCACCCAACCCACTCGCCGGTCTGCCACCATTCAAAATTGCAGAGGGTGAACTGGCGTTCCTTGCACCGGAAGAAATTAAACGCCTACTGGATGCCTGCGCGGATTCTCAAAGCCCCAGCCTGCTGATGATTGCAAAAATATGCCTGGCTACCGGCGCGCGTTGGAGTGAAGCCGAAAACATGCAGGGCCATCAGTTATCAAAATACCGAATCACCTACACCAAAACCAGAGGCAAGAAAAACCGTACCGATATCTCAGGATCTGTATGACGAACTCCCCAAGAACAGAGGGAAGTTATTCACCCCGTGCAGAAAAGCCTTTGAACGCGCAGTAAAACGGGCTGGCATAGAATTACCGGAAGGCCAATGTATCCACGTGCTGCGCCATACCTTTGCCAGCCACTTTATGATGAATGGCGGAAACATTTTAGTATTGAGAGATATACTAGGACATACTGACATTAAAATGACAATGATTTATGCTCATTTCGCCCCCGAGCACTTAGAAGATGCTGTATCTAAAAATCCTTTAAACTCTTTAAAATAGGAAGCTAGAGATGCTTCATGATTGGTATTTCTCGTATAAACCAGACACCCTCACCTCAAGTATTTTATTATTTTTGTTTGTATGCTATTTAGCAGTTGAAATAAAGCTAACCATTAAAAATAAAGCGTTTCAAATGAACGCAGAACCTCTAACAAAACAATACTTATTTAAACAATCCATCAGGGTGCCATGTTGTTCAGCACTTTTTTTTCGGGGTTTTGTCATGGTTTGATCACCTTCCTAAATTTGATAATGAGGGATTCACTAACTTTATATTAATTAGTAAGTTGCCGATTGGCATGTTATCGCTAACCATTCCGTTTGTTGCTGTTATAAACAACATCCATCGCACTATACAAACCAATGCACAAATAGAAGCAGCACAAAAGAAAAACCTGTCTGACAGCTACTATAGCCATTTCAAGCATATCACAGATTATTTCACCAATCTCCCCAAGAGATCACTAGGAATTAATGTAACTTATAATAATGACATTAACCATGAATATTATATAACTTATCCAGTACATCTTTATAATTTTATGTTTAAAGACAACTCGCCTAACACTGGAATATGTAATTCACAAAAAGAGTACACTAAAAAATTATCAGACACATTCTTTGAAATGGTTTCTGAATGCAACAAACTAACTACTGCACACACAAACCGCGGAGAATATGATACCCCCTTTGATATAATTCGAGAACAAGCAATCGCTTTGTATAAAGTCGAATGTAAATTAGAAATTCTACATAAAATGCTTTGTATAAAAGTTCCAGAATTGAATTACCATCACTGTTATTTCACCAATAGCCCAGGAGTATCATTAGTAACAAATTTCGGTTCTAGCATTGAATTATCAGGAAGGCTTGAAATTATTTCTCAGTTTATGCTTAACGTGATGGAAATAACCACACCAATTAGTTTCCAAGATATACAAATGGACGACAAAGGAACATTCTATGACTCCATAGAATATCTACGAAAAAACAAACCACTTATATTCAAACTTATCAAATATCAATCAGACCAACATAAGCCATCATTGTTCATCAATGGCGACACAGTGGCTGCAAGAACGTAAAAATGCATCAAACCCGGTAACACCACATAAATTCAAGCTATTGATTTAATCAATAAACATATGATTTATGTAGTAAATTAATAGTATGTAGGAATTTCGGACGCGGGTTCAACTCCCGCCAGCCCAAAATTCTCCACCGGTGATTACCAGAGTCATCCGATGAAGTCCTAAGAGCCCGCACGGCGCAAGCCCTGAGGGCTTTTTTGTGCCCTCAATTTGTCCCGCGAAGTCTGAAGCCAACTAATTAAATCCGAACCTTTTAAACCCATTGATAGGCCCAACGAAAAGCTCTATTGTTTTTGAGGGGCCTAAAACTACGGAAACCCGGCAATGGCCAGACAAATCACTCTCCGTAAAAGAAATCGAATCTGCCTGATTCGGGGAAACGAATCACGTTTTCTACGATGGCGATGCGCGGGGCTTTCGGGCGGAGTCCAGCACTTTTCTGGCGAAACAAATTGATCAGCAAGAACAACTCCGCTGTTCGTTAGAAGCCAAAATCAATACTTTCCAACTTGCACCTGAAATCACATAGGCTGGAAGGCTACATCAGTCGCCGTTTTAGATGTTACGACAACACAGTTGCGAAAAACTTATTCTTGTTACTGAAGCGTGAACGGATACATAAAATGATCTACGGAACGCGAGAAGAGACCCGGAGCGATATTTTAAATTCCAACAACCAAAAATCCAAAATAAGATTCATTCTTTTCTGGACTCGCAATTAATCGGCATGTTACTTTAAAATGAATTGATTAATTCCTAACCGTTTCACTGCATCGTGCTGAGATGAGTGTCATTTTTTAAGAAAAGTAACCACATGAACACTGTCACCAGGCTTATTCTGGCATTCAATTTATTTATACCATTAGTGTCACACGCTGAAATTCCTGACAAATTTAATAGCAGTTATCTTCTCGAGGGTTATCAGCTTTATAAAAAGGATCATAACACTATTTACCAACAATCCGCTCCAGCCGCATTTTCAGGATATGTAAGAGGAATAGCAACAGTTCTGACGGCTGAGAAAGAGATTTGTATTTCGGATACATTCGATATAAACCAGGTTTTCGATACCGTAGGCAATTGGCTTAAAAACAAACCAGAAGAAAGAAATAATCCCCCAGCAATGATAGTTGCTGAGGCATTGGTTGAAAAATACCCCTGCTCTTCTTAACTCTTCAAAAGGCGGATTTATACGTTGACGCCAGGTTTATAAACCAGTCGTTCGTTTTTAATGAGCGACTGCTAATCTATATTTCATATTATCTGACCCTTGACTTTAACTGCAAAAACCGCCTTTCTACTAAATACCACGACCCACTTGCCACAAAAAAAGTCAGTATCAATGACAACCCGAATGATAAATATGGATGCGTGTTATATAACCCTAAAGAGTAAAGGAGCTGGATTACAGGGAAGTTATACAGATAGATACCATATGAAAAATCCCCTATTTTTTCAAAATTGAATCCCAAAGGGATATTCAAACAACAAAAAAGCACAGAGGATACAACAAGAAAATATTCACTCAAAAACCTCAACTCTTTCCCTTCCGCCAGCATATAACAAACAGCAGAAACAACTGCAATTGGTGGAATGAGTTTTATAAAATTTTTAACAATAGCAAACAATGCACCGCCGAAAAAATATGCCGCCATACCGACAAACTGTAACGACATCATCCTGGCATTAGGTGAATCACTGATACACCGGAAGTAAAACAGCCACGGGACAGAAACCAAGCAGACCAAAGTAAAAGCGAGCATTTTATTCCGCACGTATATATAAAAAAAGATCGGCACAGATAAGTACAGGATGATTTCCGTTTTAAGCGTCCACAATGAACCATTGACAGCAGTTAATGGATTATCGACAAATATACCGGGCAAAGCCGGATGCAGAAAGTTCATAAATACTGCATTTGCCAAAATATATTTTAATAAATCAAGGTTAAAAAAATGTTCTCCGACACTATACATCGCAACTACACAGGCACAAAAAACAATAAAAGAAAGACAAAAGTAATATGCAGGAAGTAATCTTATAGCACGCCTGTAGAAAAAACCACGCTGATTCCTCATGTAGCTTTTTACTATCAGATAGCCGCTTATCACAAAGAAGCATTCAACAATCACATCACCATTGAGGTAAGACAGGATCGGCTTTAACACATCTGAATTTGTAATACCTCCATTATGTACAAGTAGTACACCAACAGCCAGAACCAACCTGATTAGGGTAAAATTATCACTGCATTTAACATTCATTTCATTATAACCTCCTGATATTTTCTCTAAAATATTTTACTTTACATTTAAATAAACTCACCTTCATATATGAAACAAAAAAACACAACAGAAATATATTTATAGGCATCATTAATCAGCCAATAAACATAATAAAAATGAATAATAATAAACCCAGGACACACAACTTTTCTCGTCGCATCAATATCCTGTTTATTTACGCCTATGTGAATTTGACCGATTGCCACAATACGGCCTTAATCAGTCATTACATCGGCAGTTCTGGCTTCATTGCCCGTCCCGTCGATCGCATTTCCGTTCTTGAGAAATTATCGCCACGCTATAGGAAAGTTAAGCTCTACGGTTTGTGAATCCGCGATCCAAACTCTTTATAAAAGCCCGTGCTCTACGGGCTTTTGTTAATCCAGACTGGGCTACATTTTCGGCTGATATCGATACTGCTCGAAATATTTCCTCGCCTTCGAGTCCGCTTCCTTTAGAGCTGTTGGAGTCAGGTTCTCCCGGGTAATATCAAGCCCGGTCTGCGCATCAAAGTTCCCGTTAGCTACGGCCACAGCATTCCAGATATAGGCTTGCGCATAGTCTTTATCGACGCCTTTCCCCTCGAGGTACATCCTTCCCAGCATTCCCTGCGCTTCCGCGTTGCCCTTTCTGGCTGCCTGATCAAATTGTTCAACAGCTTTCTTGTCATCCTGGGCAACACCTTTACCTTCTAAGTACATCAACCCAAGCTCCTTGTAAGAGCCAGCATCTCCCTGTGCGGCGGCCTGTTCATACCACTCGACGGCTTTCTTATCGTCCTGTGCCGTTCCCTCACCCTTTGAATACATCATGCCGAGCATACCCTGAGCCAGCACATCACCGTGGGGAGCTGCTTGATTAAATAACTCAAACGCTTTCTTGTGATCCTGCGCCACACCGACACCTTCACCAAGGTAATACATGGCCCCCAGCATGCTCTGAGCCAGTGTATCTCCGTGGCTGGCAGCCTGATTAAACAATGCGAAAGCTTTGTTGTTATCCATACCCACGCCATCACCTTCCAGGTATTTTCGACCGAGCAGGCCCTGCGCCCTGGCATCCCCTTGCTCAGCCGCTTTGCTCAATGACTGAACGGTGTTGTAGCCATCTAACAGTGACTTCTTACTTTCAAGAAAATGCTGCGCGTCAGGATTCCCTTTCTCAACAGCCCGGTGTAACCACTCTATCGCATGATAGTTTCCCCGTTCGGCAGCAATACTTAGCCACTCAACCGCCTTCTTATTTCCTTGTTCGGCCTGTTTGTTAAACCAGTCGATAACCGTTTCGTCATACCAGCGCCTCCCTTCGCCATCAAAATAGACTAAGGCAAGAAAATAGCGCGCATCGAAGTTCCCTTGCTCAGCTGCGCGGGTAAGCCACTCAACGGCTTGCTTATCATCCCGGGCAACCCCCTGACCTTCGAAATATCGTATTCCGAGACAGTACTGCGCATCTACATCCCCCTCCCCGGCACCCTGCTGTAATACCGCTACAGGCTCCTTTTCCCACTCTTTTGCCTGTCCTTGTGATGTTCCCACGCCCCATAACAGGCCAATGAAAGTTAAGGCGAGGAGAGGCCGACTGTTCATAAAACGTAATCCTTGTTAAGAAAATGCACATAATGGAGATGACACTTGCACAATCCAACCGGTTTGACTGGCGGTTGTGATCCCTATCAGAACTATTAGACATCGGCTGGACAAAGCAGGAAAAATAACTTCATGATAATTCAGGTGATTCTGACAATGATATTTTCAGCGAGATAACAATTATTGCGCCAAATGAAAAACATATCTCATCACACATCGTGGCCTTTTGTCTTCAGACTATTATTGAATGTTAATCAAACACATCATTAATACCCGGGATAATATGGAAGCAGATTTAACATAAAGGTACCGGAGGGAGTGGCTTTCCCCGCGCAGATCATTTGCAATATTGCCAGGTTAAATTCTGCGATTCCCGATAACTCAGATCTTCAAGTAACAGACAGAGGATCTGAGTTTTTGGGAATAACTTCGCGAAAACGGAGAGAAAACGGTGTTTTTTTTCAGTTAAGCTATGTTCATGCTTTGGCGCTACTACTCGGTCAGTCTCACAATCCAGGAACGCAACCTATAATGGCAAAAAGTATCCCGCAGCTGCCACATGACCCTCACATGTGCCGCAGTTATGAAAAAAAGACTCGCAGCCCACTGGCTCTCTATTCAGAGTATCAGCGGATGGATGTCGAGTTGCGGGCACCGCTGGCGATGACCTACAGCCACTGGCATGGTCAGGTTGAGGTCAATGTGCCATTTGATGGCGATGTGGAATACCTGTTTAATGACGAAGTGGTACGCAGCAAACAGGGTTATATCACGCTATTCTGGGCCTGTACGCCTCATCAACTCACAGATGCCGGGCACTGTAAGCAAATGGCAATCTTCAATTTACCCATGCATCTGTTTTTATCCTGGCCTCTGGATCGTGAACTGATTAACCATGTGACACACGGGATGGTTATTACCTCGTTAGCCTCACAGCAACTCAGCGCTTTTGAAGTTCAGCGCTGGCAGAACGAACTCAACAGCGATAACGAGCAGATTCGCCAGTTGGCCATTGATGAAATTGCCCTAATGCTCAAGCGCTTTAGTCTTTCAGGCTGGAAGCCTGTACTGGGTCATAAAACATCACGAACCCAGAAGAACAGTATTTCGCGGCATTCACAGTTTTACGTCAGCCAGATGCTTGAGTTTATCGCCGCCAACTGTGACAAACTGCTCACGGTCGATGCCATAGCCGAGCACGTTAAACTCAATCCAAACTACGCGATGGGTATATTTCATCGGGTGATGCAACTAACCATGAAACAGTATATTACCGCGATGCGCATCAACCACGTGCGAGCGTTACTCAGTGATACTGATAAGACAATACTCGATATTGCCATGCTTGCGGGTTTTCGCTCCAGCAGTCGTTTTTACAGCTCATTTCATAAATATGTCGGTATGCCGCCGCAACAGTACCGTAAACTCAGCCAACAACGGCGAAATCATCAACCCTATGTGGAGGGATAATTTATTAGCAAAACCGCCGCTTATATTACTACCGGGATATGAACATCAGAGTCACGATCAAAATAGAGAACCCGATACAGTTAATAAAAATAGCGTTTTTCCGGAAACACTAGCCACTATGTCATTCAATAATTGAATGACCTGTAGCAGGTATTTATTTGATTCGTTCAGCCATTAACGATTGGGATGGAATTATGCAACAGAATAGCTGTACCTCACACAACAGAAAACCATTATCTTTCTTATGGTCAGTATTACCAATGGTGGTAATGCTGAGCGGAATTAGCATCGGGTATTTTATATTTGGTATTCGCGCAGAACCAATGATACTGATGGGGACAGCGACCGCCTCATTTATTGCTATCGCTCATGGCTACACCTGGGATGACATTCTAAAATCCATTTGTAATAAAATATCGGAAGCGCTACCTGTAATATTGATTGTCGCCAGTATCGGTTTCTTAATTGGCTCATGGATGGTGTCAGGAACTATCCCCATGATGATCTATTACGGTCTGAAGTGGATTAATCCGCAATATTTCTATATTTCCGCTTTTATGCTGGGAGCACTGATCTCTGTCTGCACCGGTACGTCCTGGGGATCTATCGGTACCGTAGGGATTGCCATGATTGGCGTGGCGATCGGCCTCAATGTTTCACTCCCGGTTGCTGCCGGAGCCATTGTTTCGGGGTGCTGGTTCGGCGATAAACTCTCGCCGGTCTCTGATTCAACCAATATGGCGGCACTGGCTGCCGGTGTAAACCTGTACTCACATATCGGCCATCTGCTATGGACCACAGGACCTGGATTTATTATCTGCTGTGTCGTTTACAGTTATATGGGGATGGGTATTAATGCAACCAGCAGTGCTCCAGAAAATATCACTAATTTAATGAGCTCTATCGGCCAGATTTATCACTTTAATATTCTGTTGCTGCTACCGCCGATTATTGTTTTATACGGTTCATTATCAAAGAAACCACCTATTCCCATGTTATTTCTGTCGACCTTAGTCTCGATGATTCTGGCATTAGTCTTTCAGGCATTCACGGCATCCTCTGTTGGTGAATCCGTAGTCAGCGGCTTTAAGCTCGCTATGCTCACAGGAGATGCCCTTCCGGCACTATCATCTGATGTCTCTCGCTTGCTGGAGAGAGGTGGCGCAATTTCTATGTTTAGTAGCTTTGTGACTGTTTTCAGCGCCTTTCGTTTTGCCGGTGCCATGAGCGCAACAGGTTCTCTGCATACCGTGATTAACGCACTGACAAAAGGCGTTAAATCCACATTCCGTCTGGTTGCCACCACTATTGTTACGACATTCACCATCTGTGCCTGCACGGCAAATGGTACCTTACCGCTGCTGTTATGTGGCGATGCATTTAAAGACGAGTATAAAAAACGGGGACTTGCCGCAAAGAATCTTTCGCGAACCACCGAGGATGCCGGGACGGTCGTCGAACCTATTATTCCGTGGTCTGCTTCCGGCGTTTATTGTGCAACTATGCTCGGAGTCGCCACCCTCGATTATTTGCCGTGGGCAATCTTATGCTACAGCGGCGTCATCTTCGCACTACTGTGGGCGGCGACAGGTATCGGCATTGCTAAATACGAGCCAGACAATGTCGCTGAGAATATGGCCGAGCAAAAATCACCGGCTAATTAAAAAATCAATATCGATATTCACCAGGGTTAACTATTCGATATTTAGCTGACATGCAGATTATATGCATATAAATATTCTGCATTTATATTTCATTGTTTAAATAATAATTTATAGAGACTGACCAGGAGTTAACAATGTCTTTGTTTGACGATATTGTCATAAGGGATGATAGTTGCCGTAAATACGGGCAATTACAACAGATGTTTGGCACTCATGATGTATTGCCGCTATGGATTGCAGATATGGATTTTGTCACTCCAGAGCCGATTATGAATACGCTACATGCTGTGGTTGAACAACCCGTTCAGGGATATAACCTGGATTATCCGCACTGGAAGGAAGCGGTTATCCACTGGTATGCGAAACAGTATGACACCGACATCAAACAGCACTGGGTGCATTTTGTCCCAGGGGTCATTAAAACGATTGTGTTATCTCTGATGGCGCTCACCCGTTTGGGCGATAATATATTGACCTGTACCCCAATATATGACCCTTATCCAAATCTTGTAAAGACCAGCGGCAGAAACCTGATCCAGACACGCCTGGTCGAGATGAATGGGGGCTATAAATTTGACTGGCATGATTTCCGTGAGAAGCTAAAACAGTGCAAAATGTTTCTTTTTCCTTCACCACATAATCCCGGCGGGATGATATGGAGCCGGGAAACGCTTGAGAAAATTAGCCTCTATTGCCAGGAGGCTGGCGTTATCGTTGTATCGGATGAAGTCCACGGTGATTTAACCTTACCGGGTAAGCAACATTACCCGTTTTTTACCATTGATGAAGGTCTCAACGCTAAATCAATCGTATTGACTTCGATCAGCAAGACCTTCAATACCGCGGCAATCCAGGGCGGGATAGCAATTATTAAAAATGATGAGCTGCGCAGTCAGTTTTATGGTTTTCTCGATAATTGTTATCTTGCAGAGACAAATTCATTACAGCAGGCAGCCATTTATAGCGCCTATACTCACTGCGCTAACTGGCACCAAAATTTATTAACTTATCTGTCTGATAACGTCGCGTTTGTAAAAAGCGAAATAGAGAAAAACTGTCCTTTAATATCAGTTACCTATGGTGGTGCATCCTATCTGCTTTTTCTTAATGCTGAAAAAATGGAACTCAGCGATAAGCAGCTCGCTTCATTTTTTGTTCATGAAGCCCGACTGGGTCTTTCTCCTGGCGCACAGTATGGCCCAGGCGGAGAGGGACACATGCGATTAAACGTTGGCTGTCCACGCGCCGTTCTGGTGGAAGCGATGAACAGGCTAAAAGCGGCTTACCAAAGGCGCTACGCAAGCTAATCTTGAGCTTATCAGCGTACTTTTTCGCTGTCCGCTATCGATATTATGTTGCCCTGCAGCGATGGGGCAACCATTGGCCTTACAAGGTAAATACCTGCCATTTATTACCCAAAGATATTGGTTTAACGGCTATAAAGTCTTTCTCTTCTGTCTGCTGGTGTTAAACTGGAAAGTGTGATCTTCATCATAACCTGCTTAAACAGAGAAAAGAGACACTGCTATGCAACATATCATTGAGGGCTTCCTCAACTTCCAAAAAGAGATTTTCCCTCAACGTAAGGAACTCTTCCGCAGCCTGGCATCCAGCCAGAATCCTAAAGCGCTTTTCATCTCCTGCTCAGACAGTCGCCTGGTACCAGAACTCGTCACACAGCAAGAGCCAGGGCAGCTTTTTGTTATCCGCAACGCCGGTAATATCGTGCCTTCCTTTGGCCCGGAGCCAGGTGGGGTATCTGCGACTATCGAATACGCGGTTGTCGCATTAGGCGTGACGGATATCGTTATCTGTGGCCACTCCAATTGCGGCGCGATGAAAGCCATTGCCGAAAGTCAGTGCCTGGATCCGATGCCTGCGGTCGCCCACTGGCTGCACTATGCCGATGCCGCTAAAGCGGTGGTCGATAAAAAAACCTGGGATAACGAAACCGATAAAGTTAACGCGATGGTAGAAGAGAACGTTATCGCTCAGTTGAACAATATTAAAACGCATCCTTCAGTTGCTGTTGGGCTACGTAATAATGCACTGCGTCTGCACGGCTGGGTGTACGACATTGAAAGCGGCGAAATCCGTACTCTGGATAAAAACAGCAAAGCCTTTGTTTCGCTGGCAGATAATCCGCAGGTACATTTCGAATAAATCCTCAACTGGAGCAGGGATGCTCTGGCAACGTCATACCTCCCCCCCACTATCTCTGCTAGTGGACAAAAATCACTGTTGCTACTAGCTTTTACACTGGCGATGAGTGTAGCCGTATTGGAACCAGCAGCAAATTAAGCGATAAAAAGGAGCAGTTGCGAATGCGAACGAAAAATAACAGACTTATTAATATGTTATTCTTTCATGAGTCGTGGGACACTGTGATCATTAAAAATGACGGCCCTCATACATTCCCCACCAATACGCTGGACATCCTTACTAACACCAAGGGACAACAACTCAAAAAAAAATATACCTTCCAGGCCGATCCTTTCATTATTGAAAGGGACAATAAAGTATATGTTTTTTATGAAGCATTAAGTT
Organism: Citrobacter sp. Cm046; assembly: GCF_030333065.1. Lineage (NCBI taxonomy): Bacteria > Pseudomonadati > Pseudomonadota > Gammaproteobacteria > Enterobacterales > Enterobacteriaceae > Citrobacter > Citrobacter sp. Cm046. The sequence continues at coordinate 282,578 of NZ_JAOWGP010000042.1, read as the reverse complement.
TTCGTAATTCTAAAGGAATATTACGATGTCGCATACTTGATGCTAATTTGGTTGAGCTTGATGATGTAAAACTCGAAGGTTTTGATAACCTAAAGTGCCATTTATCATTCCCTTTTTTATTTTACAGTCATGATCAACTCTTCATGATCCCTGAGTCCTCCGAAAGAAAAGAAGTTATCTTATTCCAGTCCATAGATTTCCCCGTACGCTGGCAGCAAGTAAAAGTATTACTGTCTGACATCGCATTAACAGATAATGTTCTTTGTTCGCACAATGGGAATCTCTATCTTTTATCCACCACGATGGATGATGAGTTAACGATTCATACAGCCGCGGAGGTAAATGGGCCATGGCAGAAAATAACGCCAGCATTACACGTATGTAATCAACACCATCGGGGAGCGGGTTCGCCACACTGTATAAATAATAAAATGTACATCCTCACCCAGGAGTGTACGCCAGAGACTTATGGAAAGTCAGTCTATATCAAAGAGTTAAACACTCTTGACGCTGCCACATTTGATGAGAGTCTGGTTGTACAAATAAACGCCAGCATCAACCAAAGCGAAGGGGTACATACATTAAATTTCACTGGCAACTATATTGTTTATGATACCAAGATAAACCGGTTTAGCTTTTTAGCCATACTTAAAAAAATATCATATAAGTGCATGGTGAAATACAGGAATTTTTACCTTACCAGACGCCACCAATAGCGTTTTATTTATGGCAGTGGCATTGGTAAATCAATGGTCGTTTGCATAAAATTTATCTGGAGACTGTATGGCAATTCTAGTCACAGGTGGCGCTGGTTATATTGGTTCACATACCGTGCTAACCCTTCTGGAGAGAGGAGATGACGTCATCGTCATCGATAATCTCTCGAATGCCTCTCAAACATCACTGAACAGAGTCGCAGAACTCACCGGAAAAGAACCCGTCGTTTACATTGCTGACATCCTGGATCGGGATACTTTGAAAACAATTTTTTCCCGTCATAGCATCACCGACGTTATTCATTTTGCGGGACTAAAATCGGTTTCAGAGTCAATAAAAGAACCTCTCGCCTACTATGAAAACAATGTCACAGGAACGCTGGTTTTGCTTTCTGAGATGTTAACCGCAGGAGTTAAGAACTTTATATTCAGTTCTTCCGCAACGGTATATGGCGAACCGGAAAACGTGCCGCTAAGTGAAAAGTCACGTACAGGCGGTACAACTAATCCGTATGGCACATCCAAATTTATGGTCGAGCAAATTCTGGCGGATTTTTCGCGCGCACAACCCGAGTTTCGCATCACCTGCCTACGCTATTTTAACCCCGTTGGCGCTCATCCTTCAGGCCGGATTGGTGAAGATCCTAATGGGATACCTAACAACCTGGTACCCTACATTTCACAGGTTGCGATTGGCAAACTTGAAACCGTGTCTGTATTCGGTAATGACTATCCGACCCCTGACGGAACAGGCGTGCGTGATTACATCCATGTTATGGATCTGGCAACAGGTCATTTAGCGGCACTGGATTGCCAGGATAAAGGCGAGTCATTCAAAGTTATCAATCTGGGTACCGGAGTCGGTTATTCCGTCATTGATCTCATTGAAGCCTTCGAAAAAGCGGCGCAAACAAAAATCAATTATAAGATAGTAGCGAGAAGGCCCGGTGATATCGCCGAATGTTGGTCGGACCCGTCGTTAGCACGAGCAGAGCTAGGCTGGCAGGCCATCTACGGACTTGATGAAATGATGCGTGATACGTGGAACTGGCAAAAAAACAATCCTGACGGATATCACGAGTAATATTTAACCCGCAATGCGCCTTACTATTGGGCGCATTGCGGCTGCAGGCTAACGTGCGGTAATCGACGACACTCGATACCAACCGCTGCTCTGTTTTCCTTCATTGGCAAAGTTAATTCTGGCCATGCCAGACTTGTCCACAATAGCAACCTCAAGATGGTACATCCCTTCCGGCAACGCACCTGGCATTGGCAACTGATAATTCAGCAGATGTTTTCCGGGCAACCAGCGACGAATATCTTCCGGCACATTCCCTTGTGCAATAACTTTATTGGCATCATTAATAATGCGAAATGACAGGGTGTAAGGAAGATAAATAGGCGCGATACCATCGTTATACCATGTGCTGGTCAGTGCCAGGCTTTGTCCATTTTGCCATACTGACTCGTGGCTCAGGGAGGCTAAACGAAACCGGTAGCCCAGCTTTGTCAGCGCATCATCGACAATCGGCCGATATTCACTGGGGACCGCTCTCGATTTCAGGTTGATCGTACTGGCGTGCTGCTTCACCGCCCAGTCAAAAATCCCCTGCACTTCAGCCCGCGTATAATGGTAGGTCTTCTCCCATTCCGGCATATATGAACACATTTCCAGACTCACTGGCGCTTTCTTCCAGGCATCATTAAATCCTGAAAAACTTGTCTGCGCCGCCAACAATCGTTGTGGATAATCATCGTGCATATGATTCCAGGTATCGGAAAACACGCGCAGGTCGCCCCAGCAGTCCGCGCGCCATCCAGCCCCTAGCGCCACCGCATTCGCCAGGCTTTGACCACCACTCATCAACATAATTTTCGGGGTAACAGGAAAAGCAGAAAAATGCATGGCGACGTAACGATCCAACTGAGCCGTCGTGTACCTCTCCAGCAGTGGTTTCAGCGTCGGAAAGTTGCTGTTATGCCACTCTCCCCATGCCCCTACCATGCCAATATCCACAAAAGCCAGATTCTCATTACCATCGTAACGCTTACCAAAGGCATTCAGCAGTCGCTGACTGTATTCAATAAACAGGGGATCATCTAAATCAGGGGCGAAGGTTTTATGATCGGGCGTCCATGTTCCTTTCACTCCTTTTTTAATCAACCAGTCAGGTATTTGCGGACCACTTTCCGGCTCTGCAAGCGCCATAAACCGCAGCCCTACATTCATCGCTGGCCGATGTGCGGCTGCGTATTTGAAAGCATCATCAACAAGTGCAAAATTGTACTGACCTTCGACGGGCTCCAGTTCTCGCCAGTAAAAACGCTCATATTCAAATCCGGTATCAGGGTAATCAGCCAGGCCCAGCTTTTCGCCATATCCCTGATGAAAACTGGCAACCCCAATACCAGGATTCGTCAAAGGGCCGGTCAGTGCTTGGGGCGTTACGGTCGTTAATGTGGCCATTGCCGCCAGCGGAAAGAACAAACACAACAGTGCAGAAACCCATTTACACTTCATCGCAGCAACGCCCTCAGCAGTCTGTTAACGCTAGCGGTCTTTCAGGCTTAACCACCAGTCCCAAATACCAACGTGGAAATTGTGGAAAATATCGATACCCAATGCAGATTTGATCATATACAGCGTCAGCAATATACAGCTGGTGACAAACAGCACGGCAATCAGCAGCAAAAAAGTGAGCAAGATTCGCGACAACGTCGACTCCTGGCGATGCTGCTGACGTAAATCTCTGCCAAGCAAAAAAACCAGATAAAAACGTTTACCGAAAAAAGGGAAACTTCTGCGGATATCAACCTTGTGCCTTGCGCCCAGGGTAATGGCGAGGACCGCTTTCTCTACCCCCGCTTTTTGTTCCGGAGTTAACTCTTCCGATATCTGCGGATCAAGCTGAGCATAAAATCTCTCGATAGCGGGGGGACGTGTTTGAGGACTGGTCAAAATTAACCTATATCTTTATCGATTGAGTGATAGACATTGACTGTTTTTCTGGCGATTTCGTGCCAGTTATAATTTTGCAAATATACACTATAGTCAACGCTATTAGCTGCTGCCCACACAGCCATTTTCTCAGCCAGATTAGTCAGATTCCCCACCTTAAAATACGCATCTGGAGGCAATTTGACCTCGAGGTTAGCAGGAATATCGCTCACCACAGCTGGCAGGGAGAATGACATAGCTTCCAATAACGCTATCGGCAATCCTTCATGGTACGAAGGCATCACGAACAGTTTTGCCTGCGAAAACACCGCCTGCAGCTCATCACCTCTTAAAAACCCAGTCATTACTACGCCAGGGGTATCGGCAGCAAGCTGCTTGAGTCGAATGCTGTATTCGGTCGGATGATCCGCATCACCAATTAATACTAATGGCAGTTGCAAACCGCTTTGTTGATAAGCGGAGATAGCATCATGCATCCCTTTTTCTTCAACGAATCGTCCAACCACAACTAAATAGTTTTTCGCTTCGAGTCCGAAGCGGGAAAGCGTGGTGTGAAGAGTGTTATCTGATAATAACCGGGGTTCATTGACGCCGTTGTAAATCAAATGTGCATCATAGCGGCCATGTTTTTTCTGGATCAGTTGGTTAATAACCTCAGAAATAACAATCACCTCGCTGGCATATTTCACCGCCCAGCGCTCACCGAGCAGCAATATTTTTTTGGCGACATATCCCCATTTCTGCCGATCGTAGTCAGGCCCATGATGGGTGAAAACTACCTTCTTACCTAACAAACGCAATAAAGGAATAACTAGTCCAGGACCAATAGCATGTACGTGCACAATATCCGAGCGGTCTATGCAGGTTCTGAACGCCGCTAAAACGGAATGGACAATCGCTTCCAGCGAGCGTTTTTTAGGTGCCCACAATGCATAAGTTTCAACTTTCTTATAGGAAGACCGTTTGTAATTCACATACGGCGAGCGGGCGATGACACAAATATCAACATCAAACTGCTGTTTAATAGCAGGATAAAGATTCTGGCAATGCGTTTCCACACCGCCCAATACATCTGGGATCCCACGAGTACCAAACACCGTTATTTTTTTGCTCATCTTATGGCCTGCTTAAAAGTTCTTTATATAACGTCTGTAGCGTCTCCATATGCTTGTCGAGAGCATATTTTTCACTTAGACGTTCACGGCCATGTAAGCCCATCACCCGAGCTTTCTCAGGATCCTCTACAAGGGTATCCATCGCCCCCGCCAGCTCCTGTGCATTGCCCGGCTCAAATAAGATCCCTTCAATACCATCGCGAATTTGTTCTGGAATGCCGCCAATGCGCGACCCAATCACCGGCTTCGCAAATGCCATCGCCTCTAACACCGCCATCGAGCAGTTTTCATAACATTCAGAAGGGAGGATCACCACCCTGGCTCGTTTAATCAGATTATCCAGCGCCTCTCCCTGCTGCACGTAACCTAAAAATTCAACATCCGGGTATTTAGCAACCAACTCGTCATACAGCGGACCGTGACCGACAATTTTCAGTGTGGCTTTGTTACGCATTTTTTGATGAGCCTGCAGCAACGTTGCCACCCCTTTCTCACGACTCAAGCGACCAAAGTACAGCACGTAACCCTCATCGTTTATCTCACCGACAGGCTGGCTGTCATCAACGCCATTGACGATCACATCAATACGGGAATTCGGCAGGGTACGCAGCAAAATACCGCGCAAGAACTTACTGGGTGACACGATCACATCCAGTGCCTGATAGTTTTGCGCAATATATTGCCAGGTAGCCTCTAAAGAGAGCAGTAAACTCTTCGAGGCAGAGCCTTCCTGGCAGCGATATCTGAAAGCATTAAAAACTGTCCCGGTGATACAGGCATCACAAACCTTACCCTCACGTAACATTGAATACGAGGGACAAACAATCTTATAGTCGTGCGCAGTCAACACCGTTTTACAGCCAAAATTGCGCGCCACTTTAATCAATGCCGGCGTCAACTGGTGGTAGATATTATGAAAGTGGACGATATCCGGGCGTTCTTTTTGTAATAACGCCAGCATTTTTTTACAGGCTTCAGCGTTATGAATAAAGCTAACTGCCGTTTTGATACCGCCCAGCAGACTACTGTCTTTATGATAATCCACATTACCGACGAAAAAATCCGCATAATCAGAAGGGAAATTCTTTTCATGCTGCATGGAAAAATCAATCACCTGCACGCCAGCTTTTTTCAGCATGCTTCGTTCCTGAAAATAAACCGTTTCCGCCCCACCCTTAATGAAGAAAAACTTGTTAACCAATAAAATTTTCATCACATCTGCCCTGTTTATTCATGAATGATTTTACTGTTGGGCGGAGTCAGCGGATCGCGTACCGGATAAATACACCCTTTGAGCAACCCCGCTGAACGAACAACCATATTTATTACGCTTTGTAACCCATCGCTTAGCGAGCGGTTTTTCACTATTTTCAACAGGGTAAATACCAGTAATGGCAGAAGTGCAACCGCCATGACTTTACCGCTAAAAGTGAGCAGTGCAGCGAACAACAAAATAAGATAGAGGGCAAATACGGCCTCATTCCTGACTATTTTTAGTGCCCCCATAAACCAGGGTTTCCCCCAGCTACAGCGCAACAGCTCGCCTGGCGCCTGGTAATACCTTGTTTTCCACCGATGCATCAGCATCTTAAACGTCGGCATGGTATGTGAAGTATGGCTAAAATACGGAATATCCAGACGACGCAGTTTGTAACCTGCGCCAGTAATGCGCAGACCCAACTCAGCCTCTTCATAAGCATGTAAATTCCGGTTTGTCAGATAGCCTATTTTTTCTATCGCAGAACGGCGATACAACCCACCGCCACCTAAATGATCGCAATCCCCAATGGGATAAATTTGATTAATTCGTTGCTTACGGGATTTAAATTCATAGTTAACGGCATCATCCATTTCTACGGTCCCGGCAACACCCGCATATTCCGGTTCAGCCTGTAAAAATGCGATGGCCCGATCGATAAATCCTTCTTCCAGCTCCATATCGCCATCCATCAGCAACAGGTAATCTCCTTCACTAAAAAGATAACCCAGTTGATGCCCCACACCGCAGCAGCGATCGCCAGGATCGGTTAATGACACCACCGTCACCCCTTTATTTACCGCCAGTTGCTGGGTGTTATCGGTCGACAGGCTATCGGCAACAATAATTTTATGTGGGTAGCCTACGAGCTGTCGCCGGATACTATCGATCGTTTTCTCAATACCTTTTGATTCGTTGAGAGTCTTAATACTTACTGAAATAAATGGTTTATTGTCCATCCCATCCCCCTGCGCTGCGAAGAACGGTTCGACGAATCACTAAGCTTGAGCCCAGTGACAAATAAAAAAGGAACTGTAACATCGGCGTTATCATCAGTATTTGGCTGTAAGGTAAGCTGATTAAACAACTAATAGCAAAAGCGTTGAACGCTGGCGCGAAGCTCAACAACTGGAGATCCTGCTTATCCAGTTGCTCAAGCACCAGCAATGGTTTTGGCTGGCACACTTTCAGAATATAAATAAACAGACTAATAAAAAGCAGTGTGCCGATGACACCAATTTCCCAAAGAAGCATACTCAGAGAAGTGGAATCGAGAATTAAGTTATAAACAATATTCAAAAACCCAGGGGAGACTGTACTTCCGCTGTTTGTCGCATTAAGTCCGTAGCCAAATAACGTGCCCGACAGCCCCCACAGATCGTTATTTTTTAGCCAGAACAGAAACGTCGTAAAGCGCCCCAACTCACCGGTAGACATGACGTAGTTTGGGTCAAAAATATAGCTCAGAGAATCGATGAAAATGCTCAATGAGCTTTTCGTCGGGTCGGCGCCAAAAGCCGAAGTATAGTACCAGGCAAGAATCACAACCGACAGGCAGATAAGCAATAGCATACCCGCTACGATCAAAATCAACGTCTTGAAGTTAATCTTACTGACGTCTTTGACATAGCTCGGGGAGAGCCATACCCATACCAGGAATAGAGGTGAAAGCAGGATGACAAACTTCACTTCACCAATGATGCATAACCCTAGCCCGAGCACAATATGCAGCGCCATAGATTTAAACGTCGTCAGCCCGTGCTTATACTCCGAGAGTTTTAGCAACATGATTAACAGGCAAAACAACCCCATTGCTGCTGTATTCCCGCCGCCCATTGGGTCGCCGCCAAATGTACCCACTACGGAGTCCCATTTTTCATCTTCACCACGCTGAGCAACGCGCTGAGGAACCACCAGTAACACCTGATATATCATTACCGGAATTTGTACGTAAAACACCCAATACAAATATCGCGTGGCCCGATAAATCTGCGATTCCCGGCAAAATCCCAGTAGCAAACAGATCATCACCAGCGACAACGCAATTTCGTTTTTAAACGCGACAACCGCTACGGTTACTCCCCCCTGGAGCAGAGTTGAGGCCCCGGCCAGCACCAGAAAAGAGAAATACAGTGCCAGGATTATGGTTTCCTGCGCATCCAGTTGCAGCGGGGCATCCCGTGTCTGCATGACCATTAATCCGACCATCAGCAGCGTCAGAAAAAATGGGATCCACAGCACCGACTGCATACCAGTGAAATACTGCACCAGACCACACAGTATCAACGTAATAAAGGTATAGGCCTGTAAATAATATCCGGTATTCAATGTCATAATATCACCGGCTTGTCTTTCAGGAGATTGGCACGTTTGTTCATTTTGAGATAAATGAACGTATAACGAATAAAGGTCAGTGAAGAAAATAATATTACTGACGCTGCATAGTCATGATAAAAATAAGGCGTCACAACAAAAGCAATCAACACAATGGCCAGCTGTTCAAGCTGGATCCTGAGAAAATAGCGATGGGAACCAAATATCAGCTCAATCACCGTCAAAGGGCTGATCGCCAGCGCCGGAAACAAATAGGGCAACATGTAGCGCGAAGTCTCAATAGAGTTAATCCAGTCTTCGCTAAAACCAAGCCGCATCACAATCGGATAGAAAATAAACACCCCGAGAGTGCAAACAACCCCAAGAACCAAAAGCAGCATCCTTACCTTAGTATACTCTTGATAATTAAAGGTGTTGTTCCGGAAATCCATAGACCACTTTGAGAAAATCGTATTGCGTACTGCATTACCGATGATCACGACGGGTGCCAGACAGAACCGACTGACGACTGAAAAATAGCCCGCTGTCAGCGCCGAGAACCAGAAGTTAATTAACATGATCGGCAAGTTGCTGCTTGCCATCGCCAACACCTCGGCACTCCCGACCTTAGTGATATGGTGAATATGCTGTTTAAAAAATAGCAGGTTACTGGATGGGCGCAGATGCTTAACAGTCACTGAACGAATATCAAACGAATGTAAAATGCAGCTCGTCGTCAGCAGCATCATCGCACATGCCCACGACCAGTAGAACATCTGTACATGATGAGTGAGCAGCACTGAGAGCACCACTACCACTGAGACAGAAATTCGCTGAAATATCAGAAAAGAAAAATTTGCCGTCCGCAGTGACAAATTCTCTGATATTAAAACCCACGCATTTGAAAGCGACAGCAAATAGAGAAACAGGACGTTCTGATGAAATAACCATGCTGTTAATGCGGCATACGGCAGCGCAATTACCGCACTTTGCAGCAGACAAAACACCACATTTTGCGCCAGGTCCTCATCCTGCTGTTTAGGAATCAACAGCTGTGAGGCAAAGGTACACACCTGTGCCCCAACCACCGCAATGCTGTAGTTGAGCGCATAAAGCCCAACCTCAGCCATATCATACTTGTGTGAGATCAACCAGATAGACAGCGCACCAATCAACTGCGAGATGACTGATGAACCGGCTATCGTGGAAGCACTCTTCAGTAGACTCATACACGACCTGGCGTAGTCATCAGTTGGTCAGTATTAAAGTTCAGTGAACGCAGTCCCTCTTGCGTTTCAAGATTCTTTTCCTCGACCGCATTTAATACCGCGCCAATCACAACGCCCTGATTATCTTCAATCTTATCCAGCGCGCTGGCAATTGTCTCCGCTGAACCACTCCCGGCTTTCACGATGAAAACAACGCCGTCAACCGCCCGTTTAAGCAGTTGGATATCCTGGCTCTGATTCACCGCGGCAACATCAATAATAATGCGCTGGTATTGCGACTTGAGTTCGCGCATTAAGGGTTCAACACGTTCAGACGACAGCATCAGTAAAGAGGAGATCGTGGCCTTGCCGTGCGGAATAAAATCAAGATTCTCATTAATCTTAATACGCGTATTTTCCAGTACGGCTTCACCCCGCAGTAGTTCCGCCATGCCAGCCGATGCCGGGGTAGCAAGCTCAGTAGACAGACCATCATGATTAAAGAAGTCCGCATCAATAAGCAGTGTTTTCTGATCGAAGCTAAATGAACTCGCCAGCAGATTAGCTAACAGAGAGCGCCCTTCACCATGCTCCGCCGATGCCATCGCGACCGTCTGTAACGCGCGGTTATCTAACATTATCCGCGTGCGAATACCGTGAATAATATCGGCGTTCAACGGGTTCTTCAGGATCAGGTCGCGAACCTGTGCTCGCCCCGTTATACCGATGAAACGACGGATCTCACCCAAGGGTTCGATATTAAGGCGTTTTTTCATCCGGCTAAGGGTGCTAATCGAATTATCCATTGCCGCTTTAACGATGAAATACATAATGCTGAAAACGACCACCAGCATAACAATCATCACCAGCAGTAACGACTTATTCGGCTTAGCAGGCTTTAGCGGAGGAACTGCAGGATCATACAGCACCGCGTCAGCATTTACGCCGGAAAGCGACAACTCCTGAGTACGCTGGTAAAGCGTTTTATACAGATCTTCCATTTTATCCAGTGACAGTTTTTGGCTGTTGTAGATATCCCGTTTTGACGCCATTTTCTGGAATATCTCTTTCTGCTGCGCCAACTGCTGCCGGTAGTTATTTTCATCTGTCACCGCAGCCAGATATTGCTGACGTAACCCAGCTTTCAGTTCACCCAGTACCCGCTGCGTTTGATTTTGAATCGACTGAACGTCGGCTTCTGCTTTTAAGATGGTTGCGTGCTTAGGCCCATACAATTTTCTCTGTTCAGACAGCACGCGCTGTGCCTGAATCAGTGCAATACGTAAATCCTGAATCTGTGCATGGTCAGAAACAGAGGGCAGAGAAATGATATCCCCGGAAGACTTTCCGCGACCATTCACTTCGTTATAAACAGATTCCGCGGCGACACGACGTTGAGTCGCATCTGCCAGACGATTGGTTACAATACTTAATTGCTCTGTTTCAAAACCATCAATACCGCGGAACGTTAATAGCCCCGCATTTTTCAGGTAGTCATCCATCTCCGCTTTTTGTTTAGCAATTGACTTCTGCACCTCTTCCATCTTTGCAGCATTTAACTCTTTCGCTTTCTCTGCTTTCTCGCGCTTTTGCTCAACGGTGTAGTTGATAAAAGCCTGAGCCACGCCATTGGCTATCTCAGCCGAAAGCTGCGGAGAGGTAGATTCATAGGAAATGGACGCCAGATTAGTCGTGCGAATGCCGACGATCTTCAGGTCTTTCGACAACGTCTTCAGCGCCTGTTCGACCCTCAACTGCCGACTCTCACTGCTGTCAGCCCCGCCAGTACCCGATTTCTCACCATTGAAGTCCGGATTTTCATCCAACTTCAGATCGCGCACAGCCTGCTCCAGAATGATTCGTGACTGCATCAGAGCATATTGGGTTTCGTAGTAGCCACTGCGCGTTGAATCAAAACCATCAACCTGTGGAAACGGCGAAACATTATCAGCCTGGGCCTTAATCAGCACAGTCGCCGTCGAAACATACTTTGATGACATCATGCTGATTAATGGATAGGCCACCGCCCCCGCAACGATACCGGCAAGTGCGATTTTCCAGGCATTCTTTTTAAGTTCTTTGGCAAAGCGTGAGAAATCGACTGAGTTCTCTCTTTTCTTGCCGTTTTCCACTATAGATAGTTTCATCGTTAGAAGAACCCCATGCCAATAATCACGACGTCCCCAGGACGAACAGAGTGCGTTAAATCGACATTCTCAAGGAGCTGATTGCTACCAGCCAGTCGAATGTTGATATCTTTGCGGTCTGCACGGTCAGTAAATCCCCCCGCCTGGGCAATAGCTTTTTCTACGGTAAGTCCCGGCTCATAAGCGAATGCATTCGGGCTTTTCACTTCACCTGAAACGTAGAATTTACGGAATTCAGCAATGCTTACGGTCACCATAGGATTAACCATATAACCATTGCGTAAACGTTGAGATAATTCCGCACTCACCTGTTCAGGCGTTTTGTCTTTCAATGCGAGCACGCCAATATAGGGGAAATTTATTGAGCCACTCTTATCCACAATAAACTTCATCGTCATCTCCGGTTCCCCGTAAACAACGATATTGACAGTATCCCCGGCACCAAGTCGGTAATCCTCTGAGGTGACAGCAGGATCGTCCGTTAATGGTGGTCTGGACGTTGCGCATCCGACCAACAGGATACTGAATAGAAAAAACGCGCACAGTTCTATTATTTTCATTTTAGATCTGAACCTTAGCTTTAAGCATAATCATCGAATTATCATAACCTAACGTTCTTATGACTTCCTGATTGTCATTGGGACCGATAAAGAACGAGTCAGTATCCTTATTCGAATTTAATGTATCTAACTGATATTTAATCTCAAAATTAACAGACGGTGTGTAGTCATAGCTCATGGTTACACTGAAGACACCATTTTTATCATGTCGGTCCTTGTTTTGTTTCTTATAGTCTTCCATGGTGTAGGCATAGTCGAGAATGGTTGAAAAGCGTTCACCTAACCAAAAATGCTGGTAAGAAATCCCATACTCAGTCACTAAAATATAACCCCCAACTTCCGATGGATCTTTAATGCTTTGCGCGGTACGAGCGGTAAAAACAGACTGTTTTAACGGTTTCCACTCTCCCTTAATATCCCAGTTTAGACCATTAAAATCATGCGAGTTTGGGCTGTTTTCAAATGTTTTGTACAACCAGGCGATATTCATATCGACATTGGTTTTCCCCGTCAGCTGCGATTTCAGACCGTAAAGCAAATAATATTCATTACTGTCTTTTTCTGAGTTGTTATCATAGTGACGTTGGTTAGTAATAAAACTATAGCGAAAACGCGTTCTGGATGTGTATTGATCAAAAATCTCTGCAACCAGGCTATTTTCATGCCATTCCTGATCAAGGATGTAATTGTAAAAATCCTCACTGGTATCTTGCGTATCCTGCGTGTTACCGAAAGTCAGTTTTTTATATAACAACGCCAACTCCGCTTTACCACGTCCATCTGGCGCACCGTAGCTATAGCGTAATTCACTGTTGATAAAATTTGTCGTCAGCGGAGATGTAATTCCGTACTGCCGAAACTGGCCCGGCAGAAAACCTTCAGTGATATCACGACCACGATTTTCATGCCCAAGAGAATCTTCCAGATTGAGAGTTAAACCGTGCATTTGCCCATAACGCCAGGCACCGTTAAAACGGAAAAAATGATCGTTGTAGTTATCAGCGGAATCGCTTGAATAGTTACGGTAATCGCCGGAATACATCAGTAAATACTTATCCTGACCGCGCTCTCCGATCATACTCAGCACTGGCGCTGCGCTCTGAAATGAGGAACCAATAGCATCACTGTTATGTGGCTGATAAGTCACGTTATCATCATAACCGTAGTCCACAGCAACCTTGCCCTGGAAGTCGATCCCGGCAAAGCCAATGTGTGATTTCGGTGTTAAATCAGCCCATGCGGACTGCGATATCACGATTCCGGTAATAACTATTAATTTAGTATGCATTCTTACCGACAAATCCTTTGAAAATAGTTTTAATAATAATTTTTATATCCAGCCATAACGACCAGTTTTGAATGTATTCGATATCATACTGAACGCGTTTTTCCATCTTGTAGAGCGCATCAATTTCCCCACGAAACCCGTTAATTTGCGCGAGGCCAGTGATCCCAGGCTTAACTTTATGGCGGATCATGTAATTTTCTACCTGCTTACGGTATTGCTCATTATGCGTAACCGCATGCGGTCTTGGACCCACAATCGACATGCTGCCTTGCAACACATTAATAAACTGAGGTAACTCATCAAGCGACGTTCGACGCAAAAAACTACCAAATTTCGTCACTCGCGGATCGTTCTTCGTGGCCTGAATCACCGTGTCGGAATTCTCCATTACCCGCATAGAGCGAAACTTCCAGACTTTAATTTTTTGCCCACTCAAACCATAGCGGTCTTGTTTAAAAAATACTGGCCCACGTGAAGTGAGTTTGATACCAATAGCGATCGCTAACATTAGCGAAGAGATCATCACCATAATAATGCTGCCCAGCACCAAATCCTCAGCCCGCTTAATAAACGATCCGGCCCCTTCAAACGGGGAACTAAAGATACCGATAGTTTGCAGATTATGGATAGATCTCAACTTAGACATATTGTTACTGTAAGTATAAAAATCAGGCACAATATAGGTATCAACCGTGGTATCAGACATCATGGCCAAAAAATGACGAATACGTTGTAGCGCCACCATCGGCAACGCAATATAGATTTCATCTATATTTCCCAGTTTAGCCTCTTCAACCAGGTTGATCACCGGCCCTCTAAAGGGGCTTTTAATTCTGTTAACAAAATCACCGCAGCGGGATAAGCTGCGTTCATCATAAAAGGCCAAATCTAATTGGATATTGGAATATTCATTCATCAATGCATTTTCTGCAGCGAGGCCATTATCGGTAAGACCAATAATCGCTACGCGAACATTTTTCTTGGTTGAATATTTAAAAATGAAAAAACGAATGTAATATAAAAAAGGTAAGGGAAAGAGATACCAAAAAATAATAGCTGAACAAACTGGGTTGTCCAGTTTACTTAAGTATCCTAATGTCTGAGGTTCAGCCACCGCAACGCTGACTATCTCAATAGAAATAATCGCCAGCAAGGTACAAGAAAGCAGTCGTTTTTGATTACGTAAGCCAATGGTCTTTATTTTTTGCTGATACATTTTAGTATATTCAGCAAACAGCAGAAAAAAGGTAGAAAAAAGAACACTCAAAATAGCAACTGTCTTAAATGGCGCCATATTCAACAGATGTGCGCTAACAATCAACGTTAAGTTGATAACAATAAAATCGACCAGTTTTATAAATACTGGGTATCCTTGACTGCTAATCTTTAGCGAATTTTTCAGCATATCCCAGCCTATTATCTATTGATCTTTAATTATTTTTTGCTCTTTTCATGTTGCTAATTATATCACAAGTCAAAAAAACGCAATGGTACATTGTCAGTAAATGTAAAAAATAATGCTACACAATGTGACTCTGGCTCCATTGATAGTATGTATTTATATGATTTTTAAGGTTATTAAAAATATCAGCACTTGATTATCATTATCAAAAAAAATGATTATTAGCAACAAATCGACTATTGACAGATAACAATCCATAGACTATGGAATACCCACTTATGTATGATAAATATCATCTGTTTTTCCTTTTTTGCCCACCATTACTGCTAAGTTAATGCTCAACACAGAGAGAGTTATAAAAAATATTCTCCACACACCCATCCAATAAATAACAAAATGAAACCATTAAAATTCTAATTAATAATAAAGTTAATTAATTGGAATATATACCCAATAGATTTCGAGTGCATTGAGGCAGCTTGAAAGACCAGGGGTACAGACAGACGATAAACAGCATCTGTATCTCTTTCTTAGCACGATACGCTCAAAAACCGTACCCGTACGCTTAACCCTCCTAACGTCTCACTGCGAGACAGGTGTGGACGCGTATGGTGCAAACGCGCGATGTCATTCACCAGCGCCAGACCGATACCCGCTCCGGGAACATTGCCGACATTATCCAGGCGATGAAACGGCAACAGCGCCTGATGCATCCGATCATCATCAATACCGGGACCGCTGTCTTCAACCACCAGCACCACCGCTTCCCCTTCTCGTAGTAGTCTGGCAGTGACTATTTCCTGCGCTGGCGTATATTTCAGCGCGTTATCCAGTAGATTCCCGCACAGCTCACCAAGCAGAACCTCATCTCCTTCAATCCATACCGCGTCCTGTTCACCTTCATAACCCAGATCGATGGCTTTACTGCGCGCCTGCGCTAGACGAGTAAAACAGCTGGTTTGCACGACCTCATACAGATTGACCGGTGAAAAATGTCTTTCCCCCTGCTCCTTACGCTTTACCGCGGAAAGCTGCAGTAGCCTTTCTGTCAGTTGAATGGTGCTATCCAGCGTCGAACTCATCGCTTGTAAACTCTCATACCACTGCTGCGGCTGTGGGCTGGCGAGGGCTACCGCCGCCTGGGTTTTAAGCACTGCCAGCGGAGTTTTGAGCTGATGAGATGCATCTGCGCTAAAGCGTTCCTGACGCGAAATAAGCGCGCGTAGCCGATCGATATAGCGGTTGAATGCCACAATCAGCAGACGGGTTTCCGACCATGGCAGCAGCTCCGGCAACGGCGTCAACAGCCCCGGTTCACGGCGCACCATCAATGATGACAGCTGGCGCATGGGACGTAATACCCGACGAAGCAGCCAGCCGACCAGTACCAGCGTCAGTAACACCAGCAACCCTTGAGAAACCCATGAGGAAAAGAGCAGTTGCCCCGCCAGATAGCGCCGCGATTGCAGCGTTTCAGCGACATAAATCTCCGCCATACCAACGATTCCCCCTTCGTTCACCGGCTGGAGAAGACGCGCCACGCGGATAGCCTCCCCGCGATACTCAGTGTGATAAAACCACGCCAGCGCCGGATAAAGCCGGGTGCGCGATGTAGCTGGCGGCATCGCAGGTAAATCGTCATAGCCGGAAATTACCTTCCCCGCCGGATCAACCACTTTGTAATACAGCCTGTCATTCATGTTCAGTTCAAAGCTGTCCAGCACCACCCATGGCACATTGACTTCGAGCTGTTTATTACGAACCACAAGTCGCTCAGACACCGTTCTGGCCGATGAGAGCAGCGTCCGGTCATACGCCTGCGTCGCTGCCTGTAGAGCGCTAACGTAGCTGTTAAACGCCGACAGTCCCCACAGCAGCAACAGCGGCAAGCCAAGAAACATTAATAACTGCAGGTACAGCGACTGGGGCTTAACCCACTTCATCACAGCACTCCAGCACATAACCCAGGCCGCGCAACGTCGCGATCCTCACATCGCTCCCCTGCAGTTTTTTACGCAGGCGATGGATATACAGTTCAATGCTTTCAGGGCTGACCTCATCGCTCAGACTGAAGACCTGTTCAAACAGTTGCTGGCGCGAAACCGGGCGTAATCGCCGGTACATCAGCACCGTCAGCAGCGCCTGTTCACGCGGCGTGAGCGCCAGCGGCTGCCCCTGCAACAGAAAATAACCTTCATCATGAAATGCCAGTTCCCCCAGTTGCTGTATACCTTGCACCTGGCCTGCGCTACGTCGCAGCAGTGCCCGCAGTCGCGCATCAAGCTCTTCAATTTCAAACGGCTTCGCCAGATAATCATCGGCCCCGACGTTCAGCCCCTTCACTCTGTCAGCCACTGCGCTACGCGCCGTCAGCAGCAGAACCGGGAGCGTCTGCCCGCGTTTGCGCAGTCGCTGAACGACTTCCAGACCATCCAGCCCCGGCATATTGATGTCCAGAACCGCCAACGCATACGTTTCGCTATGCAAGAGATGATCGGCGGCCTGCCCATCAAAGACGCAATCGACAGCAAAACCGTTTTGTACCAGCGCTTTCTCCAGCCAGTGAGCCAATTCACGGTTATCTTCCGCTAATAAGAGACGCATATCACATCCTGTAAAGTTTCTGCCGCATTGAAAGGGAATTGAAAGGTTAATGTTTTAACAATCATGCAACCGAACTGCTACACATCGGCTCACATAATCACAAAAATCTTCTTTCGTACCCGAAACTCCGGTCGCCCGGCGCGAGGATAAATAATGAAAAAACAATTACTTCGTACCCTTACTGCAAGCATGTTACTGATGAGTACCGCTGTTCTGGCTGAACAAGCCCCCTCACGCACTGAATGTATCGCTCCGGCGAAACCCGGCGGGGGATTCGACCTCACCTGTAAGCTGATTCAGGTGAGCATGATGGAAACGGGTGCTATCGAAAAACCGATGCGCGTGACCTACATGCCCGGCGGGGTGGGCGCGGTAGCCTATAACGCCATCGTCGCGCAACGCCCTGCCGAGGCGGGAACCGTGGTGGCCTTCTCTGGCGGCTCGCTGCTGAACCTGTCGCAGGGCAAGTTTGGTCGCTATGGCGTCGATGATGTGCGCTGGCTGGCAAGCGTGGGAACTGATTACGGCATGATTGCCGTACGCAACGACTCACCGTGGAAAACGCTGAAAGATCTGCTGACGGCCATGGAGAAAGATCCCAACAGCGTGGTGATTGGTGCTGGTGCTTCTATCGGCAGTCAGGACTGGATGAAGTCAGCGCTGCTGGCACAAAAAGCCAACGTCGATCCGCACAAGATGCGTTACGTGGCGTTTGAAGGCGGCGGCGAGCCGGTGACTGCGCTGATGGGAAATCATGTGCAGGTAGTTTCTGGGGATCTGAGCGAAATGGTGCCCTATCTCAGCGGCGACAAGATCCGTGTGCTGGCAGTGTTCTCTGACGAACGTCTGCCTGGCCAACTGGCAAATGTCCCTACAGCTAAAGAGCAGGGCTATGACCTCGTGTGGCCGATCATCCGTGGCTTCTACGTCGGACCAAAAGTCAGCGATGCTGAATATCAGTGGTGGGTTGAAGCATTTAACAAGCTCCAGCAGACCGATGAGTTTAAAAAGCAGCGCGAACTGCGCGGTCTGTTCGAATTCAACATGAGCGGCAAGCAGCTCGACGATTACGTGAAGAAGCAGGTCACCGATTATCGTGAGCAGGCGAAAGCCTTCGGCCTGGCTAAATAACCGCAGGGACATTGATGATGAGCGATCGTATTTTTGCGGGTATCTGGCTGTTGCTCTGTATCGCCGGGCTGTTCATAGCCTGGCAAATCAGCAGCGAATACAGTTATGAACCGGTTGGGCCGCGTCCCTTTCCACTTGGCATTATCAGCCTGATGCTCCTGTGCGCCGTGGCGCTGCTGTTGCGTCATCCGGACACCATCAGTTGGCCTCGCCGCCACGTGCTGCAAAAACTGCTCACGATGGTGATTGTTCTGTTGATGTACGCCTGGGGGTTTGAATGGCTGGGCTTTCCGATTGCCACCGCCATTCTCACCGTGGTGATTGGCATGTTGTTCGGTGCCACCATTCCGGCTGCGGGTATTTCTGGCTCTGTCCTCGGCATTCTTCTGTGGTATGCCTTCGATCGGCTGCTTGACGTCACCTTACCTCTCGGCGCCTGGCTGAGTTAACGGAGAAACGATGGATACCTGGATATATCTTTCTCAAGGTTTTGCGGTGGCGATGACGCCAGAAAACCTGGTTATCGCCTTGATCGGCTGTTTTGTTGGCACCATCGTTGGGCTGCTGCCGGGCCTCGGGCCCATCAACGGCGTGGCGATCCTGCTGCCGCTGGCCTTCGCATTGCATCTGCCAGCAGAGTCTGCGCTGATCCTGCTGGCCACTGTTTATATCGGCTGTGAATACGGCGGGCGCATCTCCTCGATTCTGCTCAATGTTCCCGGCGATGCAGCCGCCATTATGACCGCGCTTGACGGCTATCCGATGGCGCAGCAAGGGCGCGGCGGCGTGGCGCTCTCTATCTCGGCGGTCAGCTCCTTTTTCGGCTCACTTATCGCTATCGGTGGCATCATTCTGTTTGCCCCAGCGTTAGCGCAATGGTCGCTGGCTTTCGGTCCGGCAGAATACTTTGCCTTAATGGTCTTCGCCATTGCCTGCCTCGGCAGCATGATGGCGCAAAACCCACTGAAATCATTTCTGGCAGCGCTAATCGGTCTCGGCCTTGCGACCGTCGGCGTAGATGCCAACACCGGGGTCTATCGCTTCACCTTTGACAGTGTCCATCTCTCCGACGGCGTGCAGTTTATCGTGGTGGTGATTGGGTTGTTCTCTGTCTCAGAAATACTGTTAATGCTGGAACATACCAGCAGTGGCCAGACGCTGGTGCGTAAAACAGGCCGCATGTTGTTTAACGCCAAAGAAGGTATGCAGTGTGTGGGCGCGACACTTCGCTCGTCGGTGATTGGCTTTTTTGTCGGTGTGCTACCAGGCGCCGGGGCGACCATCGCCAGCGCAATCACCTACATGACTGAGAAAAAACTCAGCGGTAACAGCGACAGCTTTGGTAAAGGGGATATTCGTGGCGTTGCCGCACCAGAAGCGGCGAACAACGCCTCGGCCTGCGGATCCTTTATTCCGATGTTGACGCTCGGTGTGCCTGGCTCCGGTACCACAGCGGTGATGATGGGTGCGCTGACGCTGTACAACATCACGCCAGGCCCGGCCATGTTCACCGAGCAACCAGATATCGTCTGGGGGCTGATTGCAGCGCTGCTGATTGCTAACGTGATGCTGCTGGTGATGAACATTCCGCTGATAGGTTTGTTTACCCGCATGCTAACCATTCCGCTGTGGTTCCTGGTTCCGGCCATTGCCGCAGTCTCCGCAGTAGGCGTTTATGCAGTCCACAGTACCACTTTCGATCTGGTGCTGATGGTCGCCCTCGGCGTACTGGGCTACATACTGCGAAAAATGCACTTCCCGATGTCACCGTTGATTCTCGGGTTTGTACTGGGGGAAATGCTGGAGCAGAATCTGCGTCGCGCGCTGTCTATCAGTAATGGCAACATAGATATTCTGTGGGCAAGCGGGGTGGCAAAAGTACTGCTGGTACTGGCAGTGATGGTTATCGTGATCCCACCCGTGCTGCGTCTGATCCGTAAGCGCCACAACAAGCCGCAGGTGGACATCGGTTAGTAAAATGACGCGCCTTATCCGGCCTACGATTGATCGCCACTGTAGGCCGGATAAGCGCAGCGCCATCCGGCATTTTTATTTTGAGCGTAAACCCTGCGTTCCTGCCAGGACATGCTCGACAAACTGCGTCAGCTTTGGCAGCGGGCGTAAATCCTGCCGCCACAGCAGATGTATCGGGCGCGGTTCAGGTGTAAAGCCCTCCAGTACCCGAACCAACCTGCCACTTGTGAGTTCTTCGGCCAGTAAAACCTCGGGCTGCAACAGCAGACCCGCCCCTGCGACCGCCGCCATACGCAGGCCGTGGCCATCATTACAACGCAGGATCGCATCGCGTTTCCATCTGACCTCCCCCTCCACGCCCGGAAGCTTCCATTCGTTGCGGGCCGTCCACACCGTGTGGGATAAACACAAATGATCCACCAGATCTGCCGGCGTTCGGGGCGTACCGTGACGGGCCAGATACTCCGGTGAGGCGCAGATCGCCATACGGTACGGACACAGGTATTTCGCCACTACATCAGTCTGATGAATATCACCAATCCGGATCGCCAGATCCACACCCTCATCTACCAGATCAACCATCCGGTTAGTCAGATCCAGTTCAAGACGTACCTCCGGCCAGGTCTGTAAAAAAGCAGCAGCCAACGGCGATACCACACATGCGCCAAATGAGGTTGGTGCGCTGATGCGCAGCGTGCCAGCAGGTACCAGCCGCAAGCGCTCTACCGAGCTTTCAGCTATTGCCACCTGCTCCAATACTCGTCTGGCTTCTTCAAAGTAAACCCGCCCGGCATCGGTCAAACTCTGGCGACGGGTATTACGCTCCAGCAGACGCGTACCGAGCTGAACTTCAAGCTGGGCGATATATTTCCCCACCATTACCGCCGACATCTCCAGTCGCGTTGCCGCGCCGGTAAAGCTACCGCTCTCCACCACGGCGATAAATGTTTCCATGCCGCGCAACTTGTCCATATTACAAACCTCTGGTTAGCAATCATCTAACTTTTAGCCAGTTTATCTGATTTCATTTTCATTAAAGAATGGTGGCTCACACTATTCAGGAGGTGGTTATGAAAATCGTCGTTATTGGTGCCAGCGGCACAGTCGGTCGCGCAGTCACAGAAGTATTGAGCCGTACACATGACGTTGTTCGCGTGGGCCGCACACAGGGTGATTACCTGGTTGATATCACTTCTCAGGAGAGCGTGCAGGCGTTGTTTGAAAAAATCGGTCGGGTAGATGCGATCGTATCCGCCACCGGCAACCTGTTCTTTGGCCCGTTGTCGACAATGACCGACAACGAATTTAATCAGGGGTTGCAGGATAAGCTGTTAGGTCAGGTGCGGCTGGCATTAACCGGGCAACACTATCTGAATGATGGCGGTTCAATTACGCTTATCAGCGGCATCATCGCTCATGAGCCGATTGCGCAAGGGGCAAGCGCTGCAACCGTCAATGCAGGGCTGGAAGGTTTTGTTCGCGCTGCTGCCTGCGAATTAGAGCGCGGAATTCGCATTAATCTGATCAGTCCCACCGTGCTGAGCGAATCCGCCGACGCTTACGATAGTTTCTTCCCTGGTTTTGAAAGCGTGCCCGCCGCTACGGTGGCAAATGCTTTTCGCCGCAGCGTGGAAGGCATACAAACTGGTCGCGTCTATAAAGTCGGCTACTGATATTTTGCTGCCGCTGCATCCTTTATCAGCGGCAGCATTATTAACTCATTGTTTTAAAACATTCCCTTCTTGATTTTCTTCCCTGCATCACACTTACCCTCACCTTTTATATTGTTAAAAAATTGTTGCTTTTGATCACAAATAATAAACAAAACAGTCCATTTTGTGCGCACTTTTCAAAAATGTAGATATTTTTAATTTATGGCTACGAAACGAGCATCGCCATGTCTCCCTGACAATCTACTGAGAGGATCGATTCTGATGAACGCACTGACTGCCGTAAAACCGAACGCTGAAGATCCAGCCCAGCACTACAGCGGTTTCACGCTGAAACCATCAGCCCAGTCTCCACGCCTACTGGAACTGACTTTCTCCGCCGAGACTACGGAGCAATTTCTGCAAGCTGTGGCACAGTGGCCGGTGCAGGCACTGGAATACAAATCTTTCTTGCGATTTAAAGTGAGCAAAATCCTCGACGATTTGTGCGGTAATCAGTTGCAGCCTCTGCTGCTGAAAACGCTGCTGGATCGTGCTGAAGGCGCACTACTGATCAACGCCGTGGGTGTTGATGACGTGGCGCAAGCAGAAGAGATGGTCAAGCTGGCAACGGCAGTCGCACATCTTATCGGACGCTCCAATTTTGATGCGATGAGCGGTCAGTACTATGCGCGTTTTGTGGTTAAAAACGTTGATAACTCAGACAGCTATCTGCGCCAGCCGCACCGTGTAATGGAGTTGCATAACGACGGAACCTACCTCGAAGAAATCACCGACTACGTGTTGATGATGAAGATCGACGAGCAGAACATGACCGGCGGTAATTCGCTGCTGCTGCACCTTGACGACTGGGAACATCTGGATCAGTACTTCACCCATCCGCTGGCACGCCGCGCTATGCGCTTCGCCGCACCACCAAGCAAAAACGTCAGCCAGGACGTGTTTCATCCGGTGTTTGACGTCGACCAACAGGGTCGCCCGGTGATGCGCTACATCGACCAGTTCGTCCAGCCAAAAGACTATGAAGAAGGTGTCTGGCTGAGCGATCTCTCAGACGCGCTGGAAACCAGCAAAAGCATCCTGTCTGTTCCGGTTTCAGTCGGCAAATTCCTGCTGATCAACAACCTGTTCTGGCTGCACGGTCGCGATCGTTTTACGTCGCATCCTGATCTGCGCCGTGAACTGATGCGCCAGCGTGGTTACTTTGCTTACTCCACCAACCACTACCAGACCCATCAGTAAGCGCGAAGGAAAATAGCGGATGTATGATTTTGTGATTATTGGCGGCGGCATTATCGGCATGTCGAC
The DNA here is from genome assembly GCF_030333065.1 of Citrobacter sp. Cm046. Taxonomy (NCBI): domain Bacteria; kingdom Pseudomonadati; phylum Pseudomonadota; class Gammaproteobacteria; order Enterobacterales; family Enterobacteriaceae; genus Citrobacter; species Citrobacter sp. Cm046. Next base: position 258,922 of record NZ_JAOWGP010000042.1, on the reverse strand, counting down.
CGCCATGCAGCTGATTGATGTCTATCCGGACGCCAGAATTGCGCTGCTGGAAAAAGAGTCCGGCCCGGCCTGTCACCAGACGGGCCACAATAGCGGCGTGATCCATGCCGGGGTTTATTACACCCCCGGCAGCCTGAAGGCACAGTTTTGCCTGGCCGGAAATCGTGCTACCAAAGCCTTTTGCGACCAAAACGACATCCGCTATGACGTCTGCGGAAAAATGCTGGTTGCCACCTCTGAACTGGAAATGGAGCGGATGCGCGCCTTATGGGATCGCACCGCCGCCAACGGCTTAGAACGCGAGTGGCTGAACGCTGAAGAACTGCGTGAGCGTGAGCCGAACATCACCGGACTGGGCGGTATTTTTGTCCCGTCGAGCGGGATTGTCAGCTACCGTGAAGTGACGGCTGCAATGGCGAAAATCTTTCAGGCCAGAGGCGGTGAGATTATTTACAACGCCGAAGTCAGCGCGCTGAAAGAACACGCTACAGGTGTAATCGTGCATACCCGCCAGGGTCAGGAATATGAGGGCGCGACGCTGATTACCTGCTCCGGCCTGATGGCTGACCGACTGGTGAAAATGCTTGGCGTCGACCCCGGCTTTATCATCTGCCCGTTTCGCGGTGAATACTTCCGTCTGGCGCCAGAGCATAACCAGATAGTCAACCATCTGATCTACCCCATTCCCGACCCGGCGATGCCGTTTCTTGGCGTTCATCTCACCCGCATGATTGACGGCAGCGTAACGGTAGGTCCCAACGCAGTACTGGCGTTTAAGCGTGAAGGTTATCGCAAACGCGATATTTCCCTCAGCGACACGCTGGAGATATTAGGTTCCTCCGGCATCCGCCGGGTGCTGCAAAATAACCTGCGTTCCGGCCTTAGTGAGATGAAAAACTCACTGTGCAAAAGCGGCTATCTGCGGCTGGTACAAAAGTACTGCCCGAGCCTGACGCAAAAAGATCTGCAGCCGTGGCCCGCGGGCGTACGTGCGCAAGCGGTATCGCCTGACGGTAAGTTGATCGACGACTTTCTGTTTGTCACCACGCCACGTTCAATTCATACCTGCAATGCCCCCTCTCCGGCGGCGACGTCGGCAATCCCTATCGGCGCACATATCGTCAGCAAGGTTCATGCGCTGCTGGAAAACCAGAGCAATCCCGGACGCACGCTGCGTGCGGCACGTAGCGTGGAAACATTACACGCCGCATTCACTCGTTAAACATTTTATGACAGGAAGCAATCATGCAACTTAACGATCCAACCTTGTTTCGCCAGCAGGCATTGATCAACGGCCACTGGCGTGACGCCAACAGCGGCGAGACCATCGCGGTGACCAACCCCGCAAATGGTCAGCAGTTAGGTAGCGTACCGAAAATGGGTGCGGATGAAACCCGCGAGGCCATTGAAGCCGCTAACCGTGCACTGCCAGCATGGCGGACGCTGACCGCCAAAGAGCGGGCGAATATTCTGCGCCGCTGGTTTAACCTGATGATTGAACATCAGGACGATCTCGCCCGTCTGATGACCCTCGAACAGGGGAAACCGCTGGCGGAAGCGAAAGGTGAAATCATTTATGCCGCCTCCTTTATTGAGTGGTTTGCCGAAGAGGGCAAACGTATCTACGGCGACACCATCCCAGGTCATCAGGCCGATAAGCGCCTGATCGTCATTAAGCAACCTATCGGCGTGACCGCCGCGATTACGCCGTGGAACTTCCCTTCGGCGATGATCACCCGCAAAGCCGGTCCGGCGCTGGCGGCAGGCTGCACGATGGTACTCAAACCGGCCAGCCAGACGCCTTACTCAGCGCTGGCGCTGGCGGAGCTGGCCAATCGCGCCGGGATCCCGGCGGGCGTATTCAGCGTCGTCACCGGCTCGGCTGGCGCAGTTGGCAACGAGCTGACCAGCAACCCGCTGGTACGCAAGCTGTCGTTTACCGGCTCTACCGAGATTGGTCGTCAGTTAATGCAGCAATGCGCTAAAGACATCAAAAAGGTGTCGCTGGAACTGGGCGGCAATGCGCCGTTTATCGTCTTTGACGATGCCGATCTCGATAAAGCGGTGGAAGGCGCGCTGGCATCGAAGTTTCGTAACGCCGGGCAGACCTGCGTCTGCGCCAACCGTCTGTATGTTCAGGACGGCGTGTATGAACGTTTTGCTGAGAAACTCCAGCAGGCCGTGAGCAAGCTGCACCTCGGCGACGGCCTGGAGCCCAACGTCACCACCGGGCCGCTGATTGATGAGAAAGCGGTTGCCAAAGTGCAGGAGCACATCGCAGATGCGCTGGAGAAAGGCGCTCGGGTTATCACGGGTGGCAAGGCGCATGCGCTGGGCGGCAACTTCTTCCAGCCCACCATTCTGGTGGAAGTACCTGACAACGCAAAGGTCGCCAAAGAAGAGACCTTCGGCCCGCTGGCTCCGCTATTTCGTTTTAAAGATGAGGCTGACGTCATCGCACAAGCCAACGATACCGAGTTTGGTCTGGCGGCTTACTTCTACGCCCGCGATTTAAGCCGCGTTTTCCGCGTCGGCGAAGCGCTGGAGTACGGCATCGTCGGGATTAACACCGGCATCATCTCCAACGAAGTCGCCCCATTCGGCGGAATTAAAGCTTCTGGCCTTGGTCGTGAAGGCTCTAAATACGGCATCGAAGATTACTTAGAAATCAAATATATGTGCATTGGCCTTTAATAAAACAAATACTGGAGAACACCTGATGAGCACCAATAAAGAACTTATGCAACGTCGCAGCAATGCCGTTCCTCGTGGCGTAGGACAGATCCACCCTATTTTTGCCGAACGCGCAGAAAACTGCCGGGTCTGGGACGTTGAAGGCCGTGAGTTCCTCGACTTTGCTGGCGGTATCGCGGTGCTGAATACCGGCCACCTGCATCCACAAATTGTCTCTGCGGTAGAAGCTCAGTTGAAAAAGCTGTCGCATACCTGCTTCCAGGTGCTGGCTTATGAGCCGTACCTGGAACTTTGCGAAATCATGAACAAGAAGGTGCCGGGCGATTTTGCTAAGAAAACGCTGCTGGTCACTACCGGCTCTGAAGCGGTGGAAAACGCGGTGAAAATTGCCCGAGCCGCCACCAAACGAACCGGCACCATCGCCTTTAGCGGCGCCTATCACGGTCGTACCCACTACACCCTGTCATTAACCGGGAAAGTCAATCCGTACTCTGCCGGAATGGGACTAATGCCGGGCCACGTTTATCGCGCACTGTATCCTTGCGCTCTGCACGGTATCAGCGAAGACGATGCTATCGCCAGCATCCATCGAATCTTTAAAAACGACGCCGCCCCGGAAGATGTCGCCGCCATCGTGATTGAGCCGGTACAGGGCGAAGGCGGTTTTTACGCCGCTTCCCCCGCCTTTATACAACGCCTGCGCGCAATTTGTGATGAACACGGGATCATGCTGATTGCCGATGAAGTGCAAAGCGGCGCGGGCCGTACCGGCACGCTGTTTGCCATGGAGCAGATGGGCGTCGCGCCAGATATCACCACCTTCGCTAAATCCATCGCCGGTGGCTTCCCGCTGGCAGGTGTTACCGGACGCGCCGAAGTGATGGACGCCATCCCCCCTGGCGGTCTGGGTGGCACTTATGCCGGTAACCCGATTGCCTGTGCCGCTGCGCTGGCGGTGCTGAACATTTTCGAGCAGGAAAACCTGCTGCAAAAAGCCAATGAGCTGGGCAAGACCCTGCGTGATGGGCTGCTGGCAATCGCCGAAACACATCGCGAAATCGGTGATGTTCGCGGCCTGGGAGCGATGATTGCCATCGAACTGTTCGAAGACGGCGACCACAACAAGCCAGATGCCAAACTGACTGCTGAGATCGTTGCCCGGGCCCGTGATAAAGGGCTGATCCTGCTCTCCTGTGGGCCGTACTACAACGTACTACGTATCCTCGTGCCACTCACCATCGAAGATGCGCAAATCCGCCAGGGGCTGGACATTATCGCCCAGTGTTTTGATGAGGCGAAGCAGCACTAATTGCCGGATGGCGCAATCTGTAGGTCAGATAAGGCCTTTACGCCGCCATTCGACAAACAAGCAAAACAAAACGGATAAGGCCGTCCGGTAAAAATATCCAATAACAATTATACGCGTGCCCCGGCGCGGGAATGCCGGGGTGCTCTCCCAAGTGAAATACTTTCGAGAGGTTTAAAAGATGGGGCAAGTGTCACAATCACATGATTTAGGGGGCGGGCTGAAATCACGCCACGTCACCATGTTATCTATTGCCGGGGTTATCGGTGCAAGTCTGTTTGTAGGTTCAAGCGTAGCCATTGCAGAAGCAGGACCTGCGGTATTGCTGGCCTATCTGTTCGCCGGATTACTGGTGGTGATGATTATGCGCATGCTGGCCGAAATGGCCGTTGCCACCCCTGATACCGGTTCCTTTTCTACTTACGCCGACAAGGCTATCGGGCCGTGGGCTGGTTATACCATCGGCTGGCTGTACTGGTGGTTCTGGGTATTGGTGATCCCACTGGAAGCTAATATTGCCGCCATAATACTGCACTCATGGATCCCGGGCATTCCTGTCTGGCTGTTCTCGCTGGTTATCACGCTGGCGTTAACCGGCAGTAATCTGCTGAGCGTCAAAAATTACGGTGAGTTCGAGTTCTGGCTGGCGCTGTGCAAAGTGATTGCCATTCTGGCGTTTATCGCCCTGGGCGCGGCAGCGATTAGCGGTTTCTATCCCTACGCTGAGGTCAGTGGAATTTCACGGCTGTGGGATCACGGCGGCTTTATGCCTAACGGTTTTGGCGCGGTGCTCAGCGCGATGCTGATAACCATGTTCTCCTTTATGGGCGCGGAGATTGTTACCATTGCCGCCGCGGAGTCCGACACCCCGGATAAACACATCGTGCGCGCCACGAACTCGGTTATCTGGCGTATCTCTATTTTCTATCTGTGCTCAATTTTCGTGGTGGTGGCATTGATCCCGTGGAACATGCCGGGGCTTAAAGAGGTTGGCTCTTACCGCTCGGTGCTGGAATTACTGCACATCCCGCACGCGAAACTGATCATGGACTGCGTCATTTTACTGTCGGTAACCAGTTGTTTGAACTCTGCGCTGTATACGGCATCCAGGATGCTCTACTCCCTGAGCCGTCGTGGAGATGCCCCAGCTTTTATGGGCAAAACTAACCGTAGCAAAACACCTTATGTCGCGGTGCTGCTGTCGACTGGGGCCGCTTTCCTCACCGTGATCGTCAACTATTACGCGCCAGCAAAAGTGTTTAAGTTTCTGATCGACAGCTCTGGCGCCATCGCGCTGCTGGTCTATCTGGTGATTGCTATTTCCCAGCTCCGGATGCGCAAGATCCTGATGGCACAAGGCGGTGAAATTAAGCTGAGAATGTGGCTCTATCCGTGGCTGACCTGGCTGGTCATCGCCTTTATTATCTTTGTATTAGTGGTGATGCTCTTTCGCCCGGCGCAACAGCTGGAGGTTATCTCAACCGGGCTGCTCGCCATCGGGATTATTTGCACCGTACCAATTATGTCACGCTGGAAAAAACTGCTATCGTGGCAAAAAGCACCCTTGCAAAATACGCATTAAATCCGTTCCCGGCACAGGCCGGGAAACCTTTTCAGGAGTATGACCATGACCGCCATTTCCCAACCGACGGCCATTGATGGGTACCGCTGGCTCAAAAACGACATCATCCGTGGTGTGTATCAGCCTGATGAAAAACTGCGAATGAACCTGCTGACCTCGCGCTATGAACTGGGAGTCGGGCCGTTGCGCGAAGCGCTTTCGCAACTGGTGGCAGAACAGCTGGTCACGGTGGTCAATCAGAAAGGGTATCGTGTGGCATCGATGTCAGAGCAGGAGCTGCTCGATATTTTTGACGCCCGCGCTAATACGGAGGCGATGCTGGTGAGTCTGTCAATTGAGCGCGGGGACGACGCCTGGGAAGCAGAGATTCTGGCGCGGGCACATATGCTGAGCAAGCTTGAAGCTGTTGACGCCAGCGAGCAGATGCTGGATGAGTGGGATCAGCGACATCAGGCGTTTCACACGGCAATTGTTGCCGGGTGCGGTTCACACTATTTGCTGCAAATGCGCGAACGGCTGTTCGATCTCGCAGCACGCTACCGGTTTATCTGGCTGCGTAAAACGGTGCTATCCGTTGAAATGCTTGAAGATAAACACGATCAGCATCAGACGCTTACCGAAGCAATTATGGCGCGCGATGCAGAGCGCGCCAGCGAATTAATGCGCCAGCACCTGCTGACGCCAATTCCTATTATTCAGCAGGCCATGTCCGGAAAACTTCTGACGGAATAAACCTGTTCTTCTTTACTCTTCCGGAATACGTAAAACCTGCCCGGGATAGATTTTATCCGGGCTTTTCAGCATCGGTTTATTCGCCTCGAATATCTTATTGTACAGGTTAGCATTACCATAAACCTGTTTCGAAATAGCGCTCAGCGTGTCACCGGACTTCACCGTATAAAACTGACTTTCATTCGCCGGCGCAGAAGTTGTGACCTGGTCATCCACACTACCAATACCGGAGATATTACCGATCGCGATCAGAATTTTTTCTTTCGCTTCCTGGCTTAACCCATCTCCAGAAACGGTCGCCTTACCTTCGGCAATTTGGACGTTCACTTTATCAGCATCTGGAATACCGGTTTTACTCAGGTGTTCCTGCACCTTTTTCGCCAGTTCATCACTTCCATGATTTCCTGTGACCGCATCCCAGAGTTTTTCACCCGCATCTTTCACAAAATTGAAGAGACCCATATTCACCTCGGTTATTAACAATCAACACCAAGAAGTGTAGCAGAGGGGAAGGATCGATCAGGAAAGCGGCGCAGATGCGCCGCAATAGTGGAAAAGATTAGTTACGCGTCTGTACCCAGAATGCATGAATAAGACCGGGGATGTAACCCAGCAGTGTCAGTACGATATTGAGGATAAACGCCCAGCCAAATCCTTTCCCCAGCAGTACACCAAGCGGAGGCAAAATAATAGTTAAAACAATTCTCCAGAAACCCATACACACTCCATACAAGCAAAAAATTAATCATTGTGTATACCCAAAATAATTTGAGTTGCAGCCAGGCGGCAAAAGAGTGAGTCCCGATGAGCTTGCTCTTGCAAGTGATTCGGGTGAGCGACAAATCTGTCAGAAACAGATTTGAGCGCTACGGAACAACCGCCCGTAAGGCGAGACTCATGGATGAGTCGTGTAACTCGTAGCCAACGCGCATGCAACTTAAGTATGACGGGTATAAAAAGAGATTTCGTCTCTAAGCATAACCAGTGTACTCAACTCTGCCAGCCCACCCCTGCGGTTTTACCCTCCTTTACTCTCTTTACGCTGGCGTACGATGATTGTTTATTTTAGAATGTGCTTAATTTAGAACTCACTTAAATAACTATGACTGAACTTGAACAACTCCAGGCCAGCGCTGAAAAAGCGGCCGCCCTGCTCAAAGCGATGAGCAATCCGAAACGGTTGCTGATTTTGTGCATGCTCAGCGGTTCACCGGGTACCAGCGCGGGTGAATTAGCCCGCATTACCGGCTTGAGTCCTTCCGCGACCTCCCAACATCTGGCGCGAATGCGCGAGGAAGGTCTGATAGAAAGCCAGCGAGATGCTCAGCGCATCCTCTATTTCATTAAAAATGCGGCGGTGAATTCACTTATCGCCACATTAAAAACACTGTATTGCCCATAAGGAACCATCATGACCATTGGGATAATTTCCCCGCGCGAAGCACAGGCGCTCCTGGCACAAGGGGCAAAACTGATTGATATCCGTGATACAGATGAGTATCTGTACGAGCATATCCCAGAGGCGCAACTGGCCCCGCTATCCACCCTGGAACAGAACTCACTACCCACAAATTTGCGGGCCGAGCGCATTATTTTTCACTGCCAGTCGGGCAAGCGCACACAAAACGCCGCAGCCAAATTGCATGCCACCGCCGCGCCTGCACAGGTCTGGCTGCTTGAGGGCGGAATCGACGGCTGGAAAGCTGCAGGTTTGCCGGTAACAAAAGATAACTCACAGCCGTTGCCGCTGATGCGTCAGGTGCAGATTGCGGCTGGTAGCCTTGCCTTACTCGGCGTCGTTCTCGGTTACACGATCAACAGTGGCTTCTTCTTACTCAGCGGTTTTGTCGGCGCAGGTCTGGTTCTTGCTGGCGTTACCGGCTTTTGTGGCATGGCACGGCTACTGGATAAAATGCCGTGGAACCGACGTACTCATTAAGCGGTAATAACCGAAACAGCGCTGTACCCGCCAATTGACGTGCTCTATGGTGGACCATGTGATAAAGAAAGGAGCGCAGTATGTTTAAACTTGGCGATTTGGTGCAACCACGTATGGGCGGACCAAAACTGAAAGTTGTCGAAGTGAATGACGATCAGATTGTGGCCGTACAAGCCAGTAACGAAAGCGGTGAGAAATTCACACTGAAAGCTGCTGATGTTACGCGATATTCCGAAGACGGTGATTTCGGCGTTTGCTGAAATAAGCGGTGAGGATCTCCTCACCGCATTGCTATCAGATCAAAAAATCGTCGAGAGATTTACCAGCAGCCAGTGCCTGAGCAATGGGCTTCGGTGTACGTCCTTGTCCGGTCCATGTTTTCGTTTCACCATTGGTATCAGTAAAATGATATTTCGCCGGACGCGGTTGGCGTTTTTTTCCGCCCCGTGACGTGGTTGGCACCATACTCAGCAACTCTTCTGGATTAATTCCATCAGCTTGCATCAGCGCCAACAACGTATTAATTTTTTCCTGCTGCTCTGCACGCTGACGCTGTAGCTTTTCTTCTTCATCGCGTCTTTCTTTGGTAACTACCCTGAATTTTTCCAACATATCTTCAAGAACCTCGATGGGAAATTCACGGGCCATAGAACGCAGTGTGCGGATATTATTTAAGTTTTTTAACATTAAGCTCATATTAATAAAACCTCTTTAACGCAGAAATCAAAAACAGTAATACGGCAGGAAGTGTATTCGATTGTTTTTTCTATTTCCAGTATATTTTGTCGCAAAGTATTAAGCTAACAACGTTTCTTATTATTTACCTGTTGGTACGGGTGAGTCGATTTTCCGATATTTTATATAACGTGAGTATTAAAATAAATATGGCTAACGGCCTCTTAAATCATATACCCACAATACAGAAAATCACAACGTACAGTCTGGTCTGGCAGACATACCCAACATCAATTCACATTCAGAAAGGAGCTCAAAAAATTCAGAAAAACAAGTCAAAATAAGATATTGATTTAAAAGAATTTTAACCAATACAGCAACGAAAATGCCAAAACGAACAAAAAACGAACCAATGCAGAGCATTTTATCGACAAAAAGACAATAAATAAAAATTTTAAGCTAGTTGCCAGTTATTATGTAGCCATATATCCTATTAAAACGCGAAGGCAGCAAGATAAAACACTAGTTAAAAGGTATTCAAAACCTTTTCTTCCCTTTTTACAAGGAGCATTAACATGTTCTCTCCGCAGTCACGCTTGCGTCATGCTGTAGCAGACACGTTCGCGATGGTTGTTTATTGTTCTGTCGTGAACATGTTGATCGAAGTATTCCTCTCTGGAATGACCTTTGAACAATCGCTTTCTTCCAGACTGGTGGCTATCCCTGTTAACATTCTGATCGCCTGGCCCTATGGTATGTACCGTGATTTATTCATGCGCGCGGCGCGTAAAGCCACGTCAGCCGGATGGGCTAAAAATCTGGCAGATGTGCTGGCGTATGTAACGTTCCAGTCTCCGGTATATGTCGTTATTCTGTTGACGGTTGGCGCTGACTGGCACCAGATTACAGCTGCAGTAAGTTCAAACATCGTGGTATCAATGCTGATGGGGGCTGTGTATGGCTACTTCCTTGATTATTGCCGCCGCCTGTTTAAAGTCAGCAGCTATCACCAGGCTAAAGCCTAAATACATCTTCTTCGCGACTGGCATCGCCAGTCGCGCCTTTAGTTCGAACTCACGTCACCAAACAACCCATTTAAATAACGCTCAAGCGCAACACGCGAGCTAAAGCCGTGCGGAATACCATAATGTTCATGGGTTTCTCCCGCTAAATAAAGCGGAAATTGCTGATAGTGATCGCAGGTTTTAATATCTGTCGCGGGGTCAGCCAGCGATGAACTGCGCTCTTTTAGCGTGGGATGGATAACTAAAGCGGTACGTCCCATGCGTGCTTCCCGGTTAACGTACACATAATTTTCACCACGTCGATAGCCATAAGCTTTCTGTGTGACTACATCGACGGTAAAGCCCACTTTTTCAAGTACGCGCGCCACCTCATCTGGTCGTAAATACATATTATTTTCCTCGTTATCTTTTACTGCGGGCTTACCTTACCTGATTCAGCATTAGCAACGCTTTCAGAAAAGTCCATAAAGAAGTGAATATGACGGGATAAATATCTACAGAACGACTGACAATCAGGCCATTGCCAGCCGAAGTTGATATGCGGCCTGCTGCGCCATTTCCACAGATCTAATATTGGTAAATGACAGCAGTATTCCGCCCTTTCCTGTCGATTTTATTCGCCAATCAGTTAAAGCCTGAACTGCCAGACCCGCGAGGTTAGCTTTACGTACTAATACTGTGTCCTCTCCGCTAACCGACATCACCAGTTGGATCCCGCCGTCCTGAGGAACTACGGTAAATCCTTGCTCTGTCAGCGCAGTTTCCATCCATTGACGTCGTTGAGCGTAATGTTGTCGCATCTTCTTTAGATGCCGCCAGAAATACCCCCCGTGGATAAAATCAGCCAGCGTTTGTTGCCATAAAACCGGAACACTACAGGCCGTTAGCGCCGCTTGCTGGCGGAACCGCGACACCTGAGTCAGGGGGACCACCAGCCATGCCGTGCGCAGTGCAGGAAACAGCGATTTACTGAACGTTCCGGCATAAATAACCCGCTGTGGCGCATCCAGGCTTTTTAGCGGTGGCAACGGTTTTCCGTGGTAGCGAAATTCACTGTCGTAGTCATCTTCAATGATCCATGCCTGCGCACGGGCGGCCCACTCCAGCAACTGATGTCGACGGGCTAACGAAAGCGATACCCCCAGCGGACTTTGGTGAGCTGGCGTGAGGAGCGCAAAGCGCGCATGTGGATAGTCACGGATCCCGACGTACACATCCAGTCCCTCTTCATCGACCGGAACAAGCATCATTTCAACCCTTTCCTGCGCCACTACTGGCCTGATTAACGGAAAACCCGGATCCTCTACCCACATTCCATCACCAGGTTTTGCCAGAGCGCGTAGGATTAATGTCATCGATGCCGCATATCCAGAAGTAATAAACACCTGCTCCGGCAGGCACTCAATGCTGCGTGAAACGCGCAGGTAATCGACAATAGCCTGGCGTAACGTCAGTTCACCGCAAACATCTCCCAGCGCAAGGTCAAAACGCGTCTGTGTGCGCAAACGCCGCCCCATTACCCGCGCCCAGGTTTCCCGGGGGAAAAGATCGAGAGCGGGCAGCCCCATCTGAAACAACTGCGGCGTTGGACTTTCTCCGGCGTATACAACAGGGGCAGCAGACGTTGTATCCAGCCGCAGTTGTCTACTCACAAACGTTCCGGCCTGGCCACGTCGCACAAGCCAGCCCTGAGCCACCAGCTCAGCGTATGCATTTTCCACCGTCGAACGTGACACGCCCAGCTCCTGAGACCATGTACGGCTGGAGGGTAATCTTGTGCCAGGCTTAAGTTCACCTTTCTCAATAGCGGTTTTTAACTGGCGGGCGATTTGCTGGTAGCGTGGCATTTATGGTCTGCTTTTTTAGTGAAAATATGGTTCTCTTTTGCAGACCATTATAGTGCTACATTGCAGGTCATCCAAACGAGGAGAAATACCATGACTATGTTACGCCAGCCCTACTATGAACTCAGCCCTGAAGTCTATAACGCCCTGGTTCAGGCCAGCAAAGCGCTGGAAAACTGCGCTCTGGACACCACGCTGACGGAACTGATTTATCTGCGCATTTCACAAATTAACGGCTGTGCATTTTGTCTGGAAATGCACAGTAAAGCGCTGCGCAAATCTGGCGTTGAACAAACCAAGCTGGACGCACTGGCGGGATGGCGTGTAAGTCACCATTTCAGTGAGCAGGAACGTGCGGCACTGGCGTGGGCCGAGTCTGTCACACACATCGTCACAACTCATGCCGAAGATGATGTTTATCTGCCGCTGCTTGACCATTTTAGCGCCAAAGAGATTAGCGACCTGACATTCGCAATTAGCCTGATGAATTGCTTTAACCGCCTGGCGGTAAGCATGCGTATGTAATTGCGGGCTGCCCGATAAACCGCCTTATCGGGCCTCTCCATGCTTGTCAGTAAGCCCGAGAAGCGTAGGCATCGGGCAATTTATACATCACTCATCCTCTTCCCCCGCTCCGCTCGTTACTCTGAACACTTTCAATCTAAAATTCCCATATCTTGTATGGTTGAATCTTTTTAAAACTACATCTAGTATCTTCTGTATTAAGACACACACAACCCGACGCCTGTTATCGCGCCGTTCTTTTATTTTTAGATGGAAATACGAATCATGCGCATTATTATTTACACTCGCAACAACTGTGTTCAGTGCCATGCCACTAAGCGGGCAATGGAAAACCGCGGATTTGATTTTGAAATGGTGAATGTCGATCTGATGCCTGACATGGCAGACACGCTGCGTGAACAAGGTTTTCGTCAGTTACCGGTGGTAGTCGCAGGTGAAACCAGCTGGTCAGGATTCCGCCCGGATATGATTAACCGCCTGCGCCCGCAACCCCATGTGGCCAGCGCATGAATACCCTCGTCTACTTCTCCAGCAGCTCCGAAAATACCCATCGCTTTATGCAGCGTCTGGAGATGCCCGCTATTCGTATCCCACTTAATGAGCGCGAACGAATCCGGGTAGTCGAACCTTACATTTTAGTCGTGCCGTCTTACGGCGGCGGCGGTACGGCTGGTGCGGTCCCACGGCAGGTGATCCGCTTTTTAAACGATACGCACAACCGGGCATTAATACGCGGCGTGATCGCCTCCGGCAATCGCAATTTCGGCGAAGCCTATGGCCGCGCGGGTGAGGTTATCTCACAAAAATGCGGCGTGCCGTGGCTCTATCGCTTTGAGCTGATGGGAACGCAAAGCGATATCGACAATGTCCGAAAAGGAGTGAGTGAATTTTGGCAACGACAACCGCAGAACGCGTAATCCCGCAAACGCTGGACTACCACGCCCTTAACGCCATGCTGAATCTGTACGATAAAGCCGGGCGGATTCAATTCGATAAAGACCATCAGGCGGTGGACGCTTTTATTACTTCCCACGTCCGCCCCAACTCGGTGGTGTTTGCCAGCCAGGATGAGCGTCTGAATACGCTCATCCGTGACGGTTATTACGACGAAAGCGTTTTAACTCGCTACGATCGCGCTTTCGTGGTGAGGCTTTTTGACCACGCCCACGCCAGAGGATTCCGCTTCCAGACCTTCCTCGGCGCATGGAAGTACTACACCAGCTATACGCTAAAAACCTTTGACGGTAAGCGCTACCTTGAAGATTTTGCAGATCGTGTGACCATGGTGGCGTTAACGCTGGCGCAGGGTGACGAAACGCTCGCCATGCAGCTTACCGATGAGATGCTCTCCGGGCGCTTTCAGCCTGCTACACCGACATTTTTGAACTGCGGTAAACAACAGCGCGGAGAACTGGTCTCCTGCTTCCTGTTGAGAATTGAAGACAACATGGAGTCAATTGGACGGGCGGTAAACTCCGCGTTGCAACTCTCCAAACGCGGCGGTGGCGTGGCGTTTTTGCTCTCTAACCTGCGGGAAGCTGGTGCACCTATTAAGCGCATTGAAAATCAGTCTTCCGGTGTGATCCCGGTAATGAAAATGCTGGAGGACGCATTTTCTTATGCTAATCAACTGGGCGCACGTCAGGGTGCGGGGGCCGTGTATTTGCATGCACATCACCCGGATATTCTGCGTTTTCTCGATACCAAACGCGAAAATGCCGATGAAAAAATTCGCATCAAAACGCTCTCTCTCGGCGTGGTGATCCCGGATGTCACCTTCCGTCTGGCCAAAGAAAATGCGCAGATGGCGCTGTTTTCCCCTTATGACGTGGAGCGCATTTACGGCAAACCGTTTGGTGATATCGCCGTCAGTGAACACTATGACAAACTGGTTGCTGATGCGCGCGTGCGCAAAAGCTACATTAATGCCCGCGATTTCTTCCAGCGGCTGGCGGAAATCCAGTTTGAGTCAGGCTACCCGTACATCATGTTTGAAGACACGGTGAATCGTGCCAATCCGATTGCCGGACGCATCAATATGAGCAACCTGTGCTCCGAGATTTTGCAGGTCAATAGTGCCTCGACGTACGACGAAAATCTTGACTATGTGCAGATCGGACACGATATCTCCTGCAACCTCGGCTCGCTCAACATCGCTCACACTATGGATTCACCGGATTTTGGTCGCACGGTTGAAACAGCGGTTCGTGGCTTAACTGCGGTCTCTGATATGAGCCATATCCGCAGCGTGCCGTCTGTTGAAGCCGGAAACAACGCCTCACATGCCATTGGCCTCGGACAGATGAATCTGCATGGTTATCTGGCGCGAGAAGGCATTGCCTACGGTTCACCTGAAGGGCTGGATTTTACTAATCTCTATTTTTACACCATCACCTGGCATGCGCTGAACACATCGATGAAACTAGCCCGCGAACGCGGTAAAACCTTTGCCGGATTCAAACAATCCCGTTACGCCAGCGGCGAATACTTTACGCAATATCTGCAGGGCGACTGGCAACCGAAAACCGAGAAAGTCCGCGCGTTATTTGCCCACAGCGGCATTACATTACCGACGCGCGAAATGTGGTCACAACTGCGTGACGATGTGATGCGCTACGGCATCTATAACCAGAATTTACAGGCCGTTCCACCGACCGGCTCTATCTCCTACATCAATCATGCGACCTCAAGTATCCACCCGATTGTGTCGAAGGTGGAGATCCGTAAAGAGGGTAAAACCGGGCGCGTTTACTATCCGGCCCCGTTTATGACCAACGACAATCTGGACATGTACCAGGATGCTTACGAAATCGGTCCGCAAAAAATCATTGATACCTACGCCGAAGCGACACGGCATGTCGATCAAGGGCTCTCACTGACGCTATTTTTCCCTGATACCGCCACCACCCGCGATATCAATAAAGCGCAGATCTATGCCTGGAAAAAAGGGATCAAATCGCTGTACTACATCCGACTACGCCAGCTGGCGCTGGAAGGCACTGAAATCGAAGGCTGCGTGTCATGCGCACTGTAAGGAGAGCAGGATGAGATTAAATCGCATAAGTGCCATCAACTGGAACAAGATCCAGGATGATAAAGATCTCGAGGTATGGAACCGCCTGACCAGTAACTTCTGGCTGCCGGAAAAAGTCCCGCTGTCGAATGATATTCCTGCCTGGCAGACGCTGAATGCGGCTGAGCAGCAACTGACCATTCGCGTATTTACCGGGCTGACGCTACTCGACACCATTCAGAATATTGCGGGTGCGCCAACGTTAATGCAGGATGCACTAACCCCGCATGAAGAAGCCGTGTTGTCGAATATCAGCTTTATGGAGGCGGTACATGCCCGGTCATACAGCTCTATTTTCTCCACTTTATGCCAGACCCAGGATGTGGATGCGGCCTATGCCTGGAGTGAGGAAAATGCCCCTCTCCAGCGCAAAGCACAAATCATTCTTGAACATTACGCCAGCCATGATCCGCTGAAGAAGAAAATTGCCAGCGTATTTCTGGAATCTTTCCTGTTCTATTCCGGTTTCTGGTTACCAATGTATTTCTCCAGCCGTGGCAAGCTGACCAATACTGCTGATTTAATCCGTCTGATTATTCGTGACGAAGCGGTACATGGTTATTACATCGGTTATAAGTATCAAAAAGGTCTGGAAGCCATTACAGAATCGGCACGCGAAGAACTGAAGAATTTTGCGCTCGATCTGTTAATGGAGTTGTACGATAACGAAGCACGCTATACGGAAGAGCTCTACGCAGAAACGGATTGGGTGGAGGACGTCAAAGCATTCCTTTGTTACAACGCCAATAAAGCGTTAATGAACCTGGGTTATGAGGCGTTATTCCCGGCTGAAATGGCGGATGTAAATCCGGCGATCCTCGCCGCACTGTCACCTAATGCCGACGAAAACCACGATTTCTTCTCCGGTTCGGGGTCGTCCTATGTAATGGGAAAAGCCGTCGAAACCGAAGACGACGACTGGAACTTTTAACACACATTATTGCGGAGAATATCCGACTGTTTTCCGCAATAATATTTTAACTGCATCACACAATTATGCATATGTGATCTACACTCAATCTCAGTCACATTATTCGTCTGCATTTCAACAATTCAGACGTCTTTTCGGTGTTCCTTACAAAAAATATCATCTTGCTGTTATCAGCGCTCAGCCCTTATATCATGGGAAATCCCGCCTCCTGGCCTTCGGCAATATTCATGCCATTAACAAATTCAGGGTTGTCTCAGATTCTCAGTATGTTAGGGTAGAAAAAGGTAACTATTTCCATCAGGTAATATATCGATATAAACAAATAACAGGAATCATTCTATTGCATGGCAATTAAATTAGAAGTTAAAAACCTCTATAAGATATTTGGCGAGCATCCACAGAGAGCGTTCAAATATATTGAAAAAGGACTTTCAAAAGAGCAAATTCTGGATAAAACAGGGCTATCGCTTGGCGTTAAAGACGCCAGTCTGGCCATTGAAGAAGGCGAGATATTTGTCATCATGGGATTATCCGGCTCGGGTAAATCCACAATGGTACGCCTTCTCAATCGCCTGATTGAACCCACCCGTGGACAGGTACTGATTGATGGCGTAGATATTGCCAAAATATCAGATGCCGAGCTTCGCGAGGTGCGCAGAAAAAAGATTGCGATGGTTTTCCAGTCCTTTGCATTGATGCCGCACATGACGGTACTGGACAATACAGCATTCGGTATGGAATTAGCCGGTATTGCCGCAGATGCTCGTCGTGAAAAAGCGCTGGATGCGCTACGCCAGGTCGGATTAGAGAATTACGCTCACGGTTATCCGGATGAGCTTTCCGGTGGTATGCGCCAGCGTGTTGGCCTTGCCCGTGCATTAGCCATTAACCCTGACATCTTATTAATGGATGAAGCTTTCTCAGCGCTCGATCCGTTAATTCGAACTGAGATGCAGGATGAACTGGTAAAACTGCAGGCGAAACATCAGCGTACCGTGGTCTTTATTTCCCATGATCTTGATGAAGCTATGCGCATTGGCGACAGAATTGCCATTATGCAAAATGGCGAGGTGGTACAGGTCGGTACACCGGATGAGATCCTGAATAATCCGGCAAATGATTATGTGCGCACTTTCTTCCGTGGTGTTGATATAAGCCAGGTATTCAGCGCGAAAGATATTTCACGCCGTAGCCCTGAGGGCTTAATTCGTAAAACACCAGGCGTAGGTCCACGATCGGCCCTGCAATTATTGCAGGATAAAGATCGTGAATATGGTTACGTAATTGAACGCGGTAATAAATTCATTGGCGTCGTCTCCATCGACTCATTAAAAGCAGCCTTAAGCCAGTCACAAGGTATTGAAGCAGCTTTAATTGATGAACCGTTAGCTGTAGATGCACAAACCCCTCTGAGCGAGTTGCTTTCTCATGTTGGTCAGGCGCCATGCGCCGTACCGGTTGTCGATGAGGAACAGCAGTATGTGGGCATTATTTCAAAACGCATGCTGTTACAGGCTTTAGATCGCGAGGGGGCAAACAATGGCTGATCAAACGAATCCGTGGGATACCACACCAGCGGCCGATAGCGCCGCACAATCCGCTGATGCCTGGAGTACGCCGTCTGGTGCGCCAGCCGACGGAGGCAGCGCAGACTGGCTGACCAGCGCACCCGCACCAGCGCCTGAACATTTCAACATTATGGATCCCTTCCATAAAACGCTGATCCCGCTGGATAGCTGGGTTACCGAAGGGATTGACTGGGTAGTAACCCATTTCCGTCCTGTCTTCCAGGGCATTCGTGTTCCGGTAGATTACATCCTTAATGGCTTCCAGCAGCTGCTGCTGGGTATGCCTGCACCTGTAGCGATTGTTCTTTTTGCACTGATCGCATGGCAGATTTCCGGCGTCGGGATGGGTGTTGCCACCTTAATCTCATTGATTGCTATTGGCGCAATTGGCGCATGGTCGCAGGCGATGATAACCCTGGCACTGGTACTGACCGCGCTGCTGTTTTGCGTGGTGATCGGCCTGCCAATGGGAATATGGCTGGCGCGTAGTCCCCGAGCGGCAAAAATTGTTCGTCCCCTGCTGGATGCAATGCAAACCACGCCTGCGTTCGTCTATCTGGTGCCGATTGTTATGCTGTTCGGTATCGGCAACGTACCGGGGGTAGTCGTGACGATTATCTTCGCCCTGCCGCCAATCGTGCGTCTGACCATTCTGGGGATTAACCAGGTGCCAGCCGATCTGATTGAGGCCTCGCGCTCATTTGGCGCCAGTCCGCGTCAGATGCTGTTTAAAGTACAGCTGCCGCTGGCGATGCCGACCATCATGGCGGGGGTTAATCAGACACTGATGCTCGCCCTTTCCATGGTCGTTATCGCTTCGATGATAGCGGTTGGTGGGCTTGGTCAGATGGTCCTGCGTGGTATCGGTCGTCTGGATATGGGGCTGGCTACCGTCGGTGGGGTCGGGATTGTTATCCTCGCCATTATTCTGGATCGTCTGACACAGGCTGTCGGTCGCGACTCGCGTAGCCGCGGTAACCGTCGCTGGTACACCACCGGACCTGTCGGGCTTTTCACCCGTCCTTTCATTAAGTAATTCACCCATTGCCCGGTGGCATTGCGCTCGCCGGGCCTGAAACTCATAAACTTTGCACAAAATCATTTAAGTTGCACCGCGGCAGCACACGAAGTATCCCGGAAGCGTACAAACAGTATGTGACGAGTACATAAGAGCAGCCAACAAAGAGTCAGCTTGAAAGATGAAGTGTAATAAGGAACAACGATGCGACAGAATATAATCCTTGCCACAACGTTTGCCACCCTTGTCTCTACCAGCGCTTTCGCTGCCGACCTGCCGGGCAAAGGCATCACTGTACAACCTATCCAGAGCACCATCTCTGAAGAGTCCTTCCAGACGCAACTGGTCAGCCGCGCGCTGGAAAAACTGGGGTATACCGTCAACAAAGCGAGTGAAGTTGACTACAACGTCGGCTACACCTCCATTGCCTCTGGCGATGCGACTTTTACCGCCGTGAACTGGCAGCCGCTGCATGATGATATGTATGCCGCAGCAGGCGGAAATAAAAAGTTTTATCGCGAGGGGGTATTCGTAACAGGTGCGGCGCAGGGGTATCTGATCGACAAGAAAACCGCTGAGCAGTACAAAATCACCAATATCGCCCAACTGAAAGATCCGAAGATTGCCAAAATTTTTGATACCAATGGCGACGGTAAAGCCGACATGATGGGCTGTTCACCAGGCTGGGGCTGTGAAGCCGTTATCAACCACCAGAACAAAGCATTCGATCTGGAAAAAACGGTCGATGTCAGTCACGGTAACTACGCGGCGATGATGGCCGATACCATTACCCGCTTTAAGGAAGGCAAACCGATCCTCTACTACACCTGGACACCGTACTGGGTGAGCGACGTAATGAAGCCGGGCAAAGATGTGGTCTGGTTGCAGGTACCGTTCTCTTCCCTTCCAGGTGAGCAGAAAGATATTGATACCAAACTGCCAAACGGCGCTAACTACGGCTTCCCGGTAAACACTATGCATATCGTTGCTAACAAGGCGTGGGCCGAAAAAAACCCGGCGGCGGCAAAACTGTTCGCGCTGATGAAGCTGCCGCTGGCAGATATCAACGCGCAGAACGCGATGATGCATGACGGTAAATCTTCTGAAGCAGACGTACAGGGCCACGTTGATGGTTGGATTAAAGCCCACCAGCAGCAGTTCGACGGTTGGGTGAAAGAAGCGCTGGCCGCGCAGAAGTAATTCCCCTTTATGCCGGATGGCGGCGCGACGCCACCATCCGGCCTGGTAACCAGCGCACTTCTCTCCCTTCCCCATAACCGCACAATCTATCACCTAACAAATCTGCAACATGTAGCTGCTTCCGTTATGATTGTTTTCTGAAACCCATTATTCAGTTGAAAACAATGACTAAAACCACTCATGGACTTAGCCCGTCGCTGATCCTTTTAATGTCCATCGCAACCGGTCTGGCCGTCGCCAGTAACTACTACGCGCAACCGCTACTCGACACCATTGCGCGTAACTTTTCGTTGTCGGCCAGTACTGCGGGCTTTATCGTCACCGCCGCGCAGCTTGGTTATGCTGCAGGCCTGCTGTTTCTGGTGCCGCTTGGCGATATGTTTGAACGTCGGATGCTCATTGTCTCCATGACGCTGTTAGCGGCTGGCGGCATGTTAATTACCGCCAGCAGTCAGTCATTGACAATGCTGATCCTCGGTACGGCGCTGACCGGACTCTTTTCCGTGGTGGCACAAATTCTGGTTCCGCTGGCGGCAACGCTCGCCACGCCGGACAAGCGCGGCAAAGTCGTTGGCACAATTATGAGTGGTCTGTTGCTGGGCATTCTGCTGGCGCGTACCGTCGCCGGATTACTGGCCAATCTGGGCGGCTGGCGCACTGTGTTTTGGGTGGCGTCGGTACTGATGGCGCTGATGGCTATCGCGCTGTGGCGCGGCCTGCCGAAGATGAAATCTGAAACCCATCTCAACTATCCGCAACTGTTAGGTTCCGTCTTCAGCCTGTTTATCCACGACAAGCTGCTGCGTACCCGTGCGATGTTGGGCTGCCTGACCTTTGCCAACTTCAGTATTCTCTGGACATCAATGGCCTTTTTGCTCGCCGCGCCGCCATTTAACTATTCAGAAGGCATGATCGGTCTGTTTGGTCTGGCTGGTGCTGCCGGTGCGTTAGGCGCTCGCCCTGCTGGGGGATTTGCCGATAAGGGTAAATCACATCTCACGACCACCATCGGTCTGTTATTACTGTTATTCTCCTGGCTGGCTATCTGGTTCGGGCATACATCAGTGCCAATGCTGATTATCGGAATCCTGGTGCTGGATCTCACCGTGCAGGGTGTTCATATCACCAACCAGACGGTTATTTATCGCATCCATCCGGATGCACGTAATCGGCTGACTGCCGGATACATGACCAGCTATTTTATTGGCGGAGCGGCAGGTTCGCTGATTTCTGCTTCTGCCTGGCAGCATGCCGGCTGGGCTGGCGTTTGCCTGGCGGGTATGACCGTTGCCGTACTCAACCTGCTGGTCTGGTGGCGAGGTTTTCACCGCCAGGAAGCCGTAAATTAAGCGGATACAGCTCGTTTATCTCTGATTAAGCTCCTCAGGGTGTTAAGGAGCTCATCAGTCTGCTAAGGTTATAACTCATTGAGCCAGGTTATTTTAATTTCGGTAATGAAGCCTATAATCCTATGGAAAGCCCTGTTCCCCAGTCTGACCCCAGCCCGGCAACGTTAACGGAAGGGGTCAAAGACAGCCTGCCGATAGTCATCAGTTATATTCCGGTCGCATTTGCATTTGGTCTCAATGCAACTCGCCTGGGCTTTACTCCCGTTGAAAGCCTCTTTTTCTCCTGCATTATTTACGCGGGAGCCAGTCAGTTTGTCATCACCACCATGCTCGCCGCAGGAAGCTCACTGTGGATCGCCGCGCTTACCGTGATGGCAATGGATGTTCGCCACGTTCTGTATGGCCCTTCCCTGCGTAGCCGTATCGCCCGACGACTCAGCAAACCCAAAAGCGCGCTGTGGGCCTTTGGTCTCACCGATGAGGTGTTCGCTGCTGCAACGGCAAAGCTGGTACGGGATAACCGGCGCTGGAGTGAAAACTGGATGATCGGCATTGCGCTGTGCTCATGGATTTCCTGGGTATTCGGCACGATTATTGGCGCATTTTCTGGCAGTGGTTTACTGAAGGACTTTCCGGCGGTCGAAGCGGCTCTCGGATTTATGCTCCCGGCTCTGTTTATGAGCTTTCTGCTCGCCTCTTTCCAGCGTACACAGGCGCTATGCGTCACTGCGGCATTAGCCGGAGCGCTGACGGGGGTAATATTGTTTTCTATCCCCGTCGCGATCCTGGCAGGCATTGTCTGCGGATGCCTGACGGCGCTCATCCAGTCATTCTGGCAAGGGGGTCCTGATGAGCTATGAGGTTCTGCTGCTCGGCCTGTTGGTCGGTGGCGTCAATTACTGTTTTCGCTATTTGCCACTCCGTCTGGGGATGGGAAATGTTCGCCCGACTAAACGCGGCGCGACAGGCATACTACTCGACACTATCGGCATTGCATCAATTTGCGCCCTGCTGGTGGTGTCTACCGCACCAGAAGTGATGCACGACGCCCGTCGGTTTGTGCCTACACTGGTGGGGTTTATTGTACTGGGCGCAAGTTTCTATAAAACCCGAAGCATCATCATTCCGACATTGTTGAGTGCTCTGTGCTATGGATTAGCATGGAAAATGCTGGTTGTTTTATAGATAAAAATAATCATTTTAATTAAATAATACATTTACTTTATTTGTCACTGTCGTTACTATATCGGCTGAAATTAATGAGGTTATACCCAAATGGATAGTTCGTTTACGCCCATTGAACAAATGCTAAAATTTCGCGCCAGCCGCTACGAAGAGTTCCCTTATCAGGAAGTTCTTCTCACTCGTCTTTGCATGCATATGCAGGGCAAGCTGCTGGAAAACCGCAATAAAATGCTGAAAGCTCAAGGGATTAACGAGACATTGTTTATGGCGTTGATTACGCTGGAGTCTCAGGAAAACCACAGTATTCAGCCTTCTGAACTGAGTTGCGCGCTTGGCTCGTCGCGGACTAACGCCACCCGCATCGCGGATGAGTTAGAAAAACGTGGCTGGATCGAACGTCGCGAAAGCGATAACGATCGCCGCTGTCTGCATCTGCAATTGACCGAGAAAGGCCATGCATTTTTGCAGGAAGTATTACCGCCTCAGCATAGCTGCCTGCATCAACTCTGGTCCTCTCTCAGCGCCACCGAAAAAGATCAGCTTGAGCAAATCACTCGTAAGCTTCTGACCCGTCTTGATCAGATGGAACAAGATGGCACGGTATTAGAAGCGCTGCGCTAATGCGCTGACTCGCTCAAAAATCCAGATTTATAAATGAAAAACCGACAGGCCAGCACGTCATACTGCTGGCCTTTCTGATAAACAGGTCGGCTCAGCCGATGTGAAAAAAATAAGATCGTGGAGAACAACATGAGCGCAAATGCGGAGACTCAAACCCCGCAGCAACCGGTCAATAAGAATGGCAAACGTAAAAGTGCGCTGCTCCTTCTGACCTTGCTCTTTATTATCATTGCCGTGGCATATGGGATTTATTGGTTTTTAGTACTGCGTCATATCGAAGAGACTGACGATGCCTACGTGGCAGGGAACCAGGTTCAAATCATGGCTCAGGTATCAGGCAGCGTGACGAAAGTCTGGGCTGATAACACTGACTATGTCAAACAAGGCGATGTGCTGGTCACACTCGACCAGACGGATGCTAAGCAGGCATTTGAAAAAGCCAAAACTGCGTTGGCCTCCAGCGTGCGCCAGACGCATCAGCTGATGATCAACAGCAAACAGCTACAGGCCAGCATTGAAGTGCAAAAAACGGCACTGGCCCAGGCCCAGAGCGACTTTAATCGCCGGGTTCCACTGGGTAATGCCAACCTGATTGGTCGCGAAGAGCTGCAACATGCCCGCGATGCCGTCGCCAGTGCTCAGGCTCAGCTTGATGTCGCAATCCAACAATATAATGCGAACCAGGCGATGATCCTCGGAAGCCGACTGGAAGATCAGCCTGCCGTACAACAGGCAGCCACCGAAGTGCGTAATGCCTGGTTGGCGCTTGAACGTACCAAAATCGTCAGCCCGATGACCGGTTATGTTTCCCGCCGTGCCGTGCAGCCTGGCGCGCAGATTAGCCCGACCACGCCGCTGATGGCGGTCGTACCAGCCACTAACCTGTGGGTGGATGCAAACTTTAAAGAAACGCAATTAGCCCATATGCGTATCGGCCAACCTGCTACGGTTATCAGTGATATTTACGGCGATGACGTTAAATACACTGGTAAAGTTGTCGGCCTGGATATGGGGACAGGCAGCGCCTTCTCCCTGTTACCTGCACAAAACGCGACCGGTAACTGGATCAAAGTGGTACAGCGCCTGCCGGTTCGCATCGAGCTGGATGCGCAGCAACTGGCGCAGCATCCACTGCGTATTGGTTTGTCTACGCTGGTTACGGTAGATACCTCAAATCGTGACGGACAGATTCTGGCAAGCCAGGTCCGTACGACACCGGTAGCTGAAAGTAATGCACGTGAAATCAACCTTGATCCGGTCAATAAGATGATCGAAGAGATCGTGCGGGCCAACGCGGGTTAATTCAAAGGTGCGTGTGATGCAACAGCAAAAACCGCTGGAAGGCGCGCAGCTCGTCATCATGACGATCGCGCTTTCCCTGGCGACATTCATGCAGGTGCTGGACTCCACCATTGCGAACGTGGCGATCCCCACTATCGCCGGGAACCTGGGCTCTTCGCTGAGCCAGGGGACCTGGGTGATCACCTCTTTCGGTGTGGCGAATGCTATCTCCATCCCGATCACCGGCTGGCTGGCAAAGCGCTTTGGCGAAGTCAGACTCTTCATGTGGTCTACCATTGCCTTCGTTATTGCGTCATGGGCATGTGGGATGTCCAACAGCCTGACCATGCTGATTTTCTTCCGTGTGATTCAGGGGATTGTCGCCGGCCCGTTAATTCCACTGTCACAAAGCCTGTTACTGAATAACTATCCTCCTGCCAAGCGGTCTATCGCCCTGGCACTTTGGTCGATGACGGTGATTGTCGCACCTATTTGTGGCCCGATTCTCGGGGGCTACATCAGCGACAACTATCACTGGGGCTGGATATTCTTCATTAACGTGCCGATCGGCGTTGTGGTGGTGTTGATGACGCTGCAAACCCTGCGTGGTCGGGAAACTCGTACCGAACAGCGGCGCATTGACGCGATTGGTCTGGCACTGCTGGTTATCGGTATCGGTAGTTTGCAGATCATGCTCGACCGCGGCAAAGAGCTGGACTGGTTTGCCTCGCAGGAGATTATCATCCTGACGGTAGTCGCCGTAGTGGCCATCAGCTTCCTGATTGTCTGGGAGCTCACCGACGATAACCCAATTGTCGACCTCTCCTTGTTTAAGTCGCGAAACTTTACCATCGGCTGTTTGTGTATCAGCCTGGCCTATATGCTCTACTTCGGTGCAATCGTCCTGTTGCCACAGCTGTTGCAGGAAGTCTACGGATATACTGCGACCTGGGCGGGTCTGGCATCCGCACCGGTTGGGGTGATTCCTGTGCTCCTGTCGCCGATTATTGGTCGCTTCGCGCACAAGCTGGATATGCGTCGACTGGTTACGTTCAGCTTTATTATGTACGCCGTCTGTTTTTACTGGCGTGCATGGACGTTCGAACCTGGTATGGATTTTGGCGCGTCTGCCTGGCCGCAGTTTATTCAGGGATTCGCCGTGGCCTGCTTCTTTATGCCACTGACCACTATCACACTGTCAGGTTTACCACCTGAGCGTCTGGCGGCGGCATCAAGCTTGTCTAACTTTACGCGAACACTGGCCGGTTCTATCGGAACGTCGATTACAACGACAATGTGGACTAACCGTGAATCGCTCCATCACGCGCAGTTGACGGAGTCAGTCAACCCATACAACCCCAACGCACAGGCTATGTATGACCAGTTGCAGGGGCTGGGGATGACCCAGCAGCAGGCTTCCGACTGGCTGGCGCAGCAAATTACTAACCAGGGCCTGATTATTTCTGCTAACGAAATCTTCTGGATGTCGGCGGGGATTTTCCTGGTGCTGCTCGGGCTGGTCTGGTTTGCCAAACCGCCATTTGGCGCGGGCGGTGGTGGTGGCGGTGCGCACTAACAGAACGTAAAAAGGGCCCGTGTGGGCCCTTTTTTATTGCCCGGTAGTTCGTTGCTTACCGGGCCTGCACTCAGCACAATTCTGTAGGGCCAGATAAGGTGCGTAGGCACCATCCTCCGGCGCGATAACTAGATATGCAGTTCCTGCAGCTTCTCTTTCGGCAACGCCAGCTCTTCATTGCTGTTGACGCGCACATCATGCTCAAGAATATGGCGTGCAATATCCTGCGCCTCACTGAGGGAGTGCATCTGATACGTGCCGCACTGGTACACGTTAAGTTCCGGGATCTGATTCTGATCCTGCACTTTCAGCACATCAGCCATCGCTGCTTTCCAGGCATCAGCCACGCGCTGCTCTTCAGGCGTACCAATCAGACTCATATAGAAACCGGTACGACATCCCATTGGAGAAATATCGATAATCTCGACACCATTACCGTTGAGGTGGTTACGCATAAAACCGGCAAACAGGTGTTCCAGAGTGTGGATACCTTTCTCAGGCATCACCTCTTTGTTTGGAATACAGAAACGCAGATCAAACACGGTGATTGCGTCGCCATGCGGGGTGTTCATCGTTTTTGCGACCCGGACTGCAGGAGCTTCCATCCGGGTATGATCGACAGTAAAACTATCTAACAACGGCATTTAGCCACCTCCGATAAATTTTTTAAAAATAATCTGAACTCTTTGTTCCGGGGCGAGTCTCAGTATATGAAAGACGCGCATTTGTTATCATCATCCCTGTTTTCAGAGATGAAATTTTGGCCACTCCCGAGTGGCCTTTTTCTTTTGTATCAGGCGTGCTTTTCCAGCCACACGTCAAACGACTCAGTATCGGCCGCTTCAATTTCCTGCTGACGACGCTTTGATACCTCGGTTTCAGCAATAAACTCTTCTTCCTGCAACATTTCCAGCGGCTCTTCACGCAGCAGATTACGGTAAGCCTCTCCCAGCGCTTTGCCAGTGCCGCCAATGCCTGTATCAATCATAGACCGCAGGATCCGGGCTGAAAATGTCAGTTCAGGGTTGTCAAAGCACGCGACCAGTTCATCACAGACTTTTTGATATTCCTCTCCGCCGTGGATGCTGTCCAGCGTTTGTGCTACGCGTTTCAGATCACGGAACAGATCTTTGCCCACTTTAGGCAGCGGGAACTGGGCAGTTTCGCAGCCAATGCCTAACGTCAGGCCCGGCTTACGTCCTTCCAGAATCACACGGTTCCAGTTAGTACGAGTGCATAACAGCTCATCGCTACTCATCTCCGGCGCATCAGCCAGTACGCACCAAACCATAAACAGATCGAGGAAACGCACCTGCTGCTCATCCACGCCAATGGGTGAGAATGGGTTAATATCCAGCGAACGCACTTCAATGTACTCAATGCCGCCGCGCAGAAGCGCATCAGACGGCGATTCACCACTGCGAGTAACGCGTTTCGGGCGAATAGGTGCATACAATTCGTTTTCAATCTGCAGCACGTTGCTATTGATTTGCAGCCGCTTACCGTCTTTCTCCAGACCGATCGCCGCGTACTCCTCGGAAGGGGTTTTAATCGCGCGCTTCAATCCTGCCACATACTCATGCAGATCGTTAAACGTAATTCCGAGATTGCTTTGCGACTTATTGGTATAACCCAGGTCACTCAGGCGCAGAGACGTTGCATATGGTAGGTAATACATACCACAGTCGGTTTTTTCAAACGGCAGGGTCGTTGGTTTTCCTTGCAAGAAGGAGGAACAAATTGCCGGAGAGGCACCAAACAGATACGGGATCACCCAACCAAAACGGTAGTAATTACGGATCAGACGGAAGTAGCCTGCGGAGACTTTCTCTTTGGCGTCATCATCGCTCGTTACGCCGCACTTTGCCTGCCAGAATGCCATTGGCAGAGAAAAATTGTAATGTACGCCGGAGATGGTTTGCATCAACGCGCCGTAACGGTTCTTGAGGCCTTCACGGTAGAGCGTTTTCAGACGACCAATATTTGAAG
This sequence comes from Citrobacter sp. Cm046, assembly GCF_030333065.1. Lineage (NCBI taxonomy): Bacteria > Pseudomonadati > Pseudomonadota > Gammaproteobacteria > Enterobacterales > Enterobacteriaceae > Citrobacter > Citrobacter sp. Cm046. The sequence continues at coordinate 230,809 of NZ_JAOWGP010000042.1, read as the reverse complement.
TACCGTACTGCGCCAGTTCAATATCCTGACCTTCGGCAATATAACAAGGCATGCTCAACGGCCACATACGCTCATCGCCAAGGTTTCTGGCGGTATAGCGATGCAGATCGCGCATGAATGTGAGCATTTTCTGAATGTCGTCGCCAGGAGGAGTAATAAACTCCAGCAGCGTTTCGGCAAAATCGGTGGTTATCCATTTATGCGTAAGCGCTGAGCCTAATACATCAGGATGTCCCGTCGTTGCCAATGAGCCATCAGCATTAACGCGCAGCGTTTCACGCTCCAGCCCACGTTGAATCCCCTTTAACGCCTGGGGATTTTTTTCCAGCCAGGCCAGCGCCTGTGATACGTCCGGGATCAAATTGACCTCCCGCCTGTCAAAATCGTTTTAATTAGCATAATGGTATTGGTTACCCTACAGGCTATCCACAACACAATTAGTGCCACCACATAATGCCTTGCGTCGTAACCGCTGCCACCACAACGTAGCGCAGCGCTTTGCCAAGACATAAAAAAAACATCACCGGGCCCCACGAGATACGCATCCATCCCGCTAACAGGCACAGTAAATCACCCACAACTGGCATCCAGCTTAATAATAGTGTGACAGCGCCATAGCGCTTCAACCAGCCAGTGGCTTTCTCTTGCCAGCGTGATGTTTTACGCAACGGAAAGAAACGCCCAAGGATAACGTTAGTTAACCCTCCAAGGCTATTACCCATTGTTGCTGTTAAGACTAAGACCCAGGGATGACTTACCCCAGAGACCAGCAAAGCCACTAAAACAACTTCAGAATTACCAGGTAATAGCGTGGCGCTGAGAAAACTGCTGGCAAACAGTGACAGGAGCGACAGTCCATCACTCACAATAACCGGACATCCACGGCATCCATTCCGGCTGCGTATGCCGCCTGCAGTCCAAAATCGGCATCTTCAAATACTACGCAGCGAGTTGGCTCCACCCCCATACGCTCGGCACACAGTAAGAACGTATCAGGAGCAGGCTTATGGCATTGCACGTGGTCTGCAGCAACGACAGTATCAAAATAGTGACGCAGCCCGAGATGAGCGAGCAGAGCTTCAGCAATCGCACTTTCGCTCCCGGTACCTACCGACATTGGCCGACGACCATGCCAGGCTTTCACCACATCGACTAACGGCAAAGGCTGGACACTGTCCAGCAGCATGCTTTTAACTTTATCGGTTTTTTCGCGAGCCAGTGCATGAGGATCCAGATCGGCCTGATTCAGTTCAATAACCGATTGGGCAATACGCCATGTTGGGGAGCCGTTGAGTGCAACCATGGCCTGCTCATCAAAACGTAGTCCATAGCGCCCTAATACTTCACGCCACGCTTTACGGTGCGTCGGTTCAGTATCCAGGATGGTGCCATCCATATCAAAAATCAAACCCGCATAACGTTCGTACATCGTCTTCTCACAAGCCGAATGACCAGACGTTATTTTATCGTAATTGATTGATTTTGTCGCTGACGGAGAATTGAGGATTGTTCAGATAGAAGGAAAATGACTAAGGAGGAGAATAGAAACTTGCGATTATCTTGCAGATGATGAAACAACAGAATCGCTGTTATCTCGGAGAAGATGGTGCATCCGGGAGGATGACTCACTGACGTTCGCCCTACGGGCCGTTGCTGAAGCAACGTTATCCTCCCTGGTTCTAGCGACTATCTCGCAGACCATGAAACAACAATCCAGCTGTTATTTTGGAGAAGATGGTGCATCCGGGAGGATTCGAACCTCCGACCGCTCGGTTCGTAGCCGAGTACTCTATCCAGCTGAGCTACGGATGCATCAGGGAAACTTATTTTACTGCCGATACTGAAATCGCTATAAAAACGGTTTCAAGTAAGAGATGGTGCATCCGGGAGGATTACTCGGCTGCGCCTTGCCCTACGGGTCGTTGCTGAAGCAACGCTATCCTCCCTGGTGCTCGCGATTATTTCGCAGACCATGAAACAACAGCTTAGCTGTTATCTCGGAGAAGATGGTGCATCCGGGAGGATTCGAACCTCCGACCGCTCGGTTCGTAGCCGAGTACTCTATCCAGCTGAGCTACG
>NZ_JAOWGP010000042.1:0-228680 GCF_030333065.1 Citrobacter sp. Cm046 | reverse complement strand
ATGGTGCATCCGGGAGGATTCGAACCTCCGACCGCTCGGTTCGTAGCCGAGTACTCTATCCAGCTGAGCTACGGATGCAAATGGCGGTGAGGCGGGGATTCGAACCCCGGATGCAGCTTTTGACCGCATACTCCCTTAGCAGGGGAGCGCCTTCAGCCTCTCGGCCACCTCACCAACAACGCCTCTTGCGAGTGCTTCGAAGAACTTGTTTCTGCTCATCGTCGCTGCGTGGCGCACATATTACTTTCTGGGACTTATAAGTCAAACAATTTTTCCAGTGCTTTTATCGTTTGCACATTTCACGCGCAATTAGTCTGCAAAAACGGCAAAAAGAGTGTTTTATCAACAGATAAATTGGCATTTTCTCCAGACGATGAACAAACAGAAAAATCGTAGAGAAAGGGAATAAGAGGATAGAAGTAGAGAAACAGGAGAGAAATGAACAACAGGAGAGAAATGAACAACAGGAGAGAAAAAGAAACCAACTAAATCAGGTTGCGCCTCACCTGAAAGGTGAGACGCGAAAACCTTAGTAACTGGACTGCTGGGATTTTTCAGCCTGGATACGCTGGTAGATCTCTTCACGATGGACAGATACTTCTTTCGGGGCGTTGACGCCAATGCGCACCTGGTTGCCCTTCACCCCTAAAACTGTCACGGTGACCTCATCGCCTATCATGAGGGTCTCACCAACTCGACGAGTCAGAATCAGCATTCTTTGCTCCTTGAAAGATTAAAAGAGTCGGGTCTCTCTGTATCCCGGCATTATCCATCATATAACGCCAAAAAGTAAGCGATGACAAACACCTAAGTGTAAGCAGTCACGGCATCACATTCTGTTAAACCTAAGTTTAGCCGATATACACAACTTCAACCTGACTTTATCATTGTCGATAGCATTGATTCGCATGCCGTAACCCAGGGTTACAGCATGCGCTAATGCTTATAGTTATTACAGTTTCGCGCTGACCCAGCCTTTCACACTGGCTAACGCTGCAGGCAGAGCCGCGGCATCCGTACCACCGGCTTGCGCCATGTCCGGACGACCACCACCCTTGCCGCCTACCTGCTGAGCGACCATCCCAATCAGCTCCCCTGCTTTCACGCGGTCTGTCACATCCTTAGACACGCCCGCAATCAGAGAAACCTTACCTTCTACTACCGTTGCCAGAACGACAACCGTAGATCCCAGTTGATTTTTCAGATCATCAACCATAGTACGCAACATTTTAGGTTCAACGTCCGTCAGCTCACTAACCAGCAGCTTCACGCCGTTGATATCAATCGCTTTACTGGAGAGATTTGCACTTTCCTGCGCCGCGGCCTGTTCCTTCAATTGCTGCAATTCTTTCTCGAGTTGACGTGTACGTTCCAGTACCGAACGCACTTTGTCACCCAGATTCTGGCTATCACCTTTTAGCAGTTGTGCAATATCGCTTAAGCGATCGCTCTCAGCATGCACGGTATTGATAGCGCCTTCACCGGTTACGGCTTCGATACGACGAACGCCCGCAGCAGTGCCGGATTCAGACACAATACGGAACAGACCGATATCACCGGTACGACTGGCGTGAGTACCGCCACACAATTCGGTTGAGAAATCGCCCATGCTCAGAACGCGTACATGGTCATCATACTTCTCACCAAACAGCGCCATTGCTCCTTTGGCTTTTGCCGCCTCAAGATCCATGACATTTGTTTCAATCGGCAGGTTGCGACGAATTTGCGCATTCACCAGATCTTCAACAGCACGAATTTCCGCCGGTTTCATCGCTTCAGTGTGAGAGAAGTCAAAACGCAGAACTTTATCGTTAACCAGTGAGCCTTTCTGTGACACGTGCGTGCCCAGAATCTGGCGTAACGCCGCATGCATCAGGTGTGTTGCGGAGTGGTTCAGACGAATACGCGCACGACGCGCTTCATCCACATCAGCCTGTACCGCATCGCCCACTTTCAGTGAACCCGCTGACAGCTTGCCAATGTGACCAATTGCCTGGCCATACTTTTGCGTGTCGCCCACTGCGAACGTAAAGCCAGCGCCTTTCAGCTCGCCTTTATCGCCAACCTGGCCACCGGATTCCGCATAGAACGGCGTCTGGTCCAGAACAACGACGGCATCCTGACCTGCGTTAATCGCATCTACCGCTTTACCATCCACAAACAGGGCGGTCACTTTGCCGTTCAGTTCCAGATGATCGTAGCCTTTAAATTCAGATGCACCATCAACGCGAATCATCGCGTTGTAATCTGCACCAAAACCGCTGGCTTCACGTGCACGACGGCGCTGCTCTTCCATCGCGGCTTCAAAACCAGCTTCGTCAACTTTGATGTTGCGCTCACGGCAAACGTCCGCCGTCAGGTCAACCGGGAAGCCGTAGGTGTCATACAGGCGGAATGCGGTTTCACCATCCAGCGTATCACCAGACAGTTTAGCCAGTTCTTCATCCAGCAGTGCCAGACCACGCTCCAGCGTACGAGCAAACTGATCTTCTTCCGTCTTCAGAACCTGCTCAACCAGCGCCTGCTGACGTTTCAGCTCTTCACCCGCAGAGCCCATCACCTCTACCAGCGGACCAACCAGCTTGTAGAAGAAGGTATCTTTCGCACCGAGCATGTTGCCATGGCGTACCGCGCGACGAATGATACGACGCAGCACATAACCACGGTTTTCATTCGACGGAACAACGCCATCGGCGATCAGGAATGCGCAGGAACGGATATGGTCGGCTATTACGCGCAGTGATTTGTTGCTCAGATCGGTTGCACCGGTCACTTTCGCCACGGACTCAATCAGCGAGCGGAACAGGTCAATCTCGTAGTTGGAGTTAACATGTTGCAGCACTGCCGCAATACGCTCCAGACCCATCCCCGTATCCACGGACGGTTTAGGCAGCGGTTCCATAGTACCGTCAGCCTGACGGTTGAACTGCATGAAGACGATGTTCCAGATCTCAATATAGCGATCGCCATCTTCTTCAGCACTTCCCGGAGGGCCACCCCAAATGTGGTCGCCGTGATCGTAGAAAATTTCGGTACACGGACCACACGGACCGGTGTCGCCCATCTGCCAGAAGTTATCGGAAGCATATGCCGCACCTTTGTTATCACCAATACGGATGATACGTTCGCGCGGAATCCCGACTTCTTTTTCCCAGATTTCATAGGCTTCATCGTCAGTTTCATAGACGGTTACCCACAGACGCTCTTTCGGCAGGGCAAACCAGTTTTCACCGGTCAGCAGTTCCCATGCATATTGAATAGCATCGTGTTTAAAGTAGTCGCCGAAGCTGAAGTTACCCAGCATTTCGAAGAAGGTATGGTGACGTGCAGTGTAACCGACGTTTTCCAGGTCATTGTGTTTACCGCCCGCGCGTACGCAACGCTGCGAGGTGGTTGCGCGGGAATAATTACGCTTATCGAGGCCAAGGAATACATCCTTGAACTGGTTCATCCCGGCGTTGGTAAACAACAAAGTAGGGTCATTGTTTGGTACCAAGGAGCTGCTGGCAACTACCTGATGTCCTTTACTATGGAAAAAATCGAGAAACGCCTGACGGATCTCAGCGGTGCTCTTGCTCATAATTATCCTGAAGAAATCAAGCTAACGAAATGTCATTACCAGCATCGGCACGCGATCTGCGCCTCTGGCAATCGAAAAGTGGGAATAAGATAAGTTTTCTTTACTGGGAAGTAAAATCCCGTATGCGCTCAATCGTCAAAATTTCGCCATATCGCCTGAATATCTTCCATCAGATAACCACGATAGAGCAAAAAACGCTGAACCTTTACCTTTTCTGAAAAAGCCACAGGCAAAGGCTCACCGTATTTTCTGATTGCCTGTTCTCGCGCAAGCTGCGCCCAGTCAATTTCACATTCACGCATTGCGCGCTCAATGGATTCACGTTGGATCCCTTTTTGCCCCAGCTCCTGGCGCACACGCGCGGGGCCATAGCCTTTGCGGCTGCGGCTGGCGATAAACTGCCGAACGAATCGGTCATCATCCAGGTAGCGACTTTCAATACACCAGGCAATAACCTTGTCGTAATCCTCAGGCGTAGCATCAATTTCTTCCGGTCCATTTTTCCCCATGACCGGAGCAGCCAGTTTTCGTCTTAGCTCCTGCTCACTGTGATCGCGCATGGCAAGAATACGAACAGCGCGGTCAAGTAGTCGGGACCAGGCGGAACGGCGAGGAATTGAATCTGTCATAGTGAGCCTTCAGAAATGGAAAAGGGCTGCATGATATGCAGCCCTTCTATGTGCGATAACGTCAGATTATCAGAAATCTTCGTTCGTTTCTTTTACATCTTCACCGCTGTCATCAACAGAGAAGTCTGGTTTTGAATCCGGGTTATTGAGCAGTAACTCGCGTACTTTCTTCTCAATTTCCTTCGCAGTTGCCGGGTTTTCCTTCAGCCAGTTAGTGGCATTCGCTTTACCCTGACCAATTTTCTCACCGTTGTAGCTGTACCATGCACCGGCTTTTTCAATCAGCTTCTCTTTAACGCCCAGATCAACCAGTTCGCCGTAGAAGTTGATACCTTCACCGTACAGGATCTGGAATTCAGCTTGTTTAAATGGCGCTGCAATTTTGTTTTTCACGACCTTAACGCGGGTTTCACTACCCACCACGTTATCGCCCTCTTTTACCGCGCCAATACGACGGATATCCAGACGAACAGAGGCGTAGAATTTCAGTGCGTTACCACCGGTGGTAGTTTCCGGGTTACCGAACATGACGCCAATTTTCATACGGATCTGGTTGATAAAAATCAGCAGCGTATTGGACTGTTTCAGGTTACCTGCCAGCTTACGCATTGCCTGACTCATCATACGCGCCGCGAGGCCCATGTGAGAGTCACCGATCTCGCCTTCGATTTCAGCTTTTGGTGTCAGTGCAGCAACGGAATCGACAACGATAACATCGACTGCACCGGAACGCGCCAGCGCGTCACAGATCTCCAGCGCTTGTTCACCGGTATCCGGCTGAGAACAAAGCAGGTTATCGATATCAACGCCAAGTTTACGAGCATAGACAGGATCAAGCGCGTGCTCTGCATCGATGAACGCACAAGTTTTACCTTCACGCTGTGCGGCAGCAATAACCTGCAGTGTCAGGGTCGTTTTACCGGAGGATTCTGGCCCGTAGATTTCGACGATACGCCCCATCGGCAAACCGCCCGCACCCAATGCGATATCCAGAGAAAGCGAACCGGTGGAGATGGTTTCTACGTCCATAGAACGGTCTTCACCCAGGCGCATGATGGAGCCTTTACCGAATTGCTTTTCGATCTGGCCCAGCGCTGCCGCCAACGCTTTCTGTTTGTTTTCGTCGATAGCCATTAATTACTCCTGTCATGCCGCTTTCGGGTTAAACCGCGAAACGTGAAAGATGATGTTCTGTTGTCGCAATTATACTGTATGCTCATACAGTATCAAGTATTTTGTAGAAATTGTTGCCACAGGGTCTGTAACGCATAGGCGGTCGCCTGCCGACGTACTGCATCGCGGTTACCACTGAAGCATTCCCGACGGGTAACCCCCTCGCCGCTTGCGCTGGCAAAAGCAAACCACACGGTGCCGACGGGCTTATCTTCACTCCCGCCATCTGGCCCTGCAATACCGCTGATCGAGACAGCGAAATGCGCACGAGCAGCTTTCAGCGCACCAATCGCCATTTCGACGACTACCGGTTCACTCACCGCGCCATGCTGTACCAGCGTTTCTTCTCGCACACCGATCATCTGTGATTTAGCTTCATTACTGTAAGTCACAAACCCGCGTTCAAACCAGGCGGAGCTTCCGGCAATATCGGTAATGGCTTTCGCTACCCAACCGCCGGTACAGGATTCTGCGGTAGTCACCGTCGCACCGCGCGCTTTCAACGCCAGCCCAACCCGCTCACTTAACTGCATCAGTTCACTGTCAGTCATTTCAGCCTCTGTCAGTAAAAAAAATATGCCGGACAAGATAGCACTTTCATAACAAAGATGGGGATGAGGAGAGTAATTTACGAGGGGGATTCAGAAAATAGATAAGCTGACTTAAAAATAGAGCCGGATACGATGCCTGCACATCGTATCCGGCAAGAATGATTATTGCACCCGTGCCAGCGCCACCGCCTGACCTAACTGCCAGACAGCCATCGCGTAATGCGTGCTGTGGTTATAGCGGGTAATGGTGTAGAAGTTCGGCAGTCCATACCAGTACTGATAACCGGTGCCGATATCCAGACGCAGCAAGCTGACCTGCTGGTGATTCCCTAACGGCTGCTGCGGCGTCAGACCTGCAGCAGCAAGCTGAGAAATGCTGTACTGGGTTTTAAAACCGTTCGCCAGCCCCGGTGCCTGGCCGTTTGCCGGGACAGCCACCATATCTCCTTTCACCCAGCCGTGGCCTTTGAAGTAATTTGCCACGCTACCGATGGCATCAACCGGATCCCACAGATTGATATGCCCATCGCCATTAAAATCGACAGCATATTCTTTGTAAGAGGACGGCATGAACTGCCCGTACCCCATTGCACCAGCGAAGGAACCTTTCAGATCCAGCGGGTCATCGCTTTCATCCCGTGCCATCAGCAGGAAAGTTTCCAGTTCACCGGAAAAGTATTCTGCCCGGCGCGGATAGTTAAATGACAGGGTCGCCAGCGCATCCAGAATACGCGTTTTACCCATCACGCGGCCCCAGCGAGTTTCCACCCCAATAATACCTACGATAATTTCCGGCGGCACGCCGTAAACCTGCCATGCACGCTTCAGAGCATCTTCATGCTGATTCCAGAATGCCACGCCGTTTTGCACGTTATCCGGGGTAATGAACTGCTTGCGATAGCGCAGCCAGGCTCCGTTAGGTCCGGCTGGCGGCTGGGTAGTCGGTGCCTGACGGTCCATCAGACGCAGAACATAATCCAGACGCTTGGCCTGCGACAGGATCTCTTGCAACTGTTGACGGTCAAAACCGTGCTTGCTCACCATCTTCTCGATGAACTGCTGTGCGTTCGGATTATTGGCAAAGTCACCACCCGACAGCATGACATTGTGTTGCGGCTCAAGCAGGAAGCCGCCGGATGGCGTTCCCGTGGTCGTTTGAGTCTCTGAAGGTTTCGGTTTGCTGCTACAGGCAGCAAGCAACACACAAAGGGGAAGTAATGCTACATAACGACGCTTGAACATGGGACATCCATTAAACAGATTCAGCCTGGGAGAAGTATGGTAAAGCATCCCCCGCCAAACAAGGAAGCAGTCCTCACAGAATAAATACCATTCCCACTTATCTCATCAATCCCCTTCCCACAAACTTTCAAAATAAAATATTTATCTTTCATTTTGCGATCAAAATAACACTTTAAATTCTTTCATTGTGATTAAAATAAATCACCTTTTGGAAAGGTAACTAACCCCTACAGGAGAGAATAATGATCGAAACCATCACCCTGGGCGCAGAGTGGTTCATTGGGCTGTTCCAGAAAGGCGGAGAAGTATTCACCAGTATGGTGACCGGTATTCTTCCGCTCTTGATTAGTCTGCTGGTCATCATGAACGCGCTGATTAACTTCATTGGCCAGCAGCGCATTGAGCGATTTGCTCAGCGCTGTGCCGGAAATCCGTTATCCCGCTATCTGCTGCTACCTTGCATCGGTACTTTTGTATTTTGTAACCCCATGACCCTGAGCCTGGGTCGTTTTATGCCTGAAAGATACAAACCCAGCTACTACGCTGCAGCTTCTTATAGCTGCCACTCAATGAACGGATTATTCCCTCATATCAACCCCGGTGAGCTGTTTGTCTATCTGGGCATTGCCAGCGGCCTGACGACGCTTGGTCTCCCCCTCGGCCCGCTCGCGGTGAGCTATTTGCTGGTCGGTCTGGTCACGAACTTTTTCCGCGGCTGGGTAACCGACCTCACCACCTCCATCTTTGAGAAAAAAATGGGCATCCAACTTGAACAGAAAGTCCGTCTGTCTGGAGCGACATCATGATGCGTATTCGTATTGAAAAAGGCACTGGCGGTTGGGGTGGCCCACTCGAACTGGAGGCGACGCCTGGGAAGAAAATTGTCTATATCACTGCCGGAACACGCCCCGCGATTGTCGACAAATTGGCACAGTTAACCGGCTGGCAGGCGGTAGATGGGTTTAAAGAAGGCGAGCCACCTGAAGAGGAAATTGGTGCCGCGATCATTGACTGCGGCGGCACACTGCGCTGCGGGATCTATCCGAAGCGGCGCATACCAACGCTGAACATTCATGCCACGGGTAAATCCGGTCCGCTGGCCCAGTACATTGTCGAAGATATCTATGTCTCTGGCGTAAAAGAAGAAAACATTACCGTTGTCGGTGAAACATCTGCCGCACCTCAGTCCACAAACACCACTGCGGGCCGCGATTACGACACCAGCAAAAAGATTACCGAGCAGAGCGATGGCCTGCTGGCGAAAGTGGGTATGGGGATGGGATCCGCCGTAGCAGTGCTGTTCCAGTCCGGACGAGACACGATTGATACCGTGTTGAAAACCATTCTGCCCTTTATGGCATTCGTCTCGGCGCTGATCGGCATCATCATGGCTTCCGGTCTGGGCGACTGGATAGCTCACGGCCTCGCACCGCTGGCCAGCCATCCGTTAGGGCTGGTAACGCTGGCGCTGATCTGTTCTTTCCCACTGTTGTCCCCTTTCCTCGGCCCTGGCGCCGTAATCGCCCAGGTTATCGGGGTACTGATAGGTGTACAGATTGGTCTGGGTAATATCCCGCCACATCTGGCACTGCCTGCCTTATTCGCAATTAACGCCCAGGCGGCCTGCGACTTTATCCCGGTGGGTTTATCGCTGGCGGAAGCCCGTCAGGATACCGTGCGCGTTGGCGTGCCATCGGTGCTGGTGAGCCGCTTCCTGACCGGCGCACCAACCGTTCTCATTGCCTGGTTTGTTTCCGGCTTTATTTACCAATAAGAGGTTCCGAAGATGACCGTGATTTATCAGACCACCATCACCCGTATTGGCCAGAGCGCGCCGGATGCACTTTGCGATCAAATGCTGATTACCTTTCGTGAAGGCGCACCTGCGGATATCGAAGAATTTTGCTTCATTCATTGCCATGGAGAGCTGAACGGCTCTCTGCAAGCCGGCGTCCAGTTCGAGCTGGGACAGCATCACTATCCGGTCACGGCCGTTGGCAGCGTTGCGGAACAAAACTTACGTGAGCTGGGGCATATCACCCTGCGTTTTGACGGACTGAGTGAAGCGGAATTCCCCGGCACTGTACACGTTGCGGGACCAGTACCAGACGGTATCGCACCGGGCTGTATTTTGAAGTTTGTTGCTTAAGATTGAAGGAGATAAAAATGAATCAAGTTGCCGTTGTCATTGGTGGAGGCCAGACTCTGGGTGCATTCCTTTGCCGTGGGCTTGCTACAGAAGGATACCGCGTTGCGGTGGTGGATATTCAAAGCGATAAAGCAGCGAATGTGGCACAGGAGATTAATGCGGAGTTTGGTGAGGGTACCGCTTACGGCTTTGGTGCCGACGCCACCAGCGAACAGAGCGTACTGGCGTTATCACGCGGAGTGGATGAAATATTCGGCCGCGCTGATCTGCTGGTTTACAGCGCGGGCATCGCCAAAGCAGCGTTCATCAGTGACTTTGAGCTTGGAGATTTTGATCGCTCTTTACAGGTGAACCTGGTCGGTTACTTCCTTTGTGCACGTGAATTCTCACGTCTGATGATCCGTGACGGCATTCAGGGCCGCATTATCCAGATCAACTCAAAATCAGGCAAAGTAGGCAGTAAACACAACTCCGGTTACAGCGCCGCTAAATTTGGCGGCGTGGGTTTAACCCAGTCGCTGGCGCTGGATCTGGCGGAATATGGTATTACCGTACATTCACTGATGCTTGGTAACTTGTTGAAATCACCGATGTTCCAGTCTTTATTACCGCAATATGCGACCAAACTCGGCCTCAAGCCGGATGAAGTGGAGCAGTATTACATTGATAAGGTTCCCCTCAAACGCGGCTGCGATTATCAGGATGTGCTGAATATGCTGCTGTTTTATGCCAGCCCGAAAGCGTCTTACTGCACCGGACAGTCCATTAATGTGACCGGCGGTCAGGTGATGTTTTAATGTTGAATTGCCGGATGGCGGTTCCACCATATCCGTCCTACGCCCTCCCTGTAGGCCGGGTAAGCCCAGCGCCACCCGGCACATAAGCAAGGAGCAATAACATGGTTTCTGCACTGATAACCGTCGCCGCCATCGCCTGGTGCCTGCAGCTGGCGCTGGGGGGTTGGCAAATATCCCGTTTTAATCGCGCGTTCGATAAGCTCTGTCAGCAGGGACGAGTCGGCGTAGGTCGTTCCGGCGGGCGCTTTAAACCGCGTGTAGTTGTCGCCATTGCGCTGGATGAGCAACAACGGGTAACCGATACTTTATTTATGAAAGGACTTACCGTATTCGCTAAGCCAATAAAAATTGCCACGATAATGGGTAAACATCTTGATGAATTACAGCCTGATGTGATCTTTCCCCATGATCCGCTCTCGCAGAATGCACTATCATTGGCGCTTAAACTGAAACATGGATAATTTCGTTGTGAATGCTAATAGCTTGCGAAATTATCATTTCGCAACCTATACAGGGTGATCATGCCTATGAAACCTCGTCAGCGTCAGGCTGCAATACTGGAGCATCTGCAAAAACAGGGGAAATGCTCGGTTGAAGAACTGGCACAATACTTTGACACTACCGGCACGACCATTCGCAAAGACCTGGTCATTCTGGAAAATGCCGGAACCGTCATTCGTACCTATGGCGGTGTAGTATTAAACAAAGACGAATCCGACCCGCCTATCGATCACAAAACGCTAATCAACACGCATAAGAAAGAGCAAATTGCCGAAGCCGCCGTACGATATATTCACGATGGCGACTCTATCATTCTTGATGCAGGCAGCACCGTTTTACAGATGGTGCCAATGCTCACCCGCTTTAGCAATATCACCGTCATGACCAACAGTCTGCACATTGTTAACGCCCTTTCGGAGCTGGACAATGAGCAAACCATCCTGATGCCAGGCGGTACGTTTCGCAAAAAATCTGCGTCATTTCACGGTCAGTTGGCAGAAAACGCCTTTGAGCAGTTCAGCTTTGATAAACTCTTCATGGGTACCGATGGCATTGACCTTAATGCCGGAGTGACCACCTTTAATGAGGTCTACACCGTCAGTAAAGCGATGTGCAATGCCGCTCGCGAAGTGATTCTGATGGCGGACTCATCAAAATTCGGGCGTAAAAGCCCCAATGTTGTGTGCAGTCTGGAAAGCGTCGACAAGCTGATTACCGATGCAGGCATCGATCCTGTATTTCGTCAGGCGCTGGAAGCAAAAGGGATTGAAGTGATCATAACCGGAGAAACCAATGAGTGATGCACTACTGAACGCGGGCCGTCAGACGTTAATGCTGGAACTACAGGAAGCCAGCCGACTGCCAGAACGTCTGGGCGATGATTTTGTCCGCGCCGCCAATACCATTATCCACTGCGAAGGCAAAGTCATTGTTTCCGGTATTGGCAAGTCTGGTCATATTGGCAAAAAAATCGCGGCGACTCTCGCCAGCACCGGCACCCCGGCCTTTTTTGTGCATCCTGCGGAAGCGCTGCACGGCGACTTAGGGATGATTGAAAGTCGCGATGTGATGCTGTTCATCTCTTACTCCGGTGGTGCAAAAGAGTTGGATCTCATTATTCCGCGCCTGGAGGACAAATCCGTCGCCCTGCTGGCGATGACAGGAAAACCGACCTCACCGTTGGGCCTGGCGGCAAAAGCCGTACTGGATATTTCGGTGGAGCGCGAAGCCTGCCCGATGCGCCTGGCGCCGACATCCAGCACCGTCAACACCCTGATGATGGGCGATGCGCTGGCAATTGCCGTGATGCAGGCGCGTGGTTTTAACGAAGAAGATTTTGCCCGTTCCCATCCGGCCGGTGCGTTGGGTGCACGTTTGTTAAATAAGGTGCACCACCTGATGCGTCGCGACGATGCCGTACCACAGGTCACGCTCACCACCAGCGTCATGGATGCCATGCTGGAACTGAGCCGTACCGGTCTGGGCCTGGTGGCGGTCTGCGACGAACAAGCGTTAGTGAAAGGCGTATTTACCGACGGTGACCTGCGCCGCTGGCTGGTCGGTGGCGGCGCACTCACTACTCAGGTTAGCGAAGCGATGACCCCCAATGGCATTACGCTGCAGGCGCAAAGCCGCGCAATTGATGCCAAAGAGATCCTGATGAAGCGCAAAATTACCGCCGCACCGGTGGTGGACGAAAACGGCAAACTCACCGGCGCTATCAACCTGCAGGATTTCTACCAGGCAGGAATTATCTAATCCTTCAGTCCCAGACGTTTCGCCAACCGGTGCAGGTTGGCGACGTCGGTTTCCAGCGCTCGCGCGCTTGCCGCCCAGCTGTGGTTATTCTGCGCCAGTGCCCGGCGGATCATCTCCCGCTGAAATGATTCTGTTGCCTCACGCAGGTTATGAGCCTGCGGCATCTCTGCGATGACTTCGGCCTGCGGCGAATGAACATCTTCCTGTAAAGCAAAATGCTGTGCTTCCAGTACCACTTCATCCCCTGCCCTTGTCGCCCTTGCCAGCACCACTGCACGATGAATAGCATGCTCGAGTTCACGGACGTTTCCGGGCCAGCCGTAGTTCAGCAGATGAGTTCGTGCCCCAGGACTGAGCACCACGCGAGAAAGCCCCAGTCTCAGCCGACACTGTTCGCAAAAATACCCTGCCAGCAACACGACATCGTCACCGCGTTCACGCAGCGGCGGTACGGAAAGCGGGAAGACGCTCAGGCGATGGAACAAATCGGCACGGAAATTTCCGGCCAGCACTTCTTCACGTAAATCACGGTTAGTGGCCGCCAGCACACGGACATCCACACGCAGACTGCGATCGTCCCCGACGCGTTGAATATCCCCATACTGCAACACGCGCAGCAGCTTGGCCTGTAGCGCCAGTGACAGCTCGCCAATCTCATCCAGAAACAGCGTGCCGTTATCTGCCATTTCAAACTTGCCGCTACGATTGCTGATGGCTCCGGTAAATGCCCCCTTCACGTGACCAAACAGCTCGCTTTCTGCCACACTTTCCGGCAACGCGGCACAGTTCAGATACACCAGCGGATTCACCGCTCGCGGTGAGCCTTCATGGATGGCTTTCGCCACCAGCTCTTTGCCTGTCCCCGTTTCACCGCTGATAAGCACGTTGAGATCAGAGCCTGCCACAATCTCAATTTCTTTTTTCAACTGCATCATATTGGGCGACAGGCCAATCATCTGCGTTTCAGTGACCTGCTCAAAGGCAGTCGACGAACCCGGCAGCATATTCTGGCTTTCCAGTTGTTCAATCAACAATGCATTGCTCAGCGCGCCCGCCGCCAGAGCGGCAATCAGGCGTAGTTCTTCATCGCTGAACACATCGAACTGGTCAGGTTCCATACCATCAAGCGTCAGCGCGCCTATCAGATTTTGTCCGGCAAACAGCGGCAACCCGATGCAGGCATGAACCTTCAGGCTTTCCTGACCCGGAATCAGCCCGTCGTATGGGTCGGGTAAATCGCTGTCGGCAGGAAAGCGCACGACATCGCCTGCACGGGCGATCGCTTCCAGGCGCGGATGGCCCTCCAGCGTAAAACGCCTGCCGAGGACATCCTGTGCCAGCCCGTCAATTGCCAGGGGAATGAACTGTCGGGACTCGTAGCGCAGCAGCGCCGAAGCATCACACTCCAACACCTGGCGCAGGGTGGTGATCAGACGTTGAAAACGATCCTGATGCCCAATACCGCTTTGTAATTCAATGGCGATGCCCGCCAGGACATCAACTGAAAAGCTCATGACTACCTCATTGTCATTTTGACAATTCATATTGTCATATTGACAATAAATTAAATAGTCATTTTGACTACCATTTTTGGGGTATAAAAATTAAAACTTTATAAATCAAATAAATAAAAAACTGGCACGCAATCTGCAATAAGCAAAACATCTTTTTTTGAAAAACGCTGAATTAATTGAGGTTGCTATGTCTATTCTGGTTAAAAATAACATTCATTGGGTTGGCCAACGTGACTGGGAAGTTCGTGATTTCCACGGAACCGAATACAAAACGCTGCGCGGCAGCAGCTACAACAGCTATCTCATCCGTGAAGAAAAAAATGTCCTGATCGATACAGTAGACCACAAGTTTAGCCGTGAATTCGTGCAAAATCTGCGCAGTGAAATTGACCTGGCGGATATTGACTACATCATCATTAACCATGCAGAAGAAGATCATGCCGGTGCGCTGACCGAACTGATGTCCTGCATTCCGGATACCCCGATTTACTGTACCAATAACGCCATTGATTCCATTACCGGACATCATCATCACCCGGAATGGAACTTCAACGTGGTTAAAACCGGCGACTCACTGGATATTGGTAACGGTAAGCAGTTGATCTTCGTAGAAACCCCGATGCTGCACTGGCCTGACAGCATGATGACCTACATGACCGGCGACGCCGTCCTGTTCAGTAACGACGCCTTCGGTCAGCATTACTGTGACGAACGTCTGTTTAACGACGAAGTGGACCAGACTGAACTGTTCGAACAGTGCCAACGCTACTATGCCAACATCCTGACGCCATTCAGCCGTCTGGTGACACCGAAAATCACCGAGATCCTCGGCTTTAATTTGCCGGTCGATATGATTGCCACCTCTCACGGTGTGGTATGGCGTGACAACCCAACACAGATCGTTGAACTGTATCTGAAATGGGCGGCAGATTATCAGGAAGATCGCATCACGATTTTCTACGACACCATGTCCAACAACACTCGCATGATGGCAGATGCTATTGCGCAAGGGATCAACGAAGTTGACCCGAATGTGGCGGTCAAAATCTTTAACGTCGCCCGTAGCGATAAGAACGAAATCCTGACCAACGTCTTCCGCTCCAAAGGCGTGCTGGTCGGTACATCTACCATGAACAACGTGATGATGCCGAAAATCGCGGGTCTGGTTGAGGAGATGACAGGTCTGCGTTTTCGTAACAAACGCGCCAGCGCCTTTGGTTCACACGGCTGGAGCGGCGGCGCGGTAGACCGTCTGTCTACCCGTCTGCAGGACGCTGGTTTCGAAATGTCTCTGAGCCTGAAAGCGAAATGGCGTCCGGACCTGGATGCGCTGGAACTGTGCCGTCAGCACGGTCGTGAAATTGCACGTCAGTGGGCGCTTGCTCCGCTGCCGGAAACCAATGTGAAAGCAACAACTAAAGAAGAAGAGTGCGCCTGTGCCGCCGCCGCTGCCGCCGATCTCGGACCTTGCATGCAGTGCAGCGTCTGCCAGTGGATCTACGATCCCGCTAAAGGCGAACCTTTACAAGATGTCGCACCGGGTACTCCGTGGAGCGACGTGCCGGATAACTTCCTGTGCCCGGAATGTTCATTAGGTAAAGATGTCTTCGACGTACTGGCAACGGAGGCAAAATGAGCCACGGAATTGTCATCATTGGTTCGGGCTTCGCCGCCCGCCAGTTAGTCAAAAATATCCGTAAACAGGATGCTACAGTCCCGCTGACGCTGATTGCCGCTGACAGCATGGACGAGTACAACAAACCCGATCTCAGCCACGTTATCAGCCAGGCACAACGTGCCGATGACCTCACCCGCCAGTCGGCGGGGGAGTTCGCCGAACAGTTTACATTACGCTTATTCCCGCACACCTGGGTTACCGATATTGATGCCGAAGCCCACGTAGTGAAAAGCCAGGACAAACAGTGGCAGTATGACAAACTGGTGCTGGCAACCGGGGCGTCAGCCTTTGTACCTCCGGTTACCGGACGTGAGTTAATGCTTACTCTTAACAGCCAACAGGAGTATCGCGCCTGTGAAACACAACTTCGTGACGCCCGGCGTGTTCTGATTGTCGGCGGTGGCTTAATTGGCAGCGAACTGGCAATGGATTTCTGTCGCGCCGGTAAAGCGGTGACGCTTATCGATAACGCCGCCAGTATTCTGGCTTCGTTAATGCCGCCGGAAGTGAGCAGCCGCTTGCAGCATCGCCTGACCGACATGGGTGTGCATTTGCTGCTGAAATCGCAATTACTGGAGCTGGAGAAAACCAGCACCGGTATTCGCGCCACGCTCGATCGTCACCGTAGCGTAGAAGTTGATGCGGTGATTGCGGCAACAGGTTTACGTCCTGAAACGGCGCTGGCGCGACGTGCTGGATTAACCATCAACCGTGGTGTTTGCGTCGACAGCTACCTGCAAACCAGTCATCCGGATATTTACGCCCTTGGCGACTGTGCGGAAATCAATGGTCAGGTGTTGCCGTTCCTGCAACCCATTCAGCTTAGCGCGATGTATCTGGCGAAAAATCTGCTCGGCGGCAACGCCCCGCTGAAACTGCCAGCCATGCTGGTAAAAATCAAAACGCCGGAGCTGCCATTACATCTGGCAGGGGAAACCCAGCGCCGGGATCTGAACTGGCACATTGCAGCGGAAGCACAAGGTATGGTCGCCAGAGGAACGAACAGCGAAGGCCAGTTATGCGCCTTCGTGGTCAGTGAGGACAGAATGAAGGAGGCTTTCGCTCTGTTGAAAACGCTGCCCGTGTAAACAATGTAGTGCCATCGCTTGATTTATTAACCTCACGCACACGGATGTGCGCTGCCACTTGTCGGTATGCCCCGACCTGTTTTTCTTGCCCCGCCAGTCCCGGGGCTTTTTTTATTTTTGTGTAAGCACCCGCGCCGCAGCAATTACGCCTTGTCCCAGCGATAATCCCCCATCTCCTGCCGGTAAACGCTGCGGAAACAGTAACGTAAAATCGGCCAGATAAAATGCCAGCCGCGACGACAGTAATCGGTTATGCATCACACCACCGCTGAATGCCAGCGTATTAATACCGCGAGATACCGCCTGCTCGCGCATCAGCGTGGCAAACCCACGCGCCAGTGCATCATGGAAGGCCCAGGCGCGTTCCGGCGCTGTCGCCTGCCAGTTCAGCCACTGCTGCCAAAAAACAGCCAAATCGAGTTGATTAGCACTTACTGGAATCTTCACCGGATGCTCAACGCCCGCGCATTGTGAGGCCAGCGCCTCCAGCGTACAGGCGGCCTCACCTTCATAACTCAGCGATTCCGGCGCGCAATGGAGCGCTGCCGCAACGGCATCAAACAACCGCCCGCATGATGACGCCAGCGGAGCATTAATTCCCCGCTCAATGGCACGTGCCAGCACGCTCCAGTTTTGTTGTTGCAGTAACGCCGTTTCCGGGTAACGTTGCCAGTCAGGAACAAAACGCAGACACTGCGCCAACAGATTACGCCACGGCTGTTTAGCCGCGAGATCGCCACCAACCAGCGCTACGGGAGGCAAACCGCCGAGGTGTTCGCACTCACGATAATTGACCCGCAGACACTCACCTCCCCACAACGCACCGTTTTCGCCCATACCGATACCATCCAGTGTCAGGGCAATAACATCCCCTCCATCCAGCGGCCAGCCGTGCTCGGCAAGACTTGCAGCGGCGTGAGCATGATGATGCAGTACCGTTTCGGTTGGCAGGTTCATCTCACTGCCCCACTGGCTGGAAACGTAGCCAGGGTGCGCATCGCAGACGATACGCTGTGGCGTGAAATCATAAATGTTCTGGATCAGGTGCAGCGCATCACGCCACTGGTTTTGAATGCCATCATCGCTGAGATCTCCCAGATGCTGGCTGATAACCGCCTGTTCGCCTCGCACCAGGCAGAAGGTATTTTTCAGATCAGCGCCTAAGCACAGTATGGGTGGCACATCGCGAAAACCTGGCGGTAGCGCCACAGCATCCGGTACGTAACCCCTGGAACGGCGCAGCATTTCCCCGCTATCACGCACGACGGAATCATCCATACGCTGGACGATTTCACGGTTATGCAGCAGAAAACCATCGGCAATCTCGCGCAAATCTTCCAGCGCTTGCGCATTGGTAATCGCAGGTGGTCTGCCGCTGAGGTTGCCGGAGGTCATCACCAGCGGGCCATTCATTTCCTGTAAAAGCAAATGCTGTAGCGGGTTGGCTGGCAGCATAACGCCGACTTCCATCAGCCCTGGCGCAATCCCCTCGCACAGCGAAACCACATATTGCTTATTCACCAGCACTATTGGCGCTGCGGGGGTGGCCAGTAAACGACGCGCAGACTCTGGTAGTCCATCATCACCAGGCAGCATTACTGCCAGCGGTTTGGCCGGGCGGTGTTTACGCGTCCTGAGCATCGCCACCGCCTTGTCGTTGCGCGCGTCGCAAACCAGATGGAATCCACCAATCCCTTTGACGGCCACAATGCCACCTGCTTTCAGCAGTGTCACTGCCGACTGCAACGCGTCTTCTTTTTCCGCCCGAAAGCCTGCGCTCAACCACTCAAGATGTGGACCGCACGCCGGACAGGCAACCGGCTGTGCATGGAAGCGGCGGTCATAGGGATCGCGGTATTCTTTATCGCACTGGAGACAAAGCGGAAATGACGCCATCACGGTAAATGGACGATCATATGGCATTGCACGAATAATCGTAAAACGCGGGCCGCAGTGGGTACAGTTGATAAAGGGGTAGCGATAGCGGCGTTCGCCGGGCGTATTCATTTCAACAAGACAGGCCGGACAAGTTGCGGCATCGGGCACGATTTGCGTATTCATCATCCCGCCTGCGCTTTGACGTATCGAGAAATCAGCAGGCTGCTGCGGCCAGGCAAACGGCTCGCTCTCAACGCTGTCAATGCGAGCCAGCGGCGGGCAGTGTTGGTGCAGTTGGGCAATAAATACCGCCGGATCTTCCAGCATTCGCACCACCACACCATCACCGTCGTTACAGACGTCGCCATGCAATTCTAGCCGCTGCGCCAGTTGCCAGACAAAGGGACGAAATCCAACGCCCTGTACCTTACCGCGAATACGTAGCTGTACGCCGGAGTGGTGGTTTATTGTCATGATGAATTCCCGCGGTCATGTTTCCCTGAAATGCCCGTTTGCCGGATAAGCGAAACGCTATCCGGCAAAAATATCGCCTTATTTTACGCGGATTTTCGGGGATCAGAACAGCAAAGATGCGGTGGAATCCAGCGCCGCACGACGGCGTTTTTCTGCACTCAGTTGTTCAAGCTTATTGCGATCCACATAAATCAGGGCGTGAGTCGGACAAACTTCCATACAGGCGGGGCCAGCTTCGCGATGGTGGCACAGGTCGCACTTGTTGGCTTCGGCTTTCTCTGCACGTACGTTCAGACCCGCGCCGCTGTTGCGAACAACGGGACGAACAACGACTTCCATTGCGCCGTAAGGACAGGCCACTACGCAAGTTTTGCAACCAATGCAGCGTTCCTGCATTACGTGGACAAAACCTTTATCGCGGCTGATTGCACCGTTCGGGCAGACGTTAGCGCACGGCGCATCTTCACACTGACGGCACAGCGTCGCAGTGGAGACGTTAACGCCTTTGATCACGTGAATACGCGGTAAAAAGGTTTCAGGGGTCAGCGATGCGCAGTCCTGGTTATCCTGATGGGATACCACGCAGGCCACTTCACAGGTACGGCAACCAATGCATTTATTGGCGTCTGCAATGATGAAACGGTTCATCAATTTCTCCAGCAATGACAGAATATCAGCCGAAGCATTCACAAATCGTGCCAGATTTTAATTCATTGTTATAAAAGGATTTTTATTTCCCAGTACGTGAAGGATATGTGTCATCGTCACTAGTGACGATGACTAACGACAGCGATCAACGCAAAACTGACGGCGCAACAGAGTCGCGAGGAATCAGCTCACCGGTGAAGGTTTTCGGTGGCGCAAAGTCCCCGCCGTCCAGCATAAAGATGAGGCGTCCAATCGTCTCCTGGATCATCTCAGTTACCGGTATTTTGACACTGGAAAGTGCCGGGATCGTGTATGGCGCAAGAGCGATATCATCAAAGCCGATAACCGACACCTGCGCAGGAACGTTAACACCCTGCTCGTGTAGTTGCTTCATGGCACCGATTGCCATGTCATCATTACTGGCCACCAGCGCGGTAAAATTCACGTTGCGTGAAAGCAAAGTATCTACCCCTGCAGCACCGCAAGCTGGAGTCCATTTTCCTTTAACAATCAGATCATTATTTAAGGAAATACCATGATGCGCCAGTGCGTCTTTGTAGCCTGAAAGACGCTCCACGCCGGTGGGAGAATCCATTGAACCAGTAATAAAACCAATTTCCTTATGCCCGGCAGCGATAAGCTGCGTTACGGCATTAAAGCTGGTTTGCTTTTGATCGCACCAGACACAGTGGCTGCTGTTTTTGCGCAGTCGTCGGTTAAGCACCATAATCGGCTGCGAGTGCGCATCAATAATATCGTCAATTTCATCGACGCTGAGAAAACGTGGGTAGATCATAATCGCATCACAACGCAGGTCGAGCAGGTACTGAATCGCCTGACGCTCTTCTTCAGCACTGTGTTTACCATCGGCAAGCAAAAGCTGGCGTCCCCTGTCCTCTGCCATCCGTGCGGTGTGGAACAACAATTCGCTAAAATAAACGCCATGATACAGGGTGTTGGTCACCACCAG
This sequence comes from Citrobacter sp. Cm046, assembly GCF_030333065.1. Taxonomy (NCBI): domain Bacteria; kingdom Pseudomonadati; phylum Pseudomonadota; class Gammaproteobacteria; order Enterobacterales; family Enterobacteriaceae; genus Citrobacter; species Citrobacter sp. Cm046. The sequence goes on along the minus strand of NZ_JAOWGP010000042.1, from coordinate 208,050 downwards.
CCCCAGCGTCTGAGTACTCTTCGCCGCCAGGTTTCGCGCCAGCAAATTGGGGCGATAACCGCTTTCTTCAATGGCCTGAAACACGCGATCTTTGGTCTCCTGGCTGACGTAGCCGTTCCCTGAAAGCACCCGGGAAACCGTCGCTTTCGACACGCCGGCACGCTTCGCCACCTCCAGCATCGTGGTCATATTACTCATCCCTTATCACTCAATGTGACGCAGTGTACTGCACCGTTTGGCTACTGTCCCCGCTGCTCAACCGCAGTACCCCATATCTGGTGATCGTAATCACATTTATAATAACCGATCAAAATTAAAGCTTGCTCATATTACAAAAAATAAACATGCTTTTATGAAACCGGTTTCCTAACACTGTTTCACCGACACAGAAATGAGACCAGAGTAAACGGCAAGACATAACGTACCCTACTGATAAAACAGGATTAAATTCGATGTCTAAGAATTATGCAGCGCTGGCGCGCTCCGTTGTGACGGCTCTGGGCGGCGTCGGGAATATCACCGCAGTGACGCACTGCATGACCCGATTACGTTTCGTTCTCAAAGATGACTCACTGGTCGACAGCGCCACACTGAAAACACTCCCTGGCGTACTCGGTGTGGTGCGTAACGACAATCAATGTCAGGTGATCATTGGTAACACCGTTTCGCAAGCGTACCGCGAAGTCGTCAACCTGCTGCCTGGTGATATGCAACCTGCCGAGTCGGAAGTAAAACCTAAGCTGAGCCTGAAGCGTATTGGCGCAGGGATCCTCGATGCGCTGATCGGTACCATGTCGCCGCTGATCCCGGCGATTATTGGTGGATCGATGCTGAAATTGCTGGCGATGATCCTTGAGATGACCGGCATTCTGGAAAAAGGCTCCTCAACTCTGACCATCCTGACGGTGATAGGTGACGGCGCATTCTTCTTCCTGCCGCTGATGGTCGCTGCCTCGGCAGCCATTAAATTCAAAACCAATATGTCGCTGGCCATCGCCATTGCGGGCGTACTGGTGCATCCAAGCTTTATCGAGCTGATGGCGAAGGCCGCACAGGGTGAACACGTTGAGTTTGCGCTGATCCCGGTCACTGCGGTGAAATATACGTATACGGTGATCCCGGCGCTGGTCATGACCTGGTGCCTGTCGTATATCGAGCGTTGGGTGGATCGCATCACTCCGGCGGTGACGAAAAACTTCCTTAAACCGATGCTGATCGTTCTGATCGCCGCCCCACTCGCCATCGTACTTATTGGCCCGATCGGGATCTGGATCGGCAGCGCGATTTCGGCTCTGGTTTACACCATTCACGGTTATCTGGGCTGGCTCTCAGTCGCCATTATGGGTGCGCTGTGGCCGTTGCTGGTAATGACCGGCATGCATCGCGTCTTTACACCAACCATCATTCAGACCATCGCCGAGACCGGCAAAGAAGGCATGGTCATGCCATCTGAAATCGGCGCCAACCTGTCGCTGGGCGGCTCATCTTTAGCTGTGGCATGGAAAACCAAAAACCCGGAACTGCGCCAGACGGCGCTAGCGGCGGCAGCCTCCGCGATTATGGCGGGCATTTCCGAACCCGCGCTGTACGGTGTGGCGGTACGCCTGAAACGTCCACTGATTGCGAGTCTTATCAGTGGCTTTATCTGTGGAGCCGTTGCCGGAATGGCCGGGCTGGCAAGCCACTCGATGGCAGCACCAGGGCTATTCACCAGTGTACAGTTTTTCGATCCGGCCAATCCAATGACTATCGTCTGGGTATTTGGCGTAATGGCGCTGGCAGTTGTGCTGTCCTTTGTATTAACGCTACTTCTCGGCTTTGAGGATATTCCCGTCGAAGATGCAGCCGCACAGGCCAGAAAAAACCAGGCTGCGCAACCGGGCAATATCAATGGAGCCAGCATCTGACTGGCCATAACTGAGGTTTACTATGTCTGTTTTTCCGCAAGGATTTTTATGGGGCGGCGCACTGGCCGCCAACCAGTCTGAAGGGGCATATCGGGAAGGCGGCAAAGGGCTGACTACCGTGGATATGATCCCACACGGCGCGCACCGGATGCCCGTCAAACTGGGTCAGGAAAAGCGCTTTCAGCTGCGGGATGACGAGTTTTATCCCAGCCATGATGCGATAGATTTCTATCATCGTTATCAGGAAGATATCGCCCTGATGGCGGAAATGGGATTTACGGTTTTTCGCACCTCAATTGCATGGAGCCGCCTCTACCCGAATGGGGACGAACTCACGCCGAATGAAGAAGGTATCGCTTTTTATCGCGCGGTATTCGCTGAATGCAAAAAATACGGTATTGAACCATTAGTCACCCTGTGTCACTTCGATGTACCAATGCACCTGGTGACCGAGTACGGCTCCTGGCGTAACCGCAAAATGGTGGAGTTCTTTACCCGTTACGCCCGTACCTGCTTCGAAGCCTTCGACGGTCTGGTGAAATACTGGCTGACGTTTAATGAAATCAACATCATGTTACACAGCCCTTTCTCAGGCGCGGGACTGGTGTTTGAAGACGGTGAAAATCAGGATCAGGTGAAATATCAGTCCGCGCACCACGAACTGATTGCCAGTGCACTGGCAACCAAAATTGCTCATGAAATCAACCCGCACAACCAGGTTGGTTGCATGCTGGCTGGCGGAAATTTTTATCCTTATTCATGCAAACCGGAAGATGTGTGGACCGCGCTGGAAAAAGACCGCGAAAACCTGTTTTTCATTGATGTCCAGGCGCGCGGGGCTTATCCCGCTTATTCATCCCGGGTGTTTCGTGAAAAAGGCGTAGTGATAGAGAAAGCCCCGGAAGATGACGAGATCCTGAAAAATACCGTCGATTTTGTCTCTTTCAGCTATTACGCATCACGTTGCGCTTCGGCGGAAATGAATGCCGGCAATACCAGCGCCGCCAACGTAGTGAAATCGCTACGCAATCCCTACATTGAGGCCAGCGAATGGGGCTGGGGCATAGACCCGCTGGGTCTGCGTATCACCATGAACATGATGTATGACCGCTACCAGAAACCGCTATTTCTGGTGGAGAACGGGCTTGGGGCAAAAGATGAGATGGATGCCAGTGGCAACATCAATGATGACTATCGCATAAGCTATTTACGCGAACATATTCGTGCCATGTCTGACGCTATTGAAGATGGCGTACCGCTAATGGGTTATACCACCTGGGGGTGTATCGATGTGGTCTCCGCCTCAACCGGCGAGATGAGCAAACGCTACGGTTTTGTCTATGTGGACCGGGATGATGCAGGTAACGGGACGCTCGCACGGACACGTAAGAAGTCATTCTGGTGGTACAAAAAGGTCATAGCCAGCAATGGGGCAGACCTGGAGTAATCTACCTGCCGGAGGGTTCTGCCACCTTCCGGCATTGCTTTACATCTTCATTTCATTCATTGCATTTCAAATGTGGAATCACCCTTCCAGTTTCAGGTTTGCCCCCGCGCTTTTTTACTGTCATTTTATTCAGTAGTTTTTAATCTTAACCCTCCGCCACAAGGAATGGCTCATGTCTGATGAAAATGGCAAAACAGCAGTGGTTATCACCAAACCCGTACGTCGTTTAAAAGTAGGTTATGTCAGAAAGCGGTACGAGGATCGTCACACCGGGTTCACGCTACGTATCAGCAGGCATGCCTCATTAACGCTGAACGGTGACTGGCTTGAACAGGCAGGGTTCCCTACCGGCACAGCGGTAAATGTTTCGGTAATGCAGGGGAAATTAATTATTGAGCAGGCAACGGAGTAACAACCGGCGCAGGCGAGATAAACAGGCCGGATGCGGCAAACATCCGGCACTGATACGGTTTACTCTTCAGGTGCTTCTAACTCCGAAAATCCACCATGGCCTTCCCACCCGGCTAATCGTTGATAGACGGTTTCAACCGCCTCTTTGATCGGCTGCGTCATCGGGTAATAAAAACCAACGATGTCCGGCTGAATACCGAGGAAAATCACCTCGCCGACATCCTCTTTCAGCTGATCAACCAGGTAGTTCAGCGGCATGTTGTGCGTGGTCATCATGAACATCTCGGCAATATCATCAGGATCGATAATGCGGATTTCACCAGGATTCAGCCCCATATCGGTAGCATCGACAATCAGCAAACGCGCCGGGCGCAGCTCGCGGATTGCCACAATATCATTCTCCGGGGCACTGCCACCGTCGATAACCACCCAGTTACCTTTAGGTTCCGCAGCACACATTTCCGCCAGCAGCGGACCCGCGCCATCATCCCCCATCATGCTATTACCGACACACAATAAAACGTCAGTCACGGTGTCTCCTCACCATCAGATAGATGGCGCTTTCCTGATGAATATCATGGAGCATACTGAGCATGAGCTTGCTCCATTCCTGCTGCTGTGGAGTTTGTACGGCGCGCGCGTCATCAAACGCACGCGCCAGCATCTGTACATGGTTAAAATCGATGACGATCTCGCCGTACTTCGGCACGCCTTCCATTTTGCGGCGGGCTTCGCTTCCTTCGGCAAGCGTCGCAATCCACGCCAGATACTCATCCCACGGACAGGTTAACGCCGCTTCCAGGCAATCGATGATGCCTAAGTGATGGCCAATCGCCAGGCTGTAATAGACAACCTGCTGCGCCTCGGCGGGCGTCGCATCGTTCTCATCAATAAACTTACGGCTCAGTTGACTGAACACCACCGTTTCACTCATCGGATACGCGCCTCTTCAACTACATGGTTAAGATGAGTAACGATCTCGGTCAGACGCGGATCGTTTTCCGCTTCCAGCCAGCGCGCCACCTGATTTTCGCCCTGCCCTAACTGCGTCATATAATCATCGGCAATCTGGCGACCATAGCGATAACCCGCCAGACGACGCGCTTCACGATCCACCTTCACACGCAGAGGCTGTATCATATCCGGGTGCAGAATTTCAGCTGGTTGTTCGTCCAGTTCACCCGGTGCACGCGCGTGAATTTTCTGCTCCAGCAGGCCCAGCGCCATCGCAAAGCCGTACAGCGTCGCCGCAGGCGTCGGCGGACAACCAGGGATGTAAACATCCACTGGTACGATTTTGTCGGTGCCGCCCCATACGCAGTATAAGTCGTGGAAGATGCCACCACTGTTACCGCAGGCTCCGTAAGAGATACAGATTTTCGGATCTGGCGCTGATTGCCAGGCACGCAGCGCCGGAGAGCGCATCGCGCGGGTTACCGCGCCGGTAAACAACAGGATATCCGCATGGCGCGGTGACGGAACAACTTTGATACCGAAACGTTCGGCATCAAACAGCGGGGACAAGGTAGCAAAAATTTCGATTTCGCAACCGTTACAGCCACCGCAGTCAACACGATAGACGTAAGCAGAACGCTTGATGCTTTTCAGCAGCGACGCTTTCATGCTGGCAATAGATTCATCTACCGTCATCGGTACCGGAATACCGTTGGCATCACGTGGGCCTAATAAATTGCTCATCAGCTGGCCTCTTTCATATGGCGAGTCAGTTCAATACGGTCAGACGGCACCAGGCATTTCTGGCGTTTACAGTCCGGGCAGGTCTCAAAGCTTTCACGGTGATTTTCCGCGCGGCTATCACCGTTATGCTTCAGCAGTGCAATGGCGTAATCAATCTCTTTTTGCACCGCAAAAGGACGGTTACATACGCGGCAATTGCACAGCGCAAAGCGAGACTGCTGCAGGAAATCTTCTTTCTTCCACACCGCCAGCTCATATTCCTGAGACAGTTTGATCGCCGCCGTCGGGCAGACTTCTTCACAACGGCCACAGAAGATGCAGCGACCAAGGTTGAATTGCCAGGCCAGTTCATTGGTGACCAGATCGGTTTCAACCGTCAGCGCGTTTGACGGGCACGCATTCACACAGGCTGCGCAGCCAATACACTGCTGCGGATTATGCTCCGGCTTACCACGGAAGTTTTTATCGACCGCGATCGGCTCCAGCGGATACGACGACGTCGGTGCACCGGTTTTGATGACTTTTTTGATAAAGGTAAACATGGCGATTCCTTATTTCAGCGGCGAGTTTTTACGCTCGATGCTGTAGCGCTCAAGTTCTTTGTACGGCACGACTTTGCTTTTCTTCTTACGCACATCAACCACGGTCATACGGTCAGTACAGGAGTAGCAAGGATCGAGGCTACCGATAATCAGCGGGGCATCGGAAACAGTGTTACCACGCAGCATATAACGCAGCGTCGGCCAGTTAGCGTAGGTGGCCGCACGGCAACGCCAGCGGTACAGTTTCTGGTTGTCGCCGGTCATGCTCCAGTGGATATCATCCCCACGCGGCGCTTCCGCAAAGCCCAGCGCGAAACGGTGTGGAATATAGGTAAAACCTTCCACCATTAGCGGCCCGCCAGGCAGGTTATCCAGACCAAAGTCGATCATATTCAGCGCGGTATAGACTTCATTGATGCGGACTTTCAGACGAGAAATGACGTCACAGCCCTGCTCGCTGTGAACTTCCATCGGCAGCAGGCCGTAACCCACAAACGGGTGATCTGCGCGGGTATCACGCGCGTGACCGCTGGCGCGAACCATCGGGCCAACGTTACTGAAGTCACGGGCAATTTCCGGATCCAGACGGCCAATCCCGACAGTACGCTGTTCCATGTTCGGCGTACTCAACAGCATATCAACCAGTTCCTGCACGTCACGACGCATCTGTTGCGCCAGTTGACGAGTCTGGATCATGTCCTCTTTCAGCAGGTCGCGACGGATCCCTCCGATCAGGTTCAGACCGTAAGTTTTACGCGCACCGGTGAGGATCTCTGCCATTTTCATTGACGTTTCACGTACGCGGAAGAACTGCATAAAGCCGGAGTCGAAACCGGTGAAGTGGCACGCCAGCCCCAGGTTCAGCAGGTGAGAGTGCAGACGCTCAACTTCCAGCAGAATAGCGCGGATCATCTGCGCACGCTCCGGTACTACGATACCCATCGCATTCTCAACGGAGGTGGTGTACGCGGTGCTGTGGGCAAAACCACAGATGCCGCACACGCGATCCGACAGGAAAGTCACTTCGTTATAACCCATGCGGGTTTCTGCCAGTTTTTCCATGCCACGGTGGACATAGAACAAGCGGTAGTCGGCGTCGATAATGTTTTCGCCGTCAACGAACAGACGGAAGTGACCCGGTTCATCGGAGGTCACGTGCAGCGGGCCAATAGGCACTACATTATTTTTCTTGTCGCCCAGTTCGTTGATGAACTCATAGGTTTCAGCATCGGTAGTCGGCGCCGGACGTTGACGGTAATCCATGCTGTCTTTACGCAGCGGATAGAGTTCGTCCGGCCAGTCATCCGGTAGCACCAGACGACGTTCGTCCGGCAGCCCCACCGGGATCAAACCGTACATGTCGCGCACTTCACGTTCGCCCCAGACGGCAGCCGGTACGCGTGGCGTGACAGACGGGAATTCCAGTTTATTGGCGTCAACTTCTACGCGAACGGTTATCCAGCATTTAGTGCCCTGCTCCATCGACAAGACATAATACACAGCGTAATGGCCGCACAGCTGGCGTTCGTCGTTACCAAACAACACGGACAACCATCCGCCCTGTTTGTAATAAAGGAACTCCACCACTTCCGGCAGGTAGTTTACCTTCACGGTGATGGTCAGCTGATCTTTGGTCTGCCAGGCTTCGTCCAGTACGACGCCAGGGAAAGCCTGGTGCAGTGCAGCAAGGTATTGTTGACCTAATTTTTCTTCAGACATGCTCAAACTCTCTTAAATCACGCCACCAGCAAGGAGACGAACGCTAAAAACGCAAACCCAAAACCGGCCCAGGTCACGCGTGAAGTGGCGCAAAAACGCAGACGCGCCATGCTGTTTTCAAACAGGGCGATGACCAGCACGCCGAGGATCAGCTTGACGACGGCTATCACCAGTGCCAGCAGCAGTCCACCCGCAGTAAAGGTTTCCATCTGTCCCCACGGCAGGAACACGCCGACAAACATTTGCAAAACGACCAGTTGTTTGAGGCTGATACCCCATTTCAGCACCGCAAAACCGCTGCCGCTGTATTCAGTCAGCGGACCTTCCTGTAGCTCCTGCTCGGCTTCTGCCAGGTCGAACGGCAGTTTGCCCATTTCGATAAAGGTGGCGAAAGCACAGGCGCACAGCGCCAGGATCAGCGGGATGCTGCGCGCCGCAGGCCAGTGATAAACGGTGTCAGCGATATTGCTGATATGGGTTGAACCGGCAACCTGCGCTGCGACCCACAAACCCAGCAGCAGAATCGGCTCAACCAGTACGCCGAGCATCGCTTCACGGCTGGCGCCGATCGCGGTGAACGGGCTACCGGTATCCAGCCCCGCAATAGAGAAGAAGAAACGGGCGATGGCGAACAGGTAAATTAACGTGATCAAATCACCCAGTTGCGGCAGCGGAGAACCTACCGTCACTACCGGCAATGCGGTAGCGATAGTCAGCATGACGCCGACCATCACAAATGGTGTCAGGCGAAAGACCCAACTGGAATCCGCAGGCGCAATGCTCTGACGCCCCAGCAGTTTGATAATGTCACGGTACTCCTGCAAAACACCCGGACCACGGCGATTGTGCAAACGTGCACGCGCCACGCGGGTAATGCCGGACAGCAGCGGCGCAACGGCAAACAGCACCAGCGCCTGAATTAACGGATATAAAACACTCATTCTCAGGCTCCTCGTGAAACCACAATCACCACCAGCACCGCCAGCTCAATCAATGCCAGGCGACGGAACAGAACCGGTGCAGCCGCATTCTGCCAGCCCGGAACCAGTGACACCGGGTTAAGCCATTTACGCAGTTTCAGTACCGGAGCAAAGGCTTCTTTAACCGGCATAGCAAAGCCATGCGCGGTGATCACCATTGACTGCTCATGATCGTAACCACATACCCAGGCGGAACCGCGCGAACGCGACGGCAGACGGTTGCCTTTGAAAATCGCCATGATAATGAACGGCAGCAGCGGACAGGCAATCAGCAACAGGGTGATCATTGGTTGGGAAACGGTCGTGTTCGCGGTTTCCAGCGGCAGTGGCACAGCTGAAGAGATAAGTGGCAGCAACCATGGTGCGGCAACGCCGCCAATCACACAGCAGACTGCCAGCGCAACCACGCTCACCCCCATCAGGATCGGTGCGCAACAGGCGTTTTCAGCTTCCTTCGTACGCGGTGCGCCAAGGAACGTTACGCCATAGACTTTCGCCATACACATCACAGCCAGCGCGCCGGTAATCGCCAGCCCGACCGCCAGCAACGGACCTAACAGACGGCCGATAAACGCTCCGCTGTTACCCAGCTTGAAGAAGGATTGATAGATAACCCATTCACCGGCAAACCCGTTCAGTGGCGGCAGCGCGGCCATCGCCATCAGACCAACCAGCATCGCCAGGGAAATCACCGGCATGCGCTTACCGATACCGCCCAGTTTTTCGATATCACGATGACCAGTACGGAACCAGATGCTGCCGGCCCCCAGGAACAGGACGCTTTTGAACAGACTGTGGTTCACCAGATGATACAAACCGCCGGTCAGACCAAGTGCAATCAGCGCCGGTTGATTAAGGGAAATGCCGGTCACACCGGCACCCAGCCCCAGCAGAATAATGCCGATGTTTTCCAGCGTGTGGTACGCCAGCAGACGTTGAATGTTGTGCTCCATCAACGCATACAGACCGCCAACAAATGCAGTGATCATCCCCAGTACCAACAGGGTAATGCCCCACCACAGCGGTGCATTACCGCCCAGCAGCGACAGGGACAGAATGCCCAACAGGCCAACCTTCATTACCACGGTAGAGAACAGCGCCGCAGCAGGTGCGCTGGCGTTGGCATGTGCCTGTGGCACCCAACCGTGCAGCGGGATAATCCCGGCCAGCAAACCAAAACCGGCAACGCCCAGCAGCCAGATGTCAGAGCCGAGCGGCAATTCCTGGGTGCGAAGGTCGAGCAGACGCAGTTCGAGCGTGCCGTAGCGTTGCCATACCAGATAGCAAGCGACCGCCAGCAGCAGCGTACCGATTCGGCCCAGAGCAAACCACAGTTTGCCCTCTTTACTGCAACCGGTCAGGAACACCGCACACAACGCCATGATTTCAGCCATCACCACTAGCGTACCGAGGTTGCTGGCAACCACAGCACACACGGCCGCAGCCATCAGCAGATTCACCAACAAACCGTTGGCTTTAACCTGTGGATGACGATGCCAGTCGATGTTGTACAGGCTGACAAACAGGCCGCACAGACCCAGTGTGATAAGCCAGATTGCGTTCAGTGGAGTTATTTGCATGCTGTGACCGATAAACGGTATCACGCTGCTGACCGCCAGCGCATTGGTCAGCACGGTGAAACCCGCTGCCGCCGTACACAGGCTGCCGACTGCTCCACCAACGCCGGCAATCCAGCCGCTTAGCGCTTTATGAAATGAAAACAGAAATGCCAGAACCGCCGCAGCCGTAAACCAGGCCACGCCGCTGTTAATCAGTGAAATTGCGCTCATTTTGCATCCCCACTCTGAGCCTGCTGAAACAAGGTGAGATCGCCGAAATCGGTATTAAAAGTCAGCTCACGCTTACGTTTGCTGGCGCGAGCGATATCTGTATTGCTCACCAGGTGCAGGGCTTTCGTCGGGCACATACGTACACAAGCCGGACCTTGTTCATCAAAGCTACACAGGTCGCATTTCACCGCAATGGCACGAATACCTGGAACCCAGTCCAGCAGCGTGCTGACGCGAGCCGGTGCTGGTGGAGCCGGAGGGGCTTTTGAGGTATTCGCGTTCGCCGGGATGTGCAGCGGACGACTGCCGGAAAACTCAATGGCGCCAAACGGACAGGCGATCCCACACAATTTGCAGCTTACGCACAGGCTTTCATTTAGCTGTACGGCGCCGTCGACACGGTTAATCGCATTGACCGGGCAAACGGTGGCACAAGGTGCATCTTCACAATGGTGGCAAAGCTGCGGTGCAGATTCTTTTTCATTTAGCATCACTTTCAGGCGCGGCATTGACTGCAGGCCATGCTGGCGATGCGTCTCTGAGCAGGCGGCTTCACAGGTGTGGCAGCCAATACAAAGAGTGGAGTCAGCAATTACAAAACGATTCACCAGGCATTCCTCAGGTGATAGTCATTTTTGACGAAAACATGTTTATCAAATGTCATTTTCGACATTTTTCGACATGTCCATTCCCTAAAATGTCGTGATACAGCGTAAAAATCTCATCACGACTCAAGCGAGCATCACCCGAGGCTTATGCCGGGTTATGTCCTTCTACCAGTTGGCTTAAATTTACCGGCATATTGTTTTCAACCGCGGTGTACAGGCTGTCGTAGACTCTGGCGATTTTTTCGAGATAGTGCTCCAGCACCTGCTCGCGATCGCGGTTGCTAATGCGGTCATCAACTTTGCCGTCAATGGTCAACTGTGCCTGTGCAATCAGTTGCTTATCATCACCGTCTTTGGTTTCAACGTAGTACTCGATGGTATGGCTGTTAAAGCCGTCCGCCAGCGTGACGTAGATAGTGAAGTGTTCAAAAAGGACAAAGCACAGATCTTTGTCCGGCGCACAGCTCATTGCATGATGCAAACGCGCTTTCGACAGGGTGATCCCCTGTACCAGCGAGTTGCAGTAAATACGCCACTGGTCCTGTAGGCGACGGTGCCGTTCAGCGATGTAATCGGCTTTTTCGCTTATTTCCCAAATAGTCATGTCAGGTTACCCGTTTAGCAGAGACTAACTGCCTTAAGCATATTTCATGCCAACATTAAAAATCTTTATTTTCATTAAGATACAAAAACAAGCATGCATGACGACATGTCATTTCGTCATCGTCGTCATTGTCACGAGAGGAAAAATTCAACCTGGCATGTTTATTGCTTTTGAAACGACAACAACATGGGAGGCGATATGCACGAAATAACCCTCTGCCAACGGGCACTGGAATTGATTGAACAACAGGCCGCACAGCATGGTGCTCACCGGGTAACTGGGGTCTGGCTCAAAATTGGCGCATTTTCTTGCGTAGAAACCAGCGCTCTCGCCTTTTGTTTTGATCTGGTATGCCGTGGCACCCTTGCAGAAGGTTGTAAACTCCACCTCGAAGAACAAGAAGCCGAATGTTGGTGCGAGTCCTGTCAGCAATACGTCACGTTACTGACACAACGCGTTCGTCGCTGTCCACAATGCAATAGCGACATGCTGAGAATTGTGGCCGATGACGGGTTACAGATTCGACGAATAGAAATAGACCAGACTCCAGCGCCGGATGGCGACGCTTAAGCCTCTTATCCAGTCTACAGAAAGAGCACGTTTGTAGGTCGGAAAAGGCGAAGATGCTGTCCGGCAACAGATTTACCGAAAGTGAAAAGATCAGGAGTGAGCGATGTGTACGACATGTGGTTGCGCGGAAGGCAACCTTTATATAGAGGGTGATGAACATAACCCCCACTCAGCGTTTCGCAGCGCGCCATTTGCTCCGGCGGCTCGTCCGGCGCTAAACATTACCGGTGTGAAGACCTCCAGTTTCACGCCGAGCCAGACCGCAGAAGGCGATTTACATTACGGTCACGGCGAAGCAGGTACCCATGCTCCAGGCATGAGCCAGCGCCGTATGCTGGAAGTGGAAATTGACGTGCTGGACAAAAACAACCGTCTGGCCGAGCGCAATCGCGCCCGCTTCGCTGCCCGCCAGCATCTGGTACTCAATCTCGTATCAAGTCCAGGTTCCGGTAAAACGACGCTGCTGACCGAAACACTGATGAAGCTGAAAGACAGCGTGCCGTGCGCGGTCATTGAAGGCGACCAGCAGACGGTCAACGACGCAGCGCGTATTCGCGCCACCGGAACACCAGCAATCCAGGTTAATACGGGTAAAGGCTGCCACCTTGATGCGCAAATGATTGCCGATGCAGCACCACGCCTGCCTTTAGCCGATAACGGTATTTTGTTTATCGAAAACGTCGGTAACCTGGTTTGCCCGGCAAGCTTCGACCTCGGCGAACGTCATAAAGTGGCGGTGCTTTCCGTCACCGAAGGCGAAGACAAGCCGCTGAAATATCCCCATATGTTTGCTGCTGCATCGCTGATGCTGCTCAACAAAGTGGATCTGCTGCCGTATCTCAATTTTGATGTTGAAAAGTGCATCGCCAGCGCCCGGGAAGTGAACCCGGAAATTGAGATAATCCTGATTTCCGCCACCAGCGGCGAAGGGATGGATCAATGGCTGTCGTGGCTGGAGAATCAGCGATGTGCATAGGTGTTCCGGGTCAAATCCGCACCATTGATGGTAACCAGGCTAAGGTCGATGTTTGCGGTATTCAGCGCGACGTCGACCTGACGCTGGTCGGTAGCTGTGATGAAAATGGTCAACCGCGTCTGGGCCAGTGGGTACTGGTCCACGTAGGTTTTGCCATGAGCATCATTAACGAAGCCGAAGCGCGCGACACACTCGAGGCGCTGCAAAATATGTTTGACGTTGAGCCGGATGTCGGCGCGTTACTGTATGGCGAGGAGAAATAATGCGTTTTGTTGACGAATATCGGGCACCGGAACAGGTGATGCAGTTGATAGACCACCTGTGTGAACGTGCCGCTCACCTCCCCTACACCGCTGAACGCCCACTGCGCATTATGGAAGTTTGTGGAGGCCACACCCACGCAATCTTCAAATTCGGCCTTGACCAGTTGCTGCCCGAAAACGTGGAGTTTATTCACGGTCCAGGCTGCCCGGTTTGCGTTCTGCCGATGGGCAGAATTGACAGTTGTGTGGAAATTGCCAGCCATCCGGAAGTGATTTTTTGTACCTTCGGCGACGCCATGCGCGTGCCAGGTAAACAGGGTTCACTGCTGCAAGCCAAAGCACGCGGCGCGGATATCCGCATTGTCTATTCTCCGATGGATGCGCTGAAGCTGGCGCAGGAAAATCCAACCCGTAAGGTCGTGTTCTTTGGTCTGGGTTTTGAAACCACCATGCCGACGACCGCCATCACTCTCCAGCAGGCAAAACAACGCGATGTGCAGAATTTTTACTTTTTCTGCCAGCACATTACGCTTATCCCAACGCTGCGTAGCCTGTTAGAACAACCGGACAACGGTATCGACGCATTTTTGGCACCAGGCCATGTCAGTATGGTTATAGGCACCGATGCCTATAATTTTATCGCCTCTGATTTTCATCGCCCGCTGGTGGTCGCTGGTTTCGAACCGCTTGATCTACTGCAAGGCGTCGTGATGCTAATCGAGCAGAAAATAGCGGCCCACAGCCAGGTGGAGAACCAGTATCGCCGCGTAGTGCCGGATGCCGGTAACACACTGGCGCAACAGGCGATTGCCGACGTGTTCTGCGTCAATGGCGACAGTGAATGGCGCGGTCTGGGCGTTATCGAATCCTCCGGCGTTCACCTGACGCCTGAGTATCAGCGTTTTGATGCAGAAGCGCATTTCAAACCAGCGCCGCAGCAGGTGTATGACGATCCGCGCGCGCGCTGCGGAGAAGTACTGACCGGCAGATGTAAGCCGCATCAGTGCCCATTGTTTGGTAAAACCTGTAACCCGGAGACCGCATTTGGCGCCTTAATGGTCTCCTCCGAAGGCGCATGTGCCGCCTGGTATCAGTATCGTCAGCAGGAGTGTGAAGCATGAACAGCGTACAACTCGCCCACGGTAGCGGCGGTCAGGCTATGCAGCAGTTGATCAACAGTCTGTTTATGGAAGCTTTTGCTAATCCGTGGCTGGCAGAACAGGAAGATCAGGCCCGACTGGACCTGGCGCAACTGGTCGCCGAAGGCGATCGTCTGGCGTTTTCGACCGACAGCTACGTTATCGATCCGCTGTTTTTCCCCGGCGGTAATATTGGCAAGCTGGCAATCTGCGGCACAGCCAACGACGTTGCGGTCAGTGGCGCTATCCCTCGCTACCTCTCCTGCGGTTTTATCCTCGAAGAGGGCCTGCCGATGGAAACGCTGAAAAGCGTCGTCAACAGCATGGCAGCAACAGCTCGCGAAGCGGGAATTGCTATCGTGACCGGCGACACTAAGGTTGTACAGCGTGGCGCAGCGGACAAACTGTTCATTAACACCGCCGGAATGGGCGCGATCCCAGCCAATATTCACTGGGGCGCACAGACTCTGGGCGTGGGCGATGTGCTGCTGGTTAGCGGTACGCTTGGCGATCACGGTGCAACCATCCTTAACCTGCGTGAGCAACTGGGACTGGACGGTGAACTGATCAGCGACTGCGCAGTGTTAACACCGCTGATCCAGACGCTACGCGACATTCCTGGCGTGAAGGCGCTGCGCGATGCCACCCGTGGCGGCGTGAATGCGGTGACGCATGAGTTCGCCGCGGCATGTGGCTATGGCATTGAGTTATCTGAAGCAGCCCTGCCTGTGAAGCCCGCAGTGCGTGGTGTCTGTGAACTTCTGGGTCTGGATGCGCTAAATTTTGCCAACGAAGGAAAACTGGTCATTGCCGTTGAACGTCAGGCCGCTGAAGCCGTACTCGCCGCACTGCGCGCACATCCGTTAGGGTGCGATGCAGCGCTGATTGGCGAAGTGGTCGAACGTAAAGGCGTTCGCCTTGCCGGACTTTACGGCGTGAAACGAACTCTTGATTTACCACACGCAGAGCCGCTGCCGCGGATATGCTGATATATTGCCCGGTACGCTACGCTTACCGGGCCTACAGTCAATGAATTACCCGTAGACCGGATAAGGTGAAACCGCCATCCGGCAATAATTTACAACTTATACCTATAATTCATTTACCGTTTTTGCACCGCGCTACGGTGCTTCCTGGAAAAGCAATATGTCGTATACACCGATGAGCGACCTCGGACAGCAAGGCCTGTTCGATATCACTCGTACATTATTACAGCAGCCCGATCTTCAGTCTCTCAGTGAGGCGCTTTCGCAGTTGGTCAAGCGTTCGGCGCTGGCCGATTGCGCGGCTATTGTGTTATGGCAGGCGCAGACGCAGCGTGCGCGTTATTTCGCGACACGTGAAAATGGTAAACCCATCGATTATGAAGACGAAACGGTGCTGGCTCACGGACCGGTGCGCCGCATTTTGTCTCGTCCCGATGCGCTGCACTGTAACTACCATGAGTTCACAGAAACCTGGCCGCAGTTAGCATCCGGTGCGCTGTACTCAGAATTTGGACATTACTGCCTGCTGCCGCTGGCGGCTGATGGACGGATCTTTGGCGGTTGTGAATTTATCCGCAACGAAGACCGTCCGTGGAGTGAAAAAGAGTACAACCGCCTGCAGACCTTCACCCAGATAGTCGGCGTCGTCGCCGAGCAAATTCAGAGCCGGGTCAGCAATAATGTCGATTATGACCTCTTGTGTCGCGAGCGTGACAACTTCCGTATCCTTGTCGCCATCACCAATGCGGTGCTCTCCCGTCTGGATATTGATGAGCTGGTCAGCGAAGTCGCCAAAGAAATCCACCATTACTTCAATATCGATGACATCAGCATCGTACTGCGCAGCGATCGCAAAAATAAGCTGAGCATATACTCCACTCACTATCTGGATGAACACCATCCGGCGCACGAACAGAGTGAAGTGGATGAAGCAGGTACGCTCTCTGAACGGGTATTCAAAAGCAAAGAGATGCTGCTGATTAACCTGAACGAACGCGATGCCCTTGCACCTTATGAACGCATGCTGTTCGAGACCTGGGGCAACCAGATACAAACCCTGTGCCTGCTACCACTAATGTCAGGCAATACGATGCTTGGCGTCCTCAAGCTGGCGCAGTGTGAAGAGAAAGTCTTCACGACCGCAAACCTCAAACTGTTACGCCAGATTGCCGAGCGCGTGGCGATTGCTGTTGATAACGCTCTCGCCTATCAGGAAATCCACCGCCTGAAAGAACGTCTGGTCGATGAGAACCTGGCACTGACCGAACAGCTCAACAATGTGGACAGCGAGTTTGGTGAAATCATTGGCCGCAGTGAAGCAATGTACAGCGTACTCAAGCAGGTTGAGATGGTGGCGCAAAGCGACAGCACTGTTCTGATTCTGGGTGAGACAGGTACGGGCAAAGAGTTGATCGCCAGAGCGATTCATAATCTGAGTGGACGCAATGCCCGCCGGATGGTGAAGATGAACTGCGCGGCAATGCCTGCCGGGTTGCTGGAAAGCGATCTGTTTGGTCATGAACGCGGTGCGTTTACCGGAGCCAGCACACAGCGCATTGGTCGCTTCGAACTGGCAGACAAAAGCTCGTTATTCCTCGACGAAGTCGGCGACATGCCGCTGGAGCTACAGCCGAAACTGCTTCGCGTCCTCCAGGAGCAGGAGTTTGAACGCCTGGGCAGTAATAAGCTGATCCAGACCGATGTCCGCCTGATCGCCGCCACCAACCGCGATCTGAAAAAAATGGTGGCCGATCGCGAGTTCCGTAACGATCTGTACTATCGACTGAATGTCTTCCCGATCCATCTCCCCCCACTGCGCGAGCGTCCGGAAGATATTCCGCTGCTGGTCAAGGCCTTCACCTTTAAAATTGCCCGTCGGATGGGGCGCAATATTGACAGTATCCCCGCTGAGGCGCTGCGCACTCTGAGCAACATGGAGTGGCCGGGCAACGTGCGTGAGCTGGAAAACGTGGTCGAACGCGCGGTTCTGCTGACCCGGGGCAATGTACTGCAACTGTCCCTGCCAGATGTCACTACGCTGCCCCCTTCCACACCGCCAGTGGCGACAGAAGTTGCGCAGGATGGAGAAGATGAATATCAGCTGATTATGCGCGTACTGAAAGAGACTAACGGCGTCGTAGCCGGTCCTAAGGGAGCTGCGCAACGGCTGGGTCTGAAACGCACCACCTTGCTCTCACGTATGAAGCGTTTAGGCATTGATAAGGATGCGTTGGTTTAGCCATTGTGGCTATACTGGGTGATAACTCAACGAAAGGAGGCAGTATGGCGGTATCAGCACGTAATCAATTAACCGGTACAGTAAGTGCAGTTGCAACTGGCGCCGTGAATGATGAAGTTGAACTGACGCTGGCAGGCGGCGCAAAGCTGGTCGCTATTGTGACTCATAGCAGCCAGCAGGCGCTGGGGCTGGCGAAAGGAAAAGAAGCAATTGCCCTGATCAAAGCCCCGTGGGTCACGCTGGCGACAGAAGACTGCGGCCTGAAATTCTCCGCCCGCAACCAGTTTGCCGGTAGCGTTTCACAGGTAACCGAAGGCGCGGTCAACGCCACGGTGCATATCAAAACTGACGCTGGTTTTGACATAGTTGCCGTCGTGACTAACGAAAGTCAGCAAGAGATGAAGCTAAGCCAGGGAAGTCGTGTCATTGCGCTGATCAAGGCCTCAGCAATTCTGATTGCCACCAAAGCGTAATTTATTGCCCGACGGAGCTTTGCCTGTCGGGCCAGTATCGCCGCCGCTATCCGGCAAAAAATCTATTTCTTCCGCTGGTATTTTTCGGGTAATTCCGGGACCGGGCGTTTATCGTCAATCAGGTGGCGCACTGTCAGGATCGGATGACGCCAGAGCATTCTTGGTCCAGCCCAGCGCATGATTTGCTTCATCTCTTCACGCTTTGCGGGTTGATAACAGTGCACCGGACACTGTTTGCAAGCCGGTTTTTCCTCACCAAAGACGCACTTATCCAGCCGCTTTTGCGCATAGGCAAACAGCGCATCGTAATGCCCCTGTTCGTTCGAAGCCTGTGGACACTGGCTCTCGTACAGCGAGATCATTTTCTGGATCGTCATTTTTTCACGTGCAATACGCTTGCCGGACATAATGCCTCCGTATTTAAGGTGCATATATAATATACCTTAACCATACACAGGACTATTACCTGAAGGTGATACATCCTTAGCATCCTACGCAAATAAGAATTATTTTCATTTATCTATGCCATGTGCTATATAACATAGCAAAGGCTATATTCGACGATAAATTAACCACTTTCTTGTGAGGGATACTATGCCGCACCTGCCCCGTCTGAAGTCGTTTCTCCTTGCCAGCGTTCTTACGGCACTTACACTTTCGCCGGCCTGGGCAAAAGAGAAGTTTAAGGTGATTACCACCTTTACAGTTATTGCCGATATGGCGAGCAACGTGGCGGGTGACGCGGCGGAGGTCAGCTCAATAACTAAACCCGGCGCAGAAATTCATGAATACCAGCCCACTCCAGGGGATATTAAACGGGCGCAGGGCGCGCAGCTTATTCTCTCCAACGGCCTTAACCTGGAACTGTGGTTTGCCCGTTTCTACCAAAACTTATCCGGCGTACCTGAAATAATGGTCTCAGACGGAGTAAAACCGATGGGCATCAGCGAAGGCCCCTATAACGGAAAACCGAATCCACATGCCTGGATGTCGGCAGAGAACGCGCTTATCTACGTAGATAATATTCGCGATGCATTGAGCAAGTACGATCCGGACAATGCCGCCACCTATCAGAAAAACGCCGAGAGCTATAAAACGAAAATTCGTCAGACGCTCGATCCCCTGCGCGCGGCGCTGGCCAAAATCCCTGCTGATAAACGCTGGCTGGTCACCAGTGAAGGCGCTTTCTCCTATCTGGCTCGCGATAACGATCTGAAAGAGCTGTATCTGTGGCCAATCAATGCCGATCAGCAGGGCACGCCGAAACAGGTGCGCAAAGTGATCGACGCGATAAGAGAACATCAGATCCCAACAGTATTCAGTGAAAGCACAGTTTCTGACAAACCTGCGCGTCAGGTGGCACGTGAGTCCGGCGCACATTACGGCGGTGTATTGTACGTCGATTCCCTGAGTGCAGCCGACGGGCCGGTACCAACCTACCTGGATCTGCTGCGCGTCACGACCGAAACCATCGTCAGCGGTATCAACGACGGTCTGAGGAGCCAAAAATGAGTCAATCTGCGATTACCGTGAATCAGGTTACGGTGACGTATCGCAACGGTCACACCGCTCTGCGGGATGCCACTTTTCAGATCCCCGGCGGCTCTATTGCCGCCCTGGTGGGGGTGAATGGTTCAGGAAAATCAACGCTCTTTAAAGCACTTATGGGTTTTGTCCGCCTGGCGCAGGGAGACATATCCATCCTGCAACAGCCAGTCAGCAAAGCGCTGAAGCAGAATCTGATTTCTTATGTTCCGCAATCGGAAGAGGTGGACTGGTCATTTCCGGTGCTGGTGGAAGATGTAGTGATGATGGGGCGCTATGGTCATATGGGCTGGCTGCGTCGGCCAAAAGCACGTGACTATGAATGCGTCGATGCGGCGCTGGCGCGGGTCGACATGCTGGAATACCGCCACCGTCAGATCGGCGAACTCTCCGGTGGACAGAAAAAACGTGTCTTTCTGGCAAGGGCTATCGCCCAGGACGGACAGGTCATTTTACTGGATGAACCCTTCACAGGCGTAGACGTAAAAACCGAGGCCCGCATCATCGACCTGCTGCGCGAACTGCGCGATGAGGGGCGAACCATGCTGGTCTCCACTCATAATCTGGGTTCAGTCACCGAGTTTTGTGATTACACCGTGATGATTAAAGGCACCGTACTGGCGAGCGGTCCGACCGAAACGACATTTACCGCGGAGAATCTCGAGCTGGCCTTCAGCGGCGTCTTGCGCCATGTCGCGCTAAGCGGCGGTGAGCAGCATGTTATTACCGACGATGAGCGCCCATTTATTTCGCGACGCACGGTTAACGAGGGGGAATAATCATGAACTGGCTGACAGAACCGTTTGGCTACCAGTACATGCTCAACGCCATGTGGGTCTCCGCGATGGTCGGCGGGCTGTGTGCGTTCCTCTCATGCTATTTGATGCTCAAAGGCTGGTCGTTAATTGGTGATGCGCTGTCGCACTCCATCGTGCCGGGCGTTGCCGGTGCCTGGATGTTAGGGCTTCCTTTCGCGCTCGGCGCATTTCTTTCCGGGGGGCTGGCTGCGGGCAGTATGCTGTTTCTTAACCAGCGTTCGCGCCTGAAAGAAGATGCGATCATTGGACTGATTTTTTCTTCTTTCTTCGGTATCGGGCTGTTTATGGTGTCGCTTAACCCGATGTCAGTAAACATTCAAACCATTATTCTCGGTAACGTACTGGCGATTGCCCCGGAAGATATTCTGCAACTGGCGATTATTGGTGTGATCTCGCTGACCATTTTGCTGCTGAAGTGGAAAGATCTGATGGTGGTGTTTTTCGATGAAAATCACGCGCGCTCGATTGGTCTGAATCCGGGCCGTCTGAAGCTACTGTTCTTCACACTGCTCTCGGTTTCCACAGTTGCAGCGCTACAAACCGTTGGCGCATTTTTGGTTATTTGCCTGGTAGTAACGCCTGGCGCTACCGCGTGGTTATTAACCGATCGCTTTCCCCGCCTGCTGACCATCGCCGTCGCCATCGGCAGCCTGACCAGCTTTTTTGGCGCCTGGCTAAGTTACTGGCTGGACGGTGCGACCGGCGGGATTATTGTCGTCCTGCAAACGCTGTTGTTCCTGCTGGCATTTGTCTTCGCTCCTAAGCACGGTCTGTTAGCGAATCGCCGCCGCGCCCGTCAGGTGAACAAGGAGTCCACATGCTCTTAACCACGTTGCTGGAACCCTTTCAGTTCAGCTTTATGGTCAATGCACTGACCATCTCCACTGTTGTCGCCATACCCTGCGCGTTGCTGTCGGTGTTTTTGGTGCTTAAAGGCTGGGCGCTGATGGGCGACGCCATGAGTCATGCCGTGTTTCCGGGGATAGTACTGGCTTACATTGCGGGCATTCCTCTGGCGATTGGTGCGTTTGTCGCCGGGCTGTTCTGTGCGGTGGCTACCGGGTATCTCGATGATAACAGTCGTATCAAGCGCGACACCCTGATGGGCATTGTCTTCTCTGGGATGTTTGGCGCGGGGCTGGTGTTGTATGTTTCGATCCAGTCTGAAATCCATCTGGATCATATTTTGTTCGGTGACATGCTGGGCGTATCACCTGGCGATATCGCGCAGACGGCAGCGATTGCGCTGGGGATCGCGCTTATCATCGGGTTAAAGTGGAAAGATCTTCTGCTGCATGCGTTTGATCCGCATCAGGCAAAAGCCAGCGGGCTGAACACCACGCTATTGCACTACGGTCTGCTGTGTATGATCGCCCTGACCATTGTGGCCACGCTAAAATCGGTAGGCATTATTTTGTCGATCTCACTCTTAATTGCCCCCGGCGCTATTGCGATATTAATTACGCGAAAGTTTTCCCATGCGTTGTTACTGGCTGTCGTTATGTCACTTGTGACCTCGTTTATGGGAGTGTACCTGTCATTTTTCATCGACAGTGCACCCGCGCCAACGATTGTTGTCTTATTTTCCTTGCTATTTGTTATCACTTTTATTTATTCAACGCTACGCGATCGCCGTTTAGAACGGCGACGTCAGCAATATGATATATAAGAGATACTAAATAATATAGCCTCGCACGCGAGGCTATATTAATTGATGATTACAACATGGTAATGATGCGTTTTAATAAACGAATCCGTGGTTCGATTGAGGCAATATCCAGCCATTCATCCGAACTGTGGAAGCCTGCGCCGATCGGACCCAATCCGTCCAGCGTAGGAATACCTAACGCTGCCGTATGGTTTGCGTCGCTTCCTCCTCCCACAGCCTGCCATGTCACCGTAATCCCCTCTTCCAGACCCGCGCGCTCGACCAGCGCCATCAGCCGTTGAGTCTCTTCGCTCGCCGCCATTGCAGGTTTATGGCTTACACGGGTGAGCGTGGTGGTCACACCATCCAGGAAACCTTGCTGGCAGAGCGACTCCAGCGCGTGATGAACACGTTCATATTCCTCGTTTTCCCAGAACCGTACATCCACTTCCGCGTGCAGCTTTGCCGCTACCACGTTCGCCGCACTTCCGCCCTGCACCACGCCGACATTAAGTGTGGTGCCGCGCGCCACGTCGGTTAACGCGTTAATCGCCAGTACGCTATTGGCAAATGCGGTAATAGCGGACCGCCCTTTTTCCGGCTCATTACCAGCATGTGCAGCAACACCGTCAAACGTCAGCTGATACCCGCCTACGCCTTTTCGCGCTTTTACCAGCGAGCCGTCAGCCCGGGCAGCCTCACATACCAGTACGTAGCGTGATTGCTTCGCCAGTTCCCCAATCCACTGGCTGGAGTGAACACTACCGGTCTCTTCATCCGGGTTCATTGCCACTGCGATAGATAAGCGATCCAGATGCTCCGCTGGCAATGTACGCATTGCCCAGACAATATTCAGTAAGCCACTTTTCATATCGGAGACACCCGGTCCGTACAGACGACTGGCATCACGGCTCATCGGGCGTTCAGCCACCGTCCCCTGTGGAAATACCGTGTCCAGATGTCCAATCAGCAGCACATCGTAATGTGTCGCTGCGGGTTTATTGGTCGCCAGCAACGCCGGACCTACCGCACTGCCTAAATCGACCTGTTCCGTGTGCCAGCCTTCCTGCTGCCAGAGTTCGCGCATCACCTCTGCCACCCTGGCAACGCCATCTAACGTCTGCGTACCGCAATCCACGTTGACCAGCGTTTGCAGTTCATCAATATACTTTTCCAAATCCATGGTAATTCCTTATCAGAGAATAACGCGCATCAGCAGCATCGCTAAAAAAGCGTTCAGAACGGAGATAACAATCATCAGGGGAATACGTTTCGCACTGGTGCCAATAACCCCTAGAATGCGGCCAAGATACTGCACTTGAGAGCCCATCAGATAAATTGCCGGAGCGAGGATAGCCAGGTGCTCTCCCGTCAGGATGCCTTTGTCGAACAGGCCAATCGCCACGCCGATACCCCCACCCATCGACATCCAGCCGCCAATGAGTACTGCGGCAGCTTCGCCAGGCAAACCAAACAGCCCCATTAGCGGGGCAAATATCATGCCCAGCCCTTTCAGCGCACCGGTAATCTCCAGCGCTTTGATGATG
The DNA here is from genome assembly GCF_030333065.1 of Citrobacter sp. Cm046. NCBI lineage: Bacteria > Pseudomonadati > Pseudomonadota > Gammaproteobacteria > Enterobacterales > Enterobacteriaceae > Citrobacter > Citrobacter sp. Cm046. The sequence goes on along the minus strand of NZ_JAOWGP010000042.1, from coordinate 184,140 downwards.
ACAAAAGCCATGACCACGTTTGGCAGAGTGCTGGTTGTCGCAATGTTCCAGCCTTTACGGGCACCTTCTACAAAGACATCGGTAATAACTGGATTAGAGGTTGGTGCGCTCATGATGCTTCTCCCGGTACAGTTGATTCGGCTTTTTTATTGGTAAAGGTCAGAATCAGGCGCATCACGTTGGCGCCAACAATTTTCATAATGAACATCACAGCAACGCATGCACCAATGGATGCAGGCACCGCCGGTGTGCCGTCAACCGCCATCAGGGTGAACAAGATTGCACCTGAGGAGAAGAAATTGGTGATCATAGCCCCAGCGGAAAACTGGAACATGGCAAAGATATCTTTCTCATTTTCAGTGATTTCGCCCTCATCAGCCAGGTTACGCGTCAGAGATGCGCCGACGTCTGTACTCTGCAAACTGCCGATGAGCGCAAGGCCGGTATTCCCCGGGATCCCCATCAGCGGACGCAGCAAAGGCGTTAACAAACGACGCGCCGCACGCAGGGCACCGTAGTGCTCCAGCACGTTAATCATTCCCAACGCAAACATAACCGCGGGAATCAACCCTAACGCGAAGAGGAAACCATCCATCGCCCCGTGACCACCGGTACCGCGAAACGCGCTGGTCGCCGTTGTCAGCGTATCGCCGTCAAGGCTCGCTTTACTGACTACTTTGCCAAAAGCACCATTCAGGGTGGTGAAATCAAATACGCCGTACCACTCTTTTCCCCCGAGTAATCCGGAGAAAAATACGGCGGCGAATGCCAGGGCAAAATAAGCCCCCGGCCCAACCTTATTATCCTGGGAAGGTAAACTCATATCCATTTCCTTGTTAACGTAGAGAGTCACCAAACCATTTTGAGTAAATAAAGAATAAATAAAGTGATTTAAATCATCCCGAAAGCGCTGACCATCCTGAAAAATTTAAAAATGTGACGTACCTGATATTACGACCGAAATAAAGTCATCATGTAGACATTTAAACTAATCATTATTTATGTAATGAACGGTAAATAAGACGCCAGGAAAGTGAGCGACTTTAAAAATAAAAAACAAAATGATTTACAGGTAAAATAAATCATGCACATGAAAATGTTCTTGCAACCATATATAAGATCAGCGCCAGCTTAACAATGGGCTAAACGTTTCGCTGCCTACCAATGCACGAAGAGCAGGCAGGCGACAACCGCGAGCCAGAAGTGGGGGAACCGCAAATATCGTATCACTGGATAGCATTACGTTTTCCAGTTGCCCCCATAAGTACCACCCGCACTCAACACCACTATCCGGGACAAACAGATGTAAATGGCTTCCCTCTTGCGGTTCATCTGCAATACCAAGCCACTGGCTAAAACGCGGGATCTCCGGCAAAACTTGCTCTACCCGCGCACAGCGCTTTACCTGGTTTGCCGGAATGTAAAAATCCTGCACGCCCAGCGTCACGCGCACCGCATCCAGATTAATGAGAGGCTTCATAGCCGCTGGTCTCCTGATAGCGGTCAAAGACCAGATCCAGATCGAGCAGGGTGAACCAGGTTTCTGCCACGTTGACCACCCCTGCCGCGATGGTTTGTAGCACCGGAGGAAGAGAATCACCTGGCTGATGAATCTGACTTTCTGCCACTTCAAGAACATCAATCAGCTTATCGATCAGGATGCCACTTTGCATTTTCTCACCGCAGCCGATCAGGATCGTACGTTTTCCCGCCGGGTTAGCTACGGGTTTATCAATGAGACTATCCAGCCTCATCACCGACTCGACCCGCCCGCGATAGTTGATCACCCCTTCCAGCATTGGCGCACAGCACGGTACCCAGGAGATAGGACGTTCCGCGAGGATCTCTTTGATCTGAGCGCCATAGAACGCAAAATTATTCTCTGCCAGTTGAAATAACACCAGCGTACGCTGCGGCTCATCAACACTTTCGCACTCAGGCTTTTCACCATGATTCAGCGCGAGAATTTGCTCCAGTTGTTGGCTCATACTCTCTCCTTTTCTTCTGCAATACAGTAGGTATTGCGACCCTTTTGCTTCGCGGCATACAGCGCCTGATCGGAACGTTCACGGAGTACTTCAATACGATCGCCAAATTGCCACTGCGCAATACCTGCGCTAAAGGTACTGTGAAAACGGGTGTCATTGACGGAGAAAACAACCTGCTCGTAATCCTTGCGTAATCGCTCCACCACCAGCGCGGCGGTTTCGCTTTTAGTATTAGGCATAATGATGGCGAACTCCTCTCCGCCATAGCGGCCCACAATATCTGTGCTGCGCAGGCGATGGGAAAACAGTTGCGAGATCCCCACAATGACCTGATCGCCGACTACATGACCGTAGGTATCGTTAATGCTTTTAAAGCGATCCAGATCGACCATCACCAGACAGAACGGTTTACCGCTGTAGTTTGCTTCAGCGATAGCGCTTTTAAGAAAATGGGTTGTCGTCGAGTGGTTATATAAACCGCTCAGGCTGTCCTGCGACATGCGGGCGCGCAAGGCGCGCATTCTTTCCGCCCGGATAGATACCGCGTGAATGAGCTCCTGAGGATCTGCCTGCTTGAGAATAAAATCCTCCGCACCGATGCGCATTGCGCCAAGCTGCGCCGTCTTGTTGGTCTCGCTGGAGAGATAGGCAATCGGCAGACCAATATGCTGCGGTATTTGGCGGATCAGCTTAGTCAGTTCCTCACCGCTAAACTCGGGCATATGGTAGTCCATCAGGACAAGGTCGACAGGATGGGAATTCAGAACATGCAGTAAATACTGGGGTTTCTCCAGAACATGCACTTCCATTCCCGCCATACGCAGCATTTCCGCATTGTATTCCGCGACCGCTGGCTCATCATCAATCAGCAACACCTGATAGGGCTTTTTCAGCGACGGCTGGGTCAAACGATGAAGCTCCTGCACTAAGTCAGTAATGGAAGCCGGTTTGACATAATAGCCGTCACAACCTGATTTAATGGCGTTAATCCGCGCCTTAAAGTCGCTATGGCACGAGAGGAACAGTACCGGAAAAGACGTTCCAACCTTATTCTTCAGATCTGACATGGTCAGCGGACCACCGTAGGCGTTATCCGGAAAACTGACATCCATGATCACCACCGAAGGCGGCTGCGACAGCACGGCCTGAGTAAAATCATCTGTGTTGGCGAAAACATGGCAGGTAAAACCAAAACAGCGCAACTGAGTAGCAAGCAGTTCAACCTGGTCGACATCATCATCACACAGATAGATCGGTTTGCTGGTCCGACGGACGAATCCTTCATTTGTGCGTGATGAGGCGATCGGTAATTTGAAATCCGTATCGCTGATACGATGTTCAAGATTGAGTTGCTCTTGCGTCAGGGTATACAGCCACCTGATTATTCGACGTAGCTCGTCGGAATGCAGTTTGCTTTGCTCCAGCACCGGATCTGCAAGTAAACGCTCACCTTCAGCAGAGGCATTCGCCAGAGGGGTAAAACCAAACGAGCCAGCCGAACCATGGATACTGTGTAGTAGAATGTGCAACTGTTTCCGACAACCTTCACTGGGTTCTTCGACCAGTTGAATCAATAACCTTTCCGCTTGAGCCAGCATGTCGGGGATACGGCGCAAAAACCCCTGCCGCAGACGCGATATCTTTTCCTGTGCAGCCGCCATGGCAATGTGCTTATTATCTTGTTTCATCGTAAGGTTATGGCTTATTCAGTAACAGCAGCAGGCTGCAGTAACGCATTAACCGCAGCGCCCAGATTTTCCGCCAGGTTTTCATCTTTCTTCACCCAACGGTCATACGGTACGTCACTTCCAGTGACTTCATTTGCACTCAGCAAAATGAAGGGTTTAGGCCAATCCTGAGCGCGCAGAAGCGCCAGCAGATCCAGTCCGCTAATTTCAGGCATATGCAGATCGCTAATGACCAGATCGATATTTTTTTCTGAATCAAGACACGCTAAGGCGGAGATTGCACTTTCCACAATCACCACATCGTAGCCGTCCATTTCCAGGAAAACAGACGCCAGTTCAGCCGCAAAGAGATCATCATCAACTAATAAAATTCGCATCTTCTCTCTCGATTTTGCGCCATCAGCACAAAAGCATTTTTAATGTTTTTATCAGGCTGTCCTGCTCAAAATCGCCCTTCGCGATGTAAGCATCCGCCCCCACCTGAATTCCCCGGCGACGGTCTTCTTCCTTCGCACGGGAGGTCACGATAATGATCGGTGTATGTTGGTAGTTCTTCTCCCCACGCAACGATTTCGTGAAGGTAAAACCGTCCATAAACGGCATTTCAACATCGGTAAGTACGGCATCAAACTGGGTCAGCTTTGCTTTTTGCAACCCGGACAACCCATCCTCCGCCAGCGTGACCTGATAACCGTGAGCTTCCAGCACATTTTTCTCTATCTCTCGGGTATTCAGTGAGTCATCGACCACCAGCACATGCCATGCATTTTGTACGGCGTTAACTGGCTGAATGACCGGGCTGGTTTGTCGCGATTGTTGCGCCATCGCCATCAGAGCGGGGACTTGCAGAATGCTGACCAGTTGGTTATCCGGCGTCTGAACCATTCCGGACACCAGCGACTGCTGTTGCATATGCTTTGGTAACGGTTTGATCATCATCTTGCGTTCATCGAGCAGCTTATCTACCCGCAGCGCCATCTTGCTGTACTGGTTCTGCACGATGATTAAACGTTGCCCTGTCGATGGCAAACTCCCCTGGCGCTCCTGAATCCTCAGCAGAGCACCTGCGCAGACCACCGGAATAAACTCGTTATGCAAAATAATGGCCGGGCGTCCGGCAATATCGCTAATACTCTCGGGAGTACACTCCACCACCTCAACCACATACTGAGCCGCCAACCCGAACAGATGGCCTTGCTCTTCAAATTGCAGGATGCGCATCATCGTCAGTGAGACCGGTAAACGCAGAGTGAAGCTCGTTCCTACCCCCTGTCGGCTATAAACCTGCAGATCCCCCTGCAGATCGGTGACCACCGTTTTACGCACGACATCAAGACCTACACCGCGACCTGAAAGCTCAGAAACAATCTGGCTGGTAGAAAATCCGGGATGAAAAATAAGCTCGTTACACTCCTGTTCCGAGAGCTGTCCGGCCATGGAGGCAGGCACCAATCCTTTACTCACCGCTTTTGCGCTGATTGCCGGGTAATTCAGACCACGACCATCATCCTCCACGCGCAATAATATTCCGCTGCCATCTTGCTGCGTGGTAATGGTAATCGTGCCGCGCGTGGATTTACCGAGCGCCAGTCGCTCATCGATTTCCCCAATGCCGTGATCGACCGCATTACGCAGTAAATGCGTCAGTGACTCTGACAGTCGGTCAATTAGCTGACGGTCAATTTCCACTTCTCCCCCGACAAAGCGGCAAACCACCTGCTTGTTCAGGGTGGAGGCCAGTTCACTGACCTGGAGGGAGATCGGCTCAAATAAGGTTGAAAGCGGGAGCATACGGATCCGTGCCGCCACGTCGTACAGTTCGAACATTTGCAAATGCTGGACCTGAACGCTCTCCTTCAACTGGGCACTGAAATCGCGGATTTGCTGACGAAGCTGCTCTGCGCTCAGTCCTAACAGTCGCGGAACAAGCTGACTCAGGTTTTGTATCTGCTGTTCGAGGCGGTCATGGCCAGCGACAACTTCCCCCAGAATATCTATCAGACTGTCCAGTTTATTCAGTTTTACACGAACAAAATCAGCTTGTTTAATGCCGCCGTCCACAGCGATCGAGCCCGTCGAAGCCGCATTTTTTTCTGATTGCCCACTTGCTTCCACCACCAACGAGACACTTTCTCCGCGGCTCGCACAGGCAAGTCGTTCACACAACCCCGAATCTGCTGGCGGCAGTTGGTTATCCCCCTCACTGACAAAGAGCTGGGTCAGTTGGTTTGAAAGATACTCCACGGACTCATGAATCAGGTTGCCAAGCCCCCTGTCAGGCGTCAGTTTTTTATCCCGCAGCTCGCTCAGAACGTCCTCAAGATGATGGGTGACATCTGCGATGCTCTGCAGTTTCAACATCCGTGCGCCCCCCTTCAGGGTATGCGCGGCCCGAAACATCTCACCGATTAAAGCATCGGTATGTTCATCAGCAGAGAGCAGAAATGCCCCCTCACTGATCGTCTGCAAATGACCTCTCCCTTCATCAATAAAGCGCAGCACGAATTTTTTCAGATCGATAGCCATAATCGTTCTTGTTACCCGCTTTGATGGGCGAATTGCGCCAGTTGATGTTCGCAAAGAAAACGAAACGTATTGCCAGGAAAGACCATAGGTAAACGCAGACGACAAACCGTAGAAGGATTCTTCATTTCATCGTTGAGCAATTGCATCACCACGCGATACGTGCGCTGCGCGGGTTGCCGCAGCTCGCTTTGTCGATACATTTCGGCCAGATAATAGTGGGCGGGCCAATATCCAGGCTCCTGATAGACGACCTGTTTGAACCATGCGATAGCCTGCTGTGTCTGGTGCTGCCACATCATTGCCAGGCCGAGCAGCATTTTGGCTTCCGCTGACCACTCATCCTGCGCGAGGATCTGTTGCGCATTACCGGCGGTCTGAGAAAACTCGCACTGCTCGAGGGCAATCACCCCCTGAATAATCAGCGCATCCTGATTACATGGATCATTACGCAATACGCAGGCAATACATTCCTCAGCCTCAGAAAAGCATTTTTCATCGAGGCAGACACGTGCCTTTTTCAGCCAGTCATCAGACTTAAGAGCCGTTGGCGCAGGTGGTTCGATAACAACAGGAGGTGCTGTAAGTGGCGTTCGTACCGCAACCCTGGGCGTGGGTACGACCCGGAGAGATTCGCTATGGTGGCAAAAATAGAAGATACCGTCTTCTTGCTCCAGCTTAAGGATATCGAAATTGTTGGCCAGCGTTTCCGCATTACCAAAGAACAACGCTCCCCGTGGCTGCAGCATCTTCAGCAAATTACCGTGCAGTTCGCGGCGTGTTGGCGTGTCGAAGTAGATAGACACATTGCGCAGCAAAATGATGTCAATCTCTGGCAGGAATTGCTCTTTTATAATGTTAGCGCGGTGAAACGTGACTTTTTCACGGATCGCATCATGCAGACGATACTGATTGCCTGTACGGGTAAAGTAGCGCTGCTGGATAAGCGGTTCGACGCCACGAAACGAGTAGCTGGAATAATTGCCATTTCTGGCTTTGGCCAGGATCGCCGGGTCAATGTCACAACCGTAGATTTCGACCCGCCCCGCCATGTCATCGTGGTATTTTTCATGCAACTTGATCGCCAGCGAGTAAGCTTCTTCCCCTGATGAACATCCTGCGCTCAGGATGCGTACCGGTCCGCTACGTTGCTGCAGGAGACGAGGCACCCATTTGTCACAGATTAAATCCAGCGTATCGCTTTCGCGAAAAAAATAGGTTTCGTTAATCGTAATCAGCGTAATGAAACTATCGAACTCATCCTGAGAAAGGCGGAGTTGCTCATAGTATTCATAATAATTACTGATAGCCCGCTCAGCCATTCGTCGACTCAGCGCCGATTTCAGCAGTGCTTCCATCGCATTATCAAAGTGCAAACCAACCCGGTCCTTTATCAACCGGGCATAATCAGGGAGATTGGGTATCATGGCAATTGGCTCTCGAAATGCCCGTGAAAAGCCATCGACAGCAGGACCTTTGCGAGACCATCCAGCGGGATCGTGCGATGTATCAGTTGCTTGTCGATAGCGTTCTTGTTCATACCAAAAACAACAGAACTTTCTTCATCCTGCGCCAGCGTTCTGCCTCCACGCTGGAAAATGAGTTCAATGCCACGACAGCCGTCGCTCCCCATCCCGGTCATAATCAACCCGACAGCTTTTTCACCGAACACTTCTGCGACCGACTCCAGTAGCAGATTACAGCTCGGGTGATAAACATCACTGTCCTGTCGCGGGATCGCTGCCAGACGTTGATCGCTTTTAACAATCAAATGTTGCTCAGGCGGTAATACATACACATACCCCGCTTCCACCCGATCATCTTCCTGCGCCAGTCGCACCTTCAGATCGGTCACGCTGTCCAGCCAGTGCACCATATTTTTCGCAAAACCATCGGCAATATGTTGGGCAATGAGTACCGGACAGGGGAACGTACCGGGTAAATCCTGCAGTAGCTTGCTTAGCGCCTGCGGCCCTCCGGTCGAGCAGGCTATCGCCAGCACAAAGGGCCAGTCTGCTGTAGTCTTTATCGCATCCATCACCGGGTGAATGACCGGGATTATCGGCTCTGTAGGATGGCGTAATCCCTTGATATGACGGATCACTTTCACCCCCACCAGCAGTTCCACTTTGCGATGTAGCGCGTTTGTCGATAAAGGCGCATCGCTGCGTTGGTGCAATACCGCCAGCGCCCCGCGGGAAATGTAATCCTCATCCCCGTTATTTTCAGCCCCAAAGCGCATGACCAGTATGGGAATAGCTCTGGTCGCCATAATGGTCTCAACGACCTCGACGTTATCGGCGGTCGAGTTTTCCAGCGTCAGGATCAGCAGGTCAGGCATCAGTTGTTGCAACAGTCGAATCGCCTGTCGACGATGGGCGGATTGCCCCACGACCTTAATATGCGGGTGATCTTCCAGTTGCTTAACCAGGTCATTGCGCGAGACGCTGCCCAGGTCGAGGATCAGTACCCGAATGTTGTCGCTGTTCATGCATCCATATCCGTCAGGGTAAATGACGTCGAGGCCTCTTTCAGCGCCTTCGACAACTGCGTCATATCCTGACTTACGATCAGAATGTCTTTGATGGACTGCGAGGTATAGTTACTGGCGACGACAATTTCGCGTAGCGCCATCACCACTTGATTACTTGCCGTTTTCTGCTGCTGTGTTGACAGTGAAATTTGCAGCGCAGCCGTAGACGTTTGTTCTGCGGTAACAACGATATCGTTCAGATGTTCAGCGCTCACTTTACAGGCTCTGGCTCCTGCTTTGATGCTCTCACCGCCTTTTTCCGCATTCAGCACCAGGCGGTTGATCGCATTTTGTATTTCGCTGATCTTATTCTCGATCTCAACTGTCGACTCGGTTACCGAATCGGCCAGGCGACGGATCTCAGCTGCCACAACAGAAAAACGTTTTCCAGCTTCTCCGGCACTGGCCGCTTCCAGCGCCGCATTGAAGGCAATCAGTTTAGTTTGATCCGCGACGCTATTAATAATCACCATTACGCGACTGATTTCCGTCGACTTGTTGCCGAGCATCATGATTTCTCGCATGTTTTGCTGATTATCGTTGTCGATGTCCGTCATACGCATCAGCAATTGCGACATGGAATCTGAGCCTTTGTTGCAATCTTCCAGCGTCTGATTTGCAATGTCGACGACCGCGCGCGAATGCTCGGCTATCTGGGTGGAGGAGGCTGACAGCTCCTCCATCGTAGAGGTGATTTCCGCTACCGAAGATGACGTCTCCACGCTGGTTGATGCCTGCCCATCTACTGCTTCAGTAATATGCAGCGATGCCTGATGTACCGAATTGGCGTGAGAGACCATATCCCCCACCAGCGAGTGCAGGCGCTGACGCATCATTTCTACCGCGCCAAGCAGTTCGCCAATCTCGTCATGGTGGTCAACCTGGACATCAACTGTTAAATCACCTTCCGCGATGGTCTGGGCAATTCTCAGCACCCGATTTAAACGGCGTGAAATAAGGAAACGGCTGGCCACGGCAATAAGTAGTAAAATGACTGGCAACAGCAGAGCGGTAAACAGCAATAAACCATTGCGAACAAGGTTGCTGCTCCTGGCAACATCATCCACATAGCTGGTCGTGGCAATGATCCAATTGATCCCTTCAATATATTCATAGACAGCGACTTTGGTCTTGGGAGCAGCACCATAACCGCTCACCCAGTTGTAATAGGTGATCCCATTTTTATGTTCGAGGATATCGGCAAAGAGCTTATAACCATTGGCGTCAGTAATATTGATAGCCTGTTGGTTACTTAGCGAAGGATGCGCCAGCATAAGTCCCGGTTCGAATCCGGCATCCAGCACGTAAGCGTAACCATTTTTACCAATATGCACATCCAGCAGTTGCCTGATAATCGGTTGCAGGGTTTGTTTGACATCAAAACCCACCGCAACAGCGCCAACAACCTGACCGTATTTATCGGCAATCGGCTCATAGTGGCTAATAAACTGCTTTCCAAATAGCGTAACAACGCCAGAAAAAGGTTTGTTTTTCAGCAAGAGCGGTAATGCAGGGTTATCGTGTCCCAATGCTGTCGCCGTCGCCGTGTTACCAGAACTCGCCAGTAACGTACTGCTAACACGAACAAACTGTTCGCCTTGCAAAACAAAAGTACTGGCGAATACGCTGGTTAACTCGGTGAAATGCGCGTTGGTATTTGGGTTGCTCAGAACCGCTTTTAATTCAGCTGCATCCATATAGCGCAGCGGTTTTCCTGCGACGTTTTGGTAGTTGTTAATATAAACATTGCTGTAATGCTCAGCATCTCTGGTGACCCTCTGAAACTCATTAGAAATACTATTATGGAAAATGCGCGTATTGGTCTTAATCATTTCCAGCGCATTGACCTGCAATTCTTTGGACAGATAAGACGATAAAATAAAAGAGGCACCAATCAATAGCGTGGCGATGCACACAACCAGAATCATTCCGAGCTTCATCGCAACACCAGGATGAATATCGCGCAATGAGGATAATAAGCGTGTCCCCGGCCCACCTCGTGATACGGTAACCGAACGTTCTTTTACTTTAATAATGTCACTCATAATTTTTGTTCTCTACCTGAGAAGAAACTGCTCTTTTTTGAGTCATAATTGCGTTAGCGCTACGCTATTCCAGCGTGAGCAGCGGCGTCGGCTTGCCGATGTGATATCCCTGTAACCACCCCACATTCATTTTTTCCAGGCATGCCTGAATATTGGCGTTTTCAACAAACTCAGCCACCACCTGCATATTCTTCATTTCGGCGACGCGGCAGAATGACTCAACGATGTAGTAGCTGATTTCACTTTCAGTGATCCGTCGAATAAATGAGCCATCTATTTTCAAAATATCTGCTTCGATATTCATCAGACGTGCATGACTGGCGAACCCGGTACCGAAATCATCAATCGCTACGCGGCATCCCAGCTTGCGAATTAAACATAGCGTTTCAACGGTTTGTTCTTTATCTGACAGCGTATCGGCTTCGGTTATCTCAAAAATAACCCGCTGGGGATCCACCGCGTAATCCTGTAAGAGTTTTGTGATCTGCGAGACAATGTTTGAACGGCATACCGTCACCGGGGCCAGATTAATAGAGAAACAACGTTTGGGGTGGCTCGACATCGCTTTCAGAGTATTTTCTATTACCCATAAGTCGATTTCTGGTGCCAATCCAGCCTCATGCGCAACCGGCAGAAAACTATTTGGTGGAATAAATTCCCCCTTATCATTCAGCATGCGGATCAATATTTCATGATACGGATCTTCACCATTGGTACTGACTATTGGCTGAGCCATCAGTACAAATGCATTGTTATCCAGTGCATTTTGTAATGCCGTGCGAATATCCGTTTTATCGACAATGTGGTTACCGAGGATCCGACTATGCTGCGCTTCAAGATTTTCAGGTCGGCCATTGGTCAGCGATAAACCCGCAGCCATGCCCAGTTTGCCAACCAATTGATAGATGTCATCGCTAATATCATTAATCAGGCAATAACCCAGGCCACTACGAAACCCCAGCCGCTGGTTGTTATGAAAGAGGCGAAAACTGTTGGCGGCCTGATACAAATCGCACAATCGCTCGTACGTACAATTTTCAAGCCTGATCAGCAGATCATAACCGGCGTGATAATAAACTTTCTCACTTTCAACTAAATATTGCTGCAGATGTTCAGCCAGAATCTTCTGGTAGCGCGCGCGAAAATGAAAACCATAGCGGCGGGAAAAGAGTTCAAGCTCAGGCAACTGAATCAGGCAGACCGTTGCGTGATCGGTAGTAAATAACTCTGTCTTCAGCGCCCGTAAATTCGCCATTCCCGTCATCGGGTCAGTCAGCCCCAACAACAAGGCCTGGCTAAACCGCTGACGGGTAAATTTAGCCAATGCTCCCATGACAACAATAGTGAGAGAAAAGACAATGATAAGCGTTGAAACCAGCGCCTGATGCAGCATAAAACTTTCGTCGCTGGCGATATAAGTGTCGGTATGCTTACCTAAAATAATTAACACGATTGTCCACACCAGCATGGTAAACGAGTGGCCAATCTTTATGGCTCCCCACAGCATTAACGGGAACAGTAGAATCAGGCAATAGAACGAGAAAAAAATATTCGTAATATTCGGTGATGTTAAACATAACATCAGACAAACCAGCAGCGTCCACCATGTAATAACACCGTATGCGCTGACATCACTTTTACCCTGATAGCCAAGGGACTTCTTAAATGTAAACAGATACGACGGACGACGCAGGATCCGAAAGACTTTGTAGAAAAAGGGAATTCCCGTCAGACAACCGCTGGTGATCCCCTGGATGCGCACCAGCATTTCCAGACTTAATACATGTAAATTAGCCACATCCGGGCGCAGGTTGTGAGGAAAAAATACGGCCAATATTTTACTTAAAACCAGGTACAGTAAAATATTGAAGCCACATAACCAGACTATGCGATTTAGGCTGATTTTGATGCGACCAAAGCTGGCGCGGCTACGCTTGCCCGTTATTTTGCGGTAAATTGCATAGCTCAATGTTGATGCCATCGTCAGGCATAGCGCATCCACCCGTCCATCTTGTGGACCAACCAGAAACATTACCGTCAAAAACAGAATAAATCCTGGTAGTACCCGAAAACCAAAAAGTACCAACGCGGCGGAAAAAACGGCCAACTTGAGATCGTAAACTGTTAAAATATTATTATTGAAAATACAGTAACCGTTAAGATATTGTGCCAGCAGATAAAAAAGTCCAGGCAAGGCTAGTGGCAGGCACCATTCCTGAATACTTTTGACAGAATTTGTCTTTATTATTGCGTCCAAATCAATTTATCCGCTATACACCATGCTCTGGGTAATTCGAGTTGCAGGGCAAGAGTGGCTGCCGACGAGCTTACTGTAGTAAGTGATTCGGATGAATAAACGCAGCCAATGCTTATACAACTTAAAGTATGACGAGCATATACCAACAGGACTTTAATCCCGGCTTTAATGTTACAAACAAATCCATTTGGCTCAGTAGATTAACTATCGTGAAGTTTTTAACATTGAACGCGCACTGAGAAAATAAAGTAAGGTTCTGTAATGAAGAAACCATCTTATTCAGTTCGAATCAGAAAATAAACCATCAGTTATAGATAAAAATGGACATTGCACGAGAGAAGAAATGCTCTTTAGCCTCATAAAAAGGCGCCTAATTCATTGACGCGCCTCAAGTTATAAGTTTCACGCACACTCATTCCCGGCACATCTTACCAGTGCGAGCAAATTTAATTCTCAGACAGTATTAATGTCAACTTTAATATAATGAAGGAATGATGATAGAAAATGTATTTTAATGTACAGTTTTGCCTGTTGACGAAATGGACAGCGTTACCTATATTCGTAACCCGTTATTTTTTTCATTACCCTATCTGATCACCTGTAAATAACTTGTGGTGACAGAGGGATTTCATACCTTTCATCTATTGTAAACGGTTGAATACGGTTAGCGCGTAACAACCGGAGCACACATGTAGCGCTGCGCAGTTTCAATATAGTAAGCGAAATAGCCTAATGAGACAGGCTCTGAGCAGTAAAAAGTCTATTCAGCATATATTAGTATTATCAGGAATTAACGAAATCCGTGGCAAAGTCTCTGTTTTCCCTTAAAGCAGTTAAGGGGTGGCAACATTCAATCACCGGCAAAATAACTCAGTTTTTGCTGGCGGGGATCATCATCGCTTTTAGCGCGGGGGCCTTTACCAGTTGGAGTTTGATAGACAACTTTTCCTATCAGCAGTGGGTGCAGAGAGCTGAGGCGAATGCCCAGATCATGACCTACATTATTCGCAGCGTATATACCAACGTTTCAGTTGAAACCAGCGACGCAGGGCAGATATCCCGTATCGTATCGGACAGGCAACTTGGTGATACTGACTCTATTCTCCAGACCGGTTATAACCCTGTAGATGTTCTGGCTCTGGCATCAGTACAAACACATAACCCTACCTGGCTGTTCCTCTATACGCCAGATAAGGGATTTGTAGGCATCAACAATAAATCAGAAGAGGGAGACGGGATAATCTCCTTCGCCGATCGTCGCCCCCATGACGTACTGGTCAATTACTATATCGGGTTCGCCCAAATTAACGGCGAAGAGTGCTTCATCAGTGCTGTGCCTATTCTGACGCCGTCAGGTGAAATCCTCGGTAGTCTGATCAGCAGCATCGGTAAGAAAAGCGATCTGTACGCTGCCTACGATGCGATGCTGAAAAAAAGCGGTGTCATTTTCGTATTAATTTTACTGGTGACGCTGGCGCTGGTAACAATGTTCATGCGTCGCTTATTCCGCCCGGTTCCGCTACTGATTAACTCCCTTACCCGCATTGCCAGGGAAGAAACCGACTGCGTAACCCCTTATCTCGATCAGGACGATGAGATTGGGCATCTGGCAGGCGCTATTGAAAAATTACGGGTTGCCATGAAAGAACGCGGCTATCTGCAGCGCATGCATGAAATGTCGCAAAAGATGGAACATATGGCCCATCATGACTCGCTGACTGGCTTACCAAACCGTGTCTCTTTTGGTCTGGCGCTGGATAAGCGTGTCAGTGAAATCCATCAGGAAGGAAAGCAGTTCAACCTGCTGTTGATTGACCTCGACAACTTCAAGCCAGTGAATGATACCTTCGGCCACAAAGCGGGCGATGAAGTGTTAGTCAGCGTTGCCCAGCGTCTGCAGTTACTGCTGGGACCGGATGATATGGCGGCCCGTCTGGGCGGCGATGAATTTGCTATTTTGCAACAGGTCAGCGATAACGCCGCCAAAGAAGCTAATCGCCTGTCAAAGCGCATCATCCGTGCGCTGAGCACACCATTTAGCTCAAGCTCCCACACCTTTTCTATTAGTTGCAGCATTGGCATCACCACCGCACCTTATCAGGGCAATAACACCTCGACATTGATGATCAACGCTGACCTTGCCATGTATGCGTCTAAACATCATGGCCGCGGTTGCTTCCATTTCTTCGAAGATGGCATGGTCATGAAGCAAACACACAGCCTGTTCATTAACCAGGAAATTATTGATGGAATTGATAACGAGGAGTTCGAACTGCACTATCAGCCCATCGTTAATCTGGAAGATGAAAGTATCTGCGGATATGAATCACTGATTCGCTGGAATCACCCGACCAAGGGACTGATTTATCCTGATTATTTTATCAATATTGCCGAAAGCTCTGGTCTGATTGTGCGCTTAGGCGAATGGATTATTCGCCAGTCCTGCGAAGCGGCAGCCAAATGGCCGGAACGAATCCGCATTGCTGTCAACGTATCAGCCTACCAGTTGCACAGCCCCGGGCTGGTCGACGTCATCAAAGATGCATTACGCACCAGCCATCTTTCGGCTGACCGCCTTGAAATAGAGATCACCGAATCCGAAAAACTGGATAAATCTATTGCGCTACCCGTTCTGCAAGAGATTCGCTCAATGGGGATCGACATCGCGATGGACGATCTGGGGACAGGATATGCGGCACTGGATTATTTGCTGATCTACCCTTTCACGCGGATCAAGATTGCCCGAACGCTTATCGATAAGCTCGAGCAGGATAATGCCAGTCAGTATTTGATTGTGATGCTGATCCAGTTTGCTCACAAATACAATATCTCAGTCACTGCGGAAGGCGTGGAAACACCGCTCCAGCGCGACATCCTGCGTGATATAAAGTGCAAAAATGTTCAGGGGTACTTCTTTAGCTATCCGCTTCGCGAACGCGAGGTACTGTCTGCTTTTGCCGATGACCTTATCGAAGAAGAGCCAGCCCATGCCTGAGATATTACGTTTGACGAAGCAAATGCTGCTCGTCGTTTCTTTGTTAATCTCTCTCTCAGCGCACTGCGCAACGAGCCTTCCGCAGGGGGCGAACACACTTGAGCAGATTGCCAGTAAGAATACGATCAGCCTCGGTTACCAGGATGATGCGTTTCCGTTCTCTTATCTGGAGGGGAAATCTCCCACTGGCTATTCCATTGATATTTGCAAAAATATCGTCAGCGCACTCAAAACCAAGCTCCAGCTTAAAAAGCTGAAAATTGAGTGGGTAAAAGCAAATTCGGCATCACAGTTTGTGCTGATTAAAAAACACATGGCAGATATCATGTGCATTCCTGCTTTTTATTCAAAAAGTCGACACAACCTCAGTGAGTTCTCACTGCCGTTTTACTTTTCCAGTACCCGCTATATGATGCGGAAAAATGAATACAACAACGCTCTGGAAGAACTGTCCGGACACAGCGTCCTGGTAAAAAGCGGAACGGTATACGTAGACCAATTACAAAAAATCAATGTGGCAAATGCCCTGAATATTAACATTGAACTTGATACCAACAACACTATCGCCTTCCATGAGATCCAGAGCGGTGAATATTCTGCGCTTATTTCCAGCACCGTATTACTTAAAGGTATGATTGCACAAGCTGAAAATCCTGAGGACTATAAGTTATCCAATATTGCGCTCAGCGATCCTCTTCCCGCAGGGCTACTAATCCCTTTACACGATAAAGAATTTAAAGAGTTTGTTGATAGCACATTATCCTCACTGATAACCAGCAATGAGTTCACCGTCCTCTACACTAAATGGTTTCAGTCTCCGATACCACCAAAAGCCATCAATTTAAACATCCCCATGTCAGACAATCTGAAAGCATTAACGGCGGCTAAAAAGAAGATCAGTTTTGATTATGAAAAGTATAATTAATAATGAGATGACAATGGTGAAACGCGCCATGCACTGGTTGATCTTACTGGTTGGCATTATCGTGTCCCCTGTACTGATGGCACAGCAGGATGCCTCGACGCTTGAGCATATTCAGAACAACAGCGTACTGAACGTCGGTTATCGTCAGCTCCCTCCCTTCTCCTTTACCGATCACAACGGTAAAGTTACAGGTTATACCATTGCGGTATGTAACATCATTGCGGATAAATTACGCCTGTATCTGAAGCTCGATACCTTGACCATTCATTATATTCCGGTGAATTTTGCTGAGCGATTTTCAGCGTTAAAAAATCGTAAAATAGATATGGACTGTAGTGTAAATGCTAATGCGCCAGAACGTATTTCCAGTGTTTCCTTTTCTGTCGATTACTATATCGCAAAAATGCGCATCATCTCTTTACGTAGAAATAATATACATACGATTGAAGATCTAAAAGGAAGAACGGTAAGTCTGCCAGGCAGCTCGAAGGATTTACTGGAATTCAACAAGACCAACAGAGAGAAACATCTCAATATTTCAACGATGACTTCCACAACGATAAACGGTGCATTTAATAAAATGGCGCAGAATGAAGCCGCGGCATTCTTTATTGATGATATCCTGGCCTATCCTTTGATTAATCATAGTGAACATCCTGAAATATTCAGTATATCCGCAGAAACAATCGGCACTGATATGCACTATGCGATTATGATGAGGAAAAACGACCCACGGTTTGTGGCGTTTGTAGACAGTACCCTGAAGACTATTTTTGCCTCACAGACAGACGTACAGTTGCGCAAAAAATGGCTGATGCCCTATTCCTGCCAAAATATGAAAAATCAGCCACCAATCGGTTGTCCACAGCGCAATTGAACATTATCAGCGTCTGTTCACTCCCTCGATTATTGCGCCTCTGGAAGCTTCCCGGGGCGCTATTACTGCTATTAGCGGTCAATTCGTTACGTGCAGCATGGGATTTCGCCACGATCATGCAGAAGTCCGATGCACTCTATGGACCAGCCAATGCAGTCGCTCAACAGCGTATCAACGCCTGGCAACAGCTTTTAATTCAATTACGTAATGCAGACGAAAAAACGCAATTACGCGAGGTAAACCGGTTTTTTAATATTCAATTACGCTACGCCGAAGATAGCGACATCTGGCATAGCGTGGACTATTGGGCAACACCCGTGGAGTCCCTGCGCAAAGGTGAAGCGGACTGTGAAGACTACGCCATCGCGAAGTATTTCACTCTCCGACAGTTGGGCGTTGCTGACGATAAACTGCGCATCACCTACGTTAAAGCCCTGCGCTATAACAGGGCGCACATGGTGTTGACCTGGTATGCCACGCCTGGCGCCATTCCTCTGGTACTCGATAGCCTGACAAACACCCTTTCACCTGCCACGCAGCGTATGGATTTATTACCTGTTTACTCCTTTAACGAGAGTGGTCTCTGGCTGCCTGGCAATCAGAACAATAAACGTATTGGGGACAGCAAGAGACTTTCTCGCTGGCAGCAAGTATTCACAAAAATGCGGGAAGAAGGCTTCCCAATGGATAAATAGGAATCGTCAGTGTCTCTTTTTAAACAGTTACTATTGGCAATCTCTCTCTTTATGATGATTGTGTTCAGCGGCAGCTTTATCGTGACGCTGGAGAGTTCTCGCAATCAGTACAGCAACCAGCTTCTTGCACATGCCCAGGACGCGGCAACGGCTCTGGGCGTTTCGCTCACACCAAACATCGACGATCCGGCAATGATTGAGCTGATGGTAAGCTCAATTTTTGATAGCGGCTATTACCAAAAAATCCGCATTGTTGATCTGACAAACGGAACAACGATGCTTGAACGGCACGCTGCGGCGTCAATACCGAATGTTCCCGGCTGGTTTGTTGATCTGGTGGATGTGGCACCACAAACAGGCCACGCGACAATCATGCGGGGCTGGCAACAAGGCGCACGCGTGGACGTCACCAGCGATCCTATCTTTGCGGTTCAGCGTCTGTGGAGCAGCACATTAGGTAATCTTATCTGGATGCTTTCCTGCAGCCTCGCCTGCCTGCTCGCAGGCATTCTGCTGTTGCGTAAACTGCTGCGCCCGCTCAATTATCTGGCGAAACAATCGGAAGCCATTACACGTCGCGAATTTTTGACGTTGCAAGAACTGCCTAAAACACCGGAACTACGGCGCGTCGTCGGAGCCATGAATTTGATGGCCACTAAACTCAAATCATTATTTGAAGAACAAGCCATCAACAGCGAGCGCCTGCACAATGAAGCTTATCTCGACAGCCAGACCGGTATTGCAAATCGTCGGGCGTTCGATATGCAGTTACAGGCGCGCCTGAGTGATACCGATACCGCACCAGGATATTTGATGTTGATCCGCGTTCAGGATTTAGGGGGGCTGAACCAGCGGTTTGGTGGGCCACATACCGATAAACTTTTGCTCAACATTGCCAACCTGCTGAATACGCATAAAGCAAAGTATGCTCCCCTCGACAGCACACTCGCCCGTATTCGTGGTGGCGAGTTCGCCCTGATCTGCCCAGGTGTCACACAGGGTGAAATGCTGGAACTGCGCCATTCACTCACGCAAAAGCTGACCTCATTTTATGCCACTGGAATGTCAGACCAGCAGCCGGTCGCCTACTCAAGCATGGTGCCATTCAGCGCTGGAGATAACGCGCAATCGCTGCTGATTCAGGCCGACCGCCAGTTGGTGGAAGCAGAAACGCACACCGACCATCAGGGCGTAACCGCCATCGGGGTGGCAACGGTGAACGAAGATCAGCATTTGTGGTTTGTTCGCCTGGAACAGGCGCTGGAGAACCAGCAATTTCAGTTGGTTTATCAGCCCGTTGTGGATTGTCATCAGCCGGATAAGATCCTGCATTACAAGGTACTGTCGCGCATTGTTGATGAACAGGGTAATACCATTAATGCGGGTCGATTCCTGCCGTGGATCCACCGCTTTGGCTGGAGTCATCGCCTTGACAAGGTAATGTTAAAACTGACCTTAAATCAGCTAAAAATCGCCCCCGGAATGTTAGCATTGAGTATTTCTGGCAGCTCGCTAGCCAGTGCCAGCGCTATTTCCGAGCTCTTAAATCCACTGAGATACTCCCCTAAGCTTGCCAGTCAGTTGATCCTTGAACTGGATGAAAGCCAGTTGCCAGGGCCGGGCCAGATGGCGATGTTTGTTAAAGCAGTGAGTCAGCTTCGCTGCTCGCTGGGCCTGCAACACTTCGGTAGCCGCTTCGATATGATTGGGCATCTTTCGCAATGGGGACTTGCCTGGCTGAAAATCGACAGCAGTTACATCCGCAATATCGATAAAGAAAAAGATAAGCAGTTGTTTATTGAAGTGTTGTGCAACGCCACACGCAGTATTGATTTACCGCTGATTGCTGAGCGTGTTGAAACAGAAGGTGAACTAAAAGTACTACAGGCAGTGGGGGTTGACGGTGCAATGGGGCAGCTTTTGGGTGAACCCGCTCCACGTTGAAAAACAGGCAGGCTGCGTAGTAGTCTGCCTGTTGAGATTAAAAAATGCGATCATCGCCGCCAAGTAATTGCTCTAACCCGCCAAGTTCCTGACGGGCGTTCGCACGATTCATCAGTTTAACCTGCGCCTTCGGCGGGAGATCCGTAATGGCAATAACACCTTTACGGATCAACAGGTAAATCAGATCGTCCAGCACGCGTACCATCTCCAGGTCACTCTTTTGCAGCATGGCGAGGAACTGTTGGTTATCAATTTCAGCGCTTTTGCTGTCGTTTTCTCTCGCGGACTGCATGTTTGTATCAGGTGGTAGCGAATTCATGTTATTGCCTTATATGTGATGTGACGCGGCTGCCCTGTCCCATAGAGAAGTAATTATTGTTTGGTGAATATGTTTTTTTGGCTATCGGTGAAAACGGCGTACCGTGAACAGCACTCGGCGTTAAGCACCTCGAGTAATTTCCTGACCATAACCTTACTCAACTCTCATCATTATTTTTATAACCCTATTAATAAACTCACAAACAAATATCACATTAAATTAATGTAAACATTAAACACTCAATATGGAAAAATACACATTTTTAAAAACGTATTTATATGAGACTTGACTGACAAATGAATATAATAAAAAATAACTAAAATTAAAACACGATATGACAGAACATGTTTCTGAATAGCCGCATGCAATATTCGATCTGGATAATTCATGTTTGTTAATTAATATCACGCATTTGTAAAAATAGATGATGGTGAAGACATGTGGATGTCATAACCGTGAGATACAGGGCATTCATGTTATGAAGATATTTTTAGTTTTTCTGCTTTCGTTGTTTTCAATAAATTCAGCCTCTGCAGAAGACTTACGCAACACCGTTAAAGATGCATTAGCTAATCATCCAGAAGTTAATGCGGCGATAAATAGTCGTTACTCTTCAGAACAAGATCTTCGTGCCGCACAAGGTGGGTATTTACCGTCGCTGAATTTGAATGCGGAGGCTGGACGCAAAAATATTGATGATGCAACAACCCGCGCCGCTGGCAGCGCTAACGGTATGACCCAGTCTCCCAATGAGGCAACGCTTAGCCTGGAGCAAAATGTGTTTAATGGTTTTGCAACCACCAGCGAAGTCGCCCGGCAAAAAGCCACCGTTGACTCACGCGCTTACAGCGTTATGAACACCAGCGAAAACACTGCATTCTCTGTGATTCAGGCCTACTTTGATGTGCTGCAACGTGAAGAATTTGTCCGCCTTGCCGAGGACGATCTGGCAAACCATGAACGAATTTACGATCAAATAAAACTTCGTACCGATCAGGGCGTTGGCCGTTCAGGCGACTTTATGCAAGCTGAAGCTCGCCTGGCGCAAGCGCGTAACAATTTGCTGACCGAGCAAACCAATCTTGAAGATGCGAAAACCACCTTTTTCAGCGTAACAGGTATGGATCCGGAAGGATTAAGCCAACCGGAAAGCATCGATACACAGCTCCCGACCTCGCTTGAAGACGCCAAAAGTAGGATGGAGAAAAACAGTCCATTACTGAAGTCTGCCAATGCGGATATTGAAGCCGCACAACAGCAGTACGAAGCGACAAAATCAACCTTCTATCCACGTGTTGACGTTGAACTGTCACGCGGGATCAGCAACAACACGGATACCACCAGCGCGCACGCGGAACAGTGGGAGGCGATGGTAAAACTGCATTACAACCTGTACCAGGGCGGCAGCGACAAAGCGACTATGGATTCTCGCGCCTACCTGCATAAGCAGGCTCAGGATGTGCGCAATAACACATTACGACAGATGAATCAGGAATTGCGTCTGGCCTGGACTGCATTACAAAACGCACGTGCCCAGCTACCATCGGCAGAAGAATATGCCGACCGTAGCGTAAAAGTACGTACCGCTTATCAGGATCAATTCAGTCTTGGCGAACGTACACTACTGGATTTACTTGATAGTGAAAATGAAGTTTTCTCATCAAAACGTCGGCTTGTTGAATTGCGATATCTGGCTGTAACCAGCGGATATCGTATTAGCGAAAGAACGGGTGAATTAATGAATGTTCTAAAAATCACCCCGCCTCCATCAGGGCAACCAGTGGATTCTGAAGAAGAAACCAACTTACCCGAACTGCATTAATAATAAATTAAAATAAATCTCTGACTCCGCGCACTTATCATTAGCTTGCTATTATTTTAAGTGTGCGTTCAGAAATGGTTGCTAAAATGAGTGCACAAGCCGAATTATTAAATGATGTCCCCGAGAATACTTATCGCAGCTCGTCTCAACAGCACGATCCTCGTAGCCATAATGATGACCCGCTATTAGATAGTTTGCTTATTCTCTGCTCTCTGCATGGTAAGCAGGTCAGCCGTTCAACATTAAGCAGCGGCCTGCCATTAGAAAACAATCAACTCACGCTGAATATTTTTCCACGTGCTGCGGCACGAGCTGGTTTAAAAGCGCGAGTGGTAACACGCTCACTCGATAAGATCCCAGCGATGTCTTTGCCTGCTATCCTGATACTGCGTTCCGGCGGAACAGGTGTGTTGCTGGCATGGAACGACGATGGCAGTGCCCGTTTTATGCCCAGTGAAAGTGAGGGCGGGGAAATATGTGTCGATTTAACAACGCTTGAACACAACTATGGCGGAAAGGCTATTTTTGCTCACCCGCGCCACGAATTCGATTTGCAGACAGAAGCTTTTCTGCCTCGTACTAAATCCTGGTTTAAAGACACGCTCAGGCTATCACGCTTTCTGTATCTGGATGCTGTGCTGGCCAGCCTGCTGATCAACCTGATCGCTCTCGGCACGCCGCTTTTTACCATGAACGTCTATGACCGCGTTGTACCGAATCAGGCTACGGTCACATTGTGGGTGCTGGCAGTGGGAATCTGTCTGGCTTTTATATTTGATCTGATTTTGAAAATGCTGCGCGGCATCTGCCTTGATATTGCCGGCAAAAAGAGCGATCTCATTATTTCATCGACCTTGTTCGAACGCATTGTCGGCATGGAAATGAAAGAGCGCCCACCCCGGGTGGGTAGCTTCGCGCAAAACATCCATGAGTTTCAGTCTCTGCGTGACTTTCTCTCGTCACTCACATTGACGACGATTATTGACCTGCCTTTTACCCTGCTATTACTGATTGTCATTGGCATCATCGGCGGCGCACTGGCATGGATCCCCGTACTCACGCTACCCATTGCCCTGCTGTGCAGTTGGGCACTGCAAAACCCCGTCAATGCTGCGGTGGCAAAAACCATGAGCCTGGCCAGCGAACGCCAGGCGCTGCTCATTGAGACACTCAGCAGTCTGGACGCCATAAAAGTGAATAATGCGCAGAGCGAACGCCAGTTTCAATGGGAACAAACGTTGGGTAGCCTGAGCCGCCTGGAACTCCGGGTAAAAACTTTATCCAGCCTGGCGAGCAACCTGACTGGCTGGTTCCAGCAAATTTCAGGCGTCGTGATGATCGTCGTCGGCGTGTACATGATTATCGGCGGTAAACTGAGTATGGGGGGGTTGATCGCCTGTTATATGCTTAACGGCCGCGCATTAATGCCGATGGGTCAGCTTACCGGCCTCATTGCCCGTTATCAGCAGGCAAAGCTGACCATCAAAAATACTGACAAGATGATGTCGCTGGCACAGGAACGTCGTGCAGATGAAAGCCCGCTCAATCGGGAACAGTTACAGGGCAGCATTGAATTTCGCGATGTAGATTTCAGTTACCCGGAACAAAAAAACCTGACACTGCACAAAATAAATCTGACCATTCAGCCAGGTGAACGTATCGGTATTATCGGGCGTAGCGGTTCAGGTAAAAGCTCTCTCAGTAAACTTCTCGTCAATCTTTATCAGCCCTGCGCCGGAAACATTCTGATAGACGGTATCGATGCCCGCCAGTTAGACGTTAACGATCTGCGTCACAGCATCGGCTACGTGCCACAGGATATCCAGTTATTCAACGGAACACTGCGGGACAACCTGCTGTGCGGAGCACGATATGTTGATGATGAAACCATGCTGCGTGCAGCGGAACTGGCAGGGGTCAACGATTTTGCGCGCCTGCATCCTGATGGCTATAACCTGCAGGTCGGCGAACGCGGCTCCCAACTGTCCGGCGGGCAGCGCCAGGCGGTCGCATTAGCCCGCGCGCTGTTACTTGCTCCCCCTATTCTACTGCTTGATGAACCCACCAGCTCAATGGATAACACCAGCGAGGAGAGGCTTAAACATGCTCTTGCACCTTGTATCGCGGGTAAAACATTATTACTGGTCACCCATCGCGCCTCTATGCTGTCGCTGGTTGAGCGCCTGATTATTGTTGATAAGGGACGTATCATCGCAGATGGTCCAAAAGCGGTGGTGATGGATGCGTTAAAAAAGGGGCAGATAAATGCTTCTCACTGAGATCCTGACTCGTGCTCGCCACTATATGCAGCGCTACTTTCGCGGCCGCGATGAAAATCAAACCGACAGTATCAATGAAGTCAGTTTGGCCATTATTGATGACGCCCCCAGGGTTATTCGGCTCACGCTGTGGGTGATCCTCACGTTGGTTGTCCTGTCTTTCGTGTGGGCTGGTTTTGCAAAAATTGATGAAGTGACGCGCGGTGAAGGCAAAGCCATCCCTTCGTCCAAACTACAAAAAATACAGAATCTGGAAGGCGGGATCGTGACCCGGCTTTATGTCCACGAAGGGCAAATCGTCAATGCGGGTACTCCGTTACTGCATCTTGATGACACGCGCTTTGCCTCAAACGTAGGTGAAACAGAGGCCGATAAACTCGGTTTACGGGCGAAGGTAGAACGGCTGACAGCGGAAGTGGAGAACCGGGATTTTATTATCTCGCAAGACATTGCGGCTCAAGCGCCTGACGTCGCCAGGGGGGAAACCGAGCTGTATAACAGCCGTCGGGAACAGTTTCGCAACGAAATATCCGGGCTTGAAGAACAACTGGTACAGAAAAAACAGGAGCTACGAGACGTTGAATCGAAGCAAGATCAGTTTAAGCACAGCCTGGACTTAATCCGCCAGGAGATCAAAATGTCGGAGCCTCTGCTCGCTTCAGGCGCAATTTCTAAAGTCGAGCTGCTGCGCCTGCGCCGCACTGAAGTGGAAACCGCCGGGCAGTTAAATTCGACGAACCTAACGCTTCCCAAAGCCTCGTCAGAGATTAAAGAGATTGAGAATAAAATCGGCGAAAACCGCGGTCGTTTTCAAAGCGATGCGCTCGCACAGTTGAACGAAGCCCGCACCAATCTGAGTAAAGCCCAGGCCAGCGTAAAAGCCCTCGAAGACAGAGTTAACCGAACCATGGTCACGTCACCGGTGCGTGGTATCGTCCAGCAGGTGATGGTGAATACAATCGGCGGAGTTATTCAGCCGGGAAGCGACCTGGTTGAAATCGTCCCACTGGATGACAAGCTCCTCATCGAAGCCAAAATACAGCCTCGTGATATCGCCTTCCTTCATCCAGGACAGCATGCAATGGTGAAATTTACCGCCTACGACTACACCATCTATGGCGGTCTGAAAGGTGAAGTGGTCCAGATAAGTCCTGACACTGTTACAGATAAACAAGGCCGAAGCTTCTACGTTGTTCGCCTGCAAACGGACAAAAACTACCTGGGGACAAAAGAGCATCCAATGTTGATCATTCCAGGCATGGTCGCGACTGTCGATATTCTAACCGGCAAGAAAACGATTTTAAGCTATCTGCTGAAACCGATTCTTCGGGCGCGCGCAGAAGCGCTCAGAGAGCGTTAATCACTTACTGTGCCCCTTTCATTAAGTCAGGGGCGCGTATATTCAGGAAGGGGTATAGGAAGAGAGTTTCCCGCGATTCAGGATGATTTTTCCGTCACTCACCAGCTCCTGTAACACCTTATGGATCGCGCTTCGGGAAATATGGTTTCGCGTCAAAATGAAGGTATACACAGATGTTTTTTCGCGCACATCCGGAGCCATCGCCCAAATGAACTTTACATGTTCGATAATCAGTTCGCGGATAGTGCGGTGAGACTGCAACGTTTCGCGCTGGAAATAGCGTTGCAGATGGTGCGTTAAAATATCAAACGCCTGCTTCCACAGATTTTTAGCGGTGAACAGCAGATCGGCATTCTGCACGCTCATTGCCCACATTTCGCAATCTGTATCGCAGCGTAAATAGTGTCCAGCCACCTCCGTTCGCATTTGTGGTAGCCCAAGAATCGCTGGTGCGGAAATACTCACTGTTACTAGATCATTTTCTACACGATAAACAGAGACCGTCCCTTTCTCCAGAAACAAGATATTTCCATCGACTTTCAGATCAATACGCTGGCGTTTTTTCCGTAAGGATAACCAGGCACTGTCTGATTTTTTGATTTCTTCACCGATAAGCACTACAGACTTTTCTATTTCGTTCTGGAACATGGGGCTCTCTAACGCAGTTTTATGTTTTACAAAAAAACAGAAATAAAAATAAATGTCAGCCTGAAAATATGCTGACATTTATTTCCATTTACATTAATCGTGTTAATCCGTATACATCGCACTACAGATACTGCAACAACTTAACTATTATAGTTTAACCACCATGCTTTCCCTGGTGCAGTGGCGCGTTAACGGCGTAAGCCATATTCTCGCGTGGTGGTGCCAAACAGTATATTGCGCTGTCCATAGAGAATTAATGCTTATCACCTTTGTAGCCATTATTTCTTCTTTCTCTTCTTTACGCAATAGCCAAAAAGATACAATTCATTGATTTTAATATGTTTTATTTTCATTAAAAAATTATCGTTGTTGTTATATTATGATACTAAAATGAAACACTTCGTGGCTCTTGCTGCAAAACTGGCAGGCATTGGTGCCCTTTAGCCTCGAGTGTTTTCAATACTGACCAACCATTGGATGAATCATCAAGAGTAGAGACACCATGTCCGAGACTGGTACCGTCAGTTATCTGATTGAAAGAAAAATAATCTTTACACCAGCCACACAATACCTGGCGAGAGTGGACCAACCTGAGCAACAGATAAAGCTCAAGCAAACAGCATCTTTATGTCTTTTATTACTTATTGAAAATCAAGGAAAGGTTGTCTCACAGAACGAACTGTTGGAATTTGGCTGGGGTGAAAATCATCGTCAGGCGAGCTTCAATGCCTTCTACCAGAGCATTCTCTCGCTGCGTAAAAGTTTTCTTCAGTTAGAACTGGATCCGTCCTTTATCACAACAATAAAACGCAAGGGACTGATTATTAATGAAGAGATTAGGATTGAGGAGATAGAAACTCCGCAAATTCTCGCTTCAGTAGCAGAGGAGTCATGCGTTCTAAACGCTGATCTGACTGAATTCTCTGATGAGACACCGCATAAGCCGCTGATAACCAAAACAGAAACGATGCTCATCGCACTCACTATTATCATCTGTGGTTTGATACTGTACCCACGAACTGCCAGCGATGATTATTTTTCAGGCTATATCACCGCACAAAATAACCCTACTGATTGTCAGTATTATTTTAACCATGATGCCAGCAATTTCACCCGGCATACCTCTTTTATCGACAGAAACCCTGGGTTATGTCAGAGCAATAAATATATTTATATAACAACCTATCCTGAATCCAAAAAGTTGTCGGTGATCCTTTGCCGCTCCCCAATGCAGAGAGAGCAGAAAAATACTTGTCAGTCTATCTATTACCCACGGTACGATAGTTAATGAATATAAATATTCGCACTCCCCGACTCCGAATACAAACAGGTATTATCCTGCTACTTTGTGTCGTGGTTATTATTCTTACTGCGTTTTATCAGCATGGTAAAAATCATAACCATCTACATAATCTTGCCTGCCGGGCAACTATTGAAATAGTACGCAATACCGCCTCATTTCGTGGGGTCATTGATATCAAAACCGGGGATAGTAAAGGCATTGTGAATATTGATGGCATTATCAAAGATGCAACGAATAATGATCAAACCGTGCAACGAATGGTGCTCTTTACACACTCCAGTTATGGTTCAAGTCCGGTCTGGGTATCGCAGGAAATCCATATCTCAAATCGTGAAACAGCTCCCACCAGTATTATTCAGGAGCTCCTCCCCGATTTATTCCTGACCAACACAAGCATCTCCAATGTCGATCTATTCGCCATGAATAGTGAAACATATCTGATTACTAAAGAAGGGATCCCTTATCTTTACTGCCAGAATTACGCGTTGCCAGGAAATGAATAATGACTCAGCTTTCTGACGCCAGCTCCCCGGATATCGGTTTTATCGTCCGGTTCACGATGACCGGTTGACTCATCCTCGCATTGCGCTAAATCCCACGGATGAATCTCTGGGGTGGTCGGTGATAAGATACCCCATTCAGGCTGAGCCTAAGCTCGCCGTTACTGCCTTCAGGCTGCTTTCGATATAAAAATTTATGGGTTTATGTGAGTTTACAGGGGTTCACATGAAACGACCCAGGTACCCAAAAAGATTAAAAAAACGAGCTGAATCAATATGAAAGAGTCACTTGATACGGACTTCACCAATCACACCCCCATGATGCAGCAGTATCTCAAGCTGAAGGCTCAGCACCCGGAGATACTGCTGTTTTACCGCATGGGCGACTTTTACGAGCTGTTCTACGACGATGCAAAACGTGCGTCGCAACTGCTTGATATCTCGCTAACAAAACGCGGTGCGTCTGCAGGCGAGCCGATCCCGATGGCGGGTATTCCTCATCACGCGGTGGAAAACTACCTCGCCAAGCTGGTCAATCAGGGCGAGTCAGTCGCCATTTGCGAACAGATTGGTGATCCGGCCACCAGTAAAGGGCCGGTTGAACGCAAAGTTGTACGCATCGTAACGCCTGGCACTATCAGCGATGAAGCGCTGTTGCAGGAACGTCAGGACAACCTGCTGGCCGCCATCTGGCAGGACAGTAAAGGCTACGGCTACGCCACGCTGGACATTAGTTCTGGCCGTTTTCGCGTCAGTGAACCCGCCGACCGCGAGACCATGGCAGCTGAACTGCAACGAACCAATCCGGCGGAACTACTGTATGCCGAAGATTTTGCAGAAACATCACTGATCGAAGGTCGTCGCGGACTGCGTCGCCGTCCACTGTGGGAATTTGAGATAGACACCGCCCGCCAGCAGCTTAACTTGCAGTTTGGCACGCGGGATCTGATTGGCTTTGGCGTCGAGAACGCTCCGCGCGGGCTATGTGCCGCAGGCTGCCTGCTGCAATATGTAAAAGATACGCAGCGTACTTCTCTGCCGCATATTCGCTCCATCACCATGGAACGCCAGCAGGACAGCATCATTATGGATGCTGCTACTCGCCGTAATCTGGAGATTACCCAGAATCTGGCGGGAGGCGTAGAAAACACTCTGGCCTCAGTGCTCGACTGCACCGTCACCCCCATGGGCAGCCGTATGCTTAAACGCTGGCTGCATATGCCGGTACGCGACACTAACGTCCTGACTGAACGCCAGCAGACTATCGGTGCGCTCCAGGATGCCACAGCAGAGCTACAGCCAGTGCTGCGTCAGGTTGGTGACCTGGAACGTATTCTGGCCCGCCTGGCACTGCGCACCGCGCGTCCACGCGATCTCGCCCGTATGCGTCACGCCTTTCAACAATTACCGGAACTGCGCGCACAACTGGAGAGCGTTGATAGCGCTCCGGTACAGATGCTGCGCGAGAAAATGGGCGAATTCACCGAGCTGCGTGAACTGCTGGAACGCGCCGTGGTTGATGCACCGCCAGTGCTGGTCCGCGATGGCGGTGTCATCGCGCCAGGCTATAACGAAGAGCTGGACGAGTGGCGCGCACTGGCTGATGGGGCAACTGACTATCTGGACAGACTGGAGATCCGCGAGCGCGAACGAACCGGCCTGGACACGCTGAAGGTTGGATTTAATGCCGTACACGGTTACTACATTCAGATTAGCCGTGGGCAGAGCCATCTGGCCCCCATAAACTACGTGCGCCGCCAGACTCTGAAAAACGCCGAACGCTACATTATTCCTGAGCTCAAAGAGTATGAAGACAAAGTACTGACCTCAAAAGGCAAAGCACTGGCGCTGGAAAAACAGTTGTACGATGAACTGTTCGACATGCTGTTACCACATCTGGCTGATTTGCAGCAGAGCGCCAGCGCGCTGGCAGAGCTGGATGTTCTGGTCAACCTGGCCGAGCGTGCATATACGCTGAACTACACCTGCCCGACTTTCACCGATAAACCCGGAATTCGTATTACCGAAGGTCGTCATCCGGTGGTGGAACAGGTGCTGACAGAGCCGTTTATTGCCAACCCGTTAAGCCTTTCGCCTCAGCGTCGGATGTTGATCATCACCGGCCCGAATATGGGGGGTAAAAGTACCTATATGCGCCAGACTGCGCTGATTGCGTTGCTGGCCTATATCGGCAGCTATGTTCCGGCACAAAAGGTGGAGATCGGCCCAATCGACCGCATCTTTACCCGCGTGGGTGCTGCAGATGACCTGGCTTCCGGCCGTTCAACCTTTATGGTCGAGATGACTGAAACTGCCAACATCCTGCATAACGCCACCGAGAACAGCCTGGTTCTGATGGACGAGATTGGACGCGGTACGTCAACTTACGACGGCCTGTCACTGGCATGGGCATGTGCAGAAAATCTCGCTAATAAAATCAAAGCATTAACGTTATTCGCAACGCACTACTTCGAGCTGACACAGTTACCGGAGAAAATGGAAGGCGTTGCCAACGTGCATCTGGACGCGTTAGAACACGGTGATACCATCGCCTTTATGCATAGCGTACAGGATGGTGCAGCAAGTAAGAGCTACGGCCTGGCAGTGGCTGCACTGGCAGGTGTACCGAAAGACGTTATCAAACGTGCGCGACAAAAACTTCGCGAGCTGGAAAGTATTACACCAAATGCAGCCGCTACTCAGGTAGATGGTACGCAAATGTCGCTGCTTTCCGCTCCTGAAGAAACCTCTCCAGCCATCGAAGCTCTGGAAAATCTCGACCCGGATTCCCTGACGCCACGCCAGGCGCTGGAGTGGATCTATCGGTTGAAAAGCCTGGTTTAACAGGACGATGCCCTTATCAACCGGATGAGGCATTTACTCCTCCATCCGGTAATTGAGACTTCATACCTGCGCAGGTAAAAGAAAAAGGCCAGTCTCTCGACTGGCCTTTCTTGATAGAACTTTGCTTACTCGCGGAACAGCGCTTCGATATTCAGCCCCTGAGTCTGCAGGATTTCACGCAGACGACGCAGACCTTCAACCTGAATCTGGCGAACACGTTCACGGGTGAGACCAATTTCACGGCCCACATCTTCCAGTGTCGCAGCTTCATATCCCAGCAAACCGAAACGACGTGCCAGCACTTCACGCTGTTTGGCGTTCAGTTCGAACAGCCATTTGACGATGCTCTGTTTCATATCATCGTCTTGCGTGGTGTCTTCCGGACCGTTTTCCTTTTCATCGGCCAGAATATCCAGCAACGCTTTTTCGGAATCGCCACCCAGCGGGGTGTCTACCGAGGTAATGCGCTCGTTGAGTCGGAGCATACGGCTAACGTCATCAACCGGTTTATCCAGTTGTTCTGCAATCTCTTCTGCGCTCGGTTCGTGGTCCAGTTTATGCGACAACTCACGCGCGGTACGCAGATAGACGTTCAGCTCTTTTACAATGTGGATCGGCAGTCGGATAGTACGGGTTTGGTTCATAATCGCCCGTTCTATCGTCTGGCGGATCCACCAGGTTGCGTATGTTGAGAAGCGGAACCCGCGTTCCGGGTCAAACTTCTCGACGGCACGGATAAGCCCCAGATTGCCCTCTTCAATCAGATCCAGCAATGCCAGACCACGATTGCCATAACGACGGGCAATTTTAACCACCAGACGCAGGTTACTTTCAATCATGCGACGGCGAGAGGCAACATCTCCACGCAGTGCGCGACGCGCAAAATAAACTTCTTCTTCGGCTGTTAACAGTGGTGAATACCCAATCTCACCAAGGTAAAGCTGAGTCGCGTCCAACACACGCTGTGTGGCCCCTTGCGATAACAGCTCCTCTTCAGCCAGGTCGTTATCACTGGGTTCCTCTTCACTCAAGGCTTTTTCATCAAAAGCCTCTACTCCGTTCTCATCAAATTCCGCATCTTCATTTAAATCATGAACTTTCAGCGTATTCTGACTCATAAGGTGGCTCCTACCCGTGATCCCTAACGGAACTAGCAAGTGAAAGCCTGGTTCCGCCGAATTATCGCTGCGGTAAATAACGCAGCGGGTTTACGGATTTCCCCTTGTAACGAATTTCAAAATGCAATCGTGTTGAACTGGTTCCGGTACTACCCATGGTAGCTATTTTCTGCCCCGCCTTGATTTCTTGTTGTTCCCGGACCAGCATCGTATCGTTATGGGCGTAGGCGCTCAGGTAATCATCGTTATGTTTGATGATAATAAGATTACCGTAACCACGCAGTGCGTTACCGGCATATACGACGCGCCCATCTGCGGTCGCGACAATAGCCTGTCCCTTACTGCCTGCAATGTCGATCCCTTTATTGCCACCTTCGGTAGCCGCGAAGTTTTCGATCA
Organism: Citrobacter sp. Cm046; assembly: GCF_030333065.1. Taxonomy (NCBI): domain Bacteria; kingdom Pseudomonadati; phylum Pseudomonadota; class Gammaproteobacteria; order Enterobacterales; family Enterobacteriaceae; genus Citrobacter; species Citrobacter sp. Cm046. The sequence continues at coordinate 151,078 of NZ_JAOWGP010000042.1, read as the reverse complement.
CTTTGCCGTCAGTCGGCCAGCGCCAGGTAGAGATTGGCGCGCTGGTAGATGTTGAGCTTGCAGTCGATTCGGTTGTGCTAACTGCTGGAGCCGTTACTGGCGCTGTGACAACTGTCCCAGCAGGCTTGTTGTTCGGCAACATTTTGTTAGCACTTTGTTCACCTGAATCCTCAGAATACGTAATTGTTGGTTTCGAAGCAACAGCAACGGTGGAATTTTGTGCAGGGTTGGTCACAACTCCTTGCTGTGCTGCATCCGCCTGAGTGATTGCATTACCACCGGTAATCGGTGCACCCGACGCGTTGCCCACTTGCAGAGTCTGCCCCACATTCAGGCCATACGGGGCCGGAACGTTATTTCGTTGTGCGAGGTCACGGAAATCGTTCCCGGTAATCCAGGCAATATAGAAAAGCGTGTCACCTTTCTTAACCGTATAAGTACTGCCGCCGGTATAACTACCTTTCGGAATGTTCCCATACTTACGATTGTACACAATACGACCGTTTTCCATCTGAACCGGTTGTTCCGCAACGGGTTGGATCTGTCCGGACTGAGTGACCGGACGCTGCACCGGTTGGATCTGTGGCGTTTGCTGTGCTGTCGCCGTTGTGCCCATTTTTGGTGGAGGCGTAATTAGCATGCCGGAGCTGGTGTTCGTTGAGCCGCCACCGCCAACAGAACTGACCGGCGCTGGTGGATTCGAGGTGTTAGAACAACCTGCCAGCCATAACGAAACCAGTGACAATGCCGCAATGCGGCGAACGGTAAATTTGTGGCTTCCCGCGCTCATTTATCCCCCAGGAAAATTTGGTTAAAACCCGTGACGTAATCACCGTGCAAAGCATCGGGCTGGACACTGGAAAACGTGACCACGATACGCTTACTAATTCCAGAATATCCAGGAAAACTCCAGGTATTCAGAACCTGTATCTACGCTAATTCCCCTTTCACTAAGGGAACAAAACGTACGGCCTCCACGGTGTCGATAATAAATTCGCCCCCCCGACGACGCACCCTTTTCAAAAACTGGTGCTCATCACCCACGGGTAGGACGAGAATGCCGCCTTCATCCAACTGCGTCATTAATGCTGTTGGGATCTCCGGCGGAGCTGCCGTCACAATAATAGCGTCAAATGGGGCTCGCGCTTGCCAGCCTTGCCATCCATCACCATGACGAGTCGAAACATTGTGTAAATCGAGCTGCTTCAGACGACGTCGCGCCTGCCATTGCAAACCTTTGATCCGCTCAACGGAACAAACATGCTGCACCAGATGCGCCAGAATTGCCGTCTGGTAACCAGAACCGGTACCAATTTCCAGCACCCGCGATTGTGGCGTTAACTCAAGAAGCTCGGTCATGCGGGCAACCATATAGGGCTGCGAAATCGTCTGCCCCTGGCCAATCGGCAGGGCGATGTTTTCCCAGGCCTTATGCTCAAACGCCTCATCAATGAATTTTTCACGCGGCACGGCAGCGAGCGCATCAAGGACATGCTCATCTCTGATGCCCTGCGCACGTAATTGTTCAAGAAGAGTGTGTACGCGTCTGCTTACCATTGCGTGTTAACTCCCACGCTGTCTAACCAGTCAGAAACGACCTCATGCGCACCGTAAGCGGTTAAATCGACATGCAGCGGAGTGACCGAGACATAGCCTTCATCTACGGCAGCAAAGTCCGTATCCGGCCCGGCATCGCATTTTTCTCCCGGCGGTCCAATCCAGTACAGCGTGTTACCACGCGGATCCTGCTGTGGAATCACTTGATCCGCCGGATGACGACTACCACAGCGAGTGACGCGAATGCCTTTAATCTGATCCAGCGGCAAATCCGGTACATTAATATTCAGAATGCGCCCGGTTCGCAGCGGTTCACGGCTCAGCGCCCGCAAAATACGACAAGTTACCGCCGCGGCAGTATCGTAATGTTTATGACCGTCAAGGGAGACGGCCAGCGCAGGGAATCCCAGGTGTCGCCCTTCCATTGCCGCAGCGACAGTCCCTGAATAGATAACATCATCGCCCAGATTAGGGCCTGCGTTAATCCCGGAAACCACAATATCCGGGCGCGGACGCATTAACGCGTTTACGCCCAGATATACGCAGTCAGTAGGTGTTCCCATTTGCACAGCGATATCGCCGTTATCAAAGGTAAAGGTGCGAAGCGAGGATTCCAGCGTCAGCGAGTTAGACGCGCCACTGCGGTTACGATCCGGGGCAACTACCTGTACATCAGCAAACTCACGCAGCGCTTTCGCCAGCGTTTGTATACCGGGTGCATGAACCCCATCATCGTTACTCAGCAATATACGCATAATCACCCATTGTGTTAATAAGTTCCCTTACAACACTGGTGGCGAAGCTACCTGCCGGTAGCCAGAAGCGCAACTCAACGGTTACATCATCCCACCAGTTCCAGCTTAATTGTTGTGGATACAGCAGCATAGCGCGACGCGATGCTTCAACTTTTTCACGTAATAACAAAGACTGCAGCGTGGTTTCATCAGCAATAGCAGCCTCTTCAAACGCCAGCGCATCGCGCTGAGTTCCCCACTCACCGCTGCCCGGTAATGCTGCTGTAATCATTAATTCTTTTTCATCGACACGACGCTGTAATTCAGCCTGTTCTTCCGCTGTCGCGACAAACCAACTTCCTCGTCCCGACAATTGTAGCGCATCGCCGTCAACAACTTGATTAAAGTCTGTTTTTTTCAACCGTTCGTTGACTATCTGATTAAACAACGCGCTGCGGGCTGCCGACAACCAAAAACTGCGTTTATTGCGATCGCGCACCGGAGCATCACTTTGTGCCCAGCGTAGCGCCCCTTGCAGGTTACTGCCGCCAATGCCAAAACGCTGCGCGCCAAAATAGTTCGGCACGCCGCGCTCGCTAATTGCCTGCAAACGCGCTTCAACGTCATCACGTGCGCTGACTTCGCGCAGAACCAACGTAAATGCGTTACCTTTCAAAGCGCCTAAACGCAGCTTACGCTTGTGGCGGGAGTACTCCAGCACTTTACAGCCTTCAAGCTCAAATTTGCTTAAATCAGGCATCGTATTGCCCGGCACGCGCGCGCACAGCCACTGTTCCGTGACTGCATGCTTATCTTTCTGCCCGGCAAAGCTCACTTCACGGGCATGGATTTTCAGGAATTTAGCCAGCGCGTCAGCCACAAAACGCGTGTTACAACCATTTTTCAGGATGCGAACCAGAACGTGCTCCCCTTCACCGTCCGGTTCGAAGCCTAAATCTTCGACAACCACAAAGTCTTCCGGATTTGCTTTCAGCACGCCACTGCCTTGTGGTTTACCGTGGAGATACGTCAGAGCGTCAAATTCAGTCATTTCGTTGCCTTTATGAGTAAGGCCACCGCTTCACAGGCAATCCCTTCCCCACGTCCGGTAAATCCGAGTTTTTCCGTGGTGGTCGCTTTCACGTTAACATCATCCATATGGCAGCCGAGATCTTCGGCAATAAATACACGCATTTGCGGAATGTGCGGCAGCATCTTCGGCGCCTGAGCAATAATAGTCACATCCACATTACCAAGGGTATATCCTTTGGCCTGAATACGGCGCCAGGCTTCACGCAATAATTCGCGGCTATCCGCCCCTTTAAAGGCCGGATCGGTATCCGGAAAGAGTTTACCAATATCACCTAACGCCGCTGCCCCTAAAAGGGCATCGGTCAGTGCATGGAGTGCAACATCCCCATCAGAATGCGCCAGCAACCCCTTTTCATACGGGATGCGCACACCACCAATGATAATTGGGCCGACGCCTCCAAAGGCGTGTACGTCAAAACCGTGTCCAATTCGCATTATGCATTCTCCAGATGGGTTGTTCGGGTCAGATAAAATTCGGCAAGCGCCAGATCTTCCGGGCGGGTGACTTTAATATTGTCAGCGCGCCCTTCGACCAGTTGCGGATGAAAACCACAATATTCCAGCGCCGAGGCCTCATCTGTAATGGTCGCGCCTTCATTTAGCGCCCGGATAAGGCAGTCGTGTAACAGCTCACGAGGAAAAAACTGCGGCGTCAACGCATGCCATAAATCAGTGCGATCTACCGTATGGGCGATGTCTGTTTTGCCCGGCTCCGCACGTTTCATCGTATCTCGCACCGGTGCGGCAAGGATACCGCCAGTACGGCTGGTTTCACTTATCGCCAGCAAACGGGATAAATCGTCCTGATGCAGACACGGCCTGGCAGCATCATGCACCAGTACCCATCGGGCTTCCCCGGCGGCTTGCAAACCGGCAAGAACCGAATCGGCGCGTTCATTACCGCCATCGACAACGGTGATTTGCGGATGTTGGGCCAGAAGAAGTTGGGCAAAGCGGCTGTCGCCAGGGTTGATGGCAATGACGACTCGCGTCACCCGGGGATGCGCGAGTAGCGCATGGACCGAGTGCTCAAGAATGGTTTTATTACCAATTGAAAGGTACTGCTTAGGACACTCTGTTTGCATTCGGCGGCCAAACCCGGCAGCCGGCACCACGGCGCAAACGTCCAATAAAGTGGCTGCCATGTTAGATCCCTGGATGGTTTATCGATTGTTTTGTCCTGCAGTCTGCGCGCGTTTAGACGCGTCAGGCACCAGACGATAAAACGTTTCGCCCGGCTTAGTCATACTGAGTTCGTTGCGTGCGCGCTCTTCAATCGCTTCCTGACCGCCATTGAGATCGTCAATTTCGGCAAAGAGCTGATCGTTACGCGCCTTAAGTTTCGCGTTTGTAGCTTGTTGCGCAGCCACATCATCGTTGACGCGGCTATAGTCATGTATGCCGTTCTTACCGAACCACAGCGAATACTGCAGCCAGACTAATAAAGCCAGCAACAGCAGCGTTAGTTTACCCATCCTGCCCCCTGAAAAACGGCATCAACATCCCATAATATCCGCAGACGACTTTACGTCCGCAGGTGGGAACGCCGCGACAACGCGGGCAAATGTACCACATTTGCCCGTTGTTACGTATACCCCGTGTAAGGAGAACATAATCTCATTGTTGGTTACGGTTTGAATTATGACCAGTCCGGCATATAGCCCCGGACGTCATTAAAAAGAAGGGAACCAGCCTAACCCAGTAGCCACATGAACAGCGCTCCGAACATCAGCCCAACCGCCAGCAGCGTAAAAGTGATGCTCAGCAGCAGTTTGCCCTTCACTAAAGAGTGTAGGGCAATACCCGCCACAATCGCGACGGGCAGTAGCGCCAGGAAAAAAGGCCAGGTATAAATAAAGAAAAACAGCGTGTTAGGACCATAAATTAGACAAGGGATCCCCAGAGCCATCATCCATGCCACAAAACCAACCACGGCCCCCGGTAATGACCAGGTGGTCTCGTCGTCGGTTTTGAAGGTATCTGACTCTGTAAAAGTAATGTTATGGCTATTACGCATATCTAATCCTGTGACCTTGACTGCCCGGGCAATACAAGTCCGGTGGTGTCTCAGGATCTGATAATATCTTGCTGCTTCAGCAGGTCTAATAATTGAGAGACCAAATTTGTTACCAATTGTTCACCATCCAGATGAATTTCAGGCGATTCAGGCGCTTCGTACACCGAGTCAATTCCGGTGAAATTGTGTAACTCCCCTGCACGCGCTTTTTTATACAGTCCTTTTGGATCGCGTAATTCACATATTTCCAGTGGCGTATCGACGAATACTTCAATAAAACGCCCATCGCCCACACGTTCACGCACCATGTGTCGCTCAGCACGGTGCGGGGAAATAAATGCGGTCAGCACCACCAGACCGGCGTCCACCATCAGATTAGCCACTTCCCCAACCCGGCGAATGTTTTCCTTACGATCGGCATCGCTAAAACCGAGATCGCTGCACAGACCGTGACGTACGTTATCGCCATCCAACAAATACGTGCTGACGCCTTGTTTATGCAAAGCCTCTTCCAGCGCCCCCGCCACCGTCGATTTACCGGAACCAGAAAGTCCGGTAAACCACAGCACAACACCACGATGTCCGTGGCGTTGCTCCCGCTGTTGCGGCGTAACAGGATGGGCATGCCAGACGACGTTTTCGTCATGCAGCGCCATTAGTTGCCTCCCAGCAAATCGCGCGCACCCCAGTGTGGGAAGTGACGGCGTACCAGTGCATTAAGTTCCAGTTCAAAGGCGCTAAACTGGGATGCAGTGACATGCTCCTGTTCGACAGGCTCACGTACCAGCCCGGCCCCAACGGTGACGTTGGTCAGACGGTCAATGATAATCAGGCCACCCGTAACCGGATTCTGCTGATAGGTATCCAGCACCAGCGGTTCATCAAAGGTCAGATCAACCAGACCAATACCGTTGAGCGGTAACGCATCAACTTCACGTTGAGTCAGATTGTTGATGTCGACCTGATACTGCACATTATCAACACGCGCACGCGTCTTTTTGCCCGCAACTTTGATGTCATAGCTCTGCCCAGGCGACAGCGGTTGTTCCGCCATCCACACGACATCCACAGCCGCACTTTGCACTGCCGGTAATGTTTCGCTGGCATCAAGCAGCAGATCGCCACGACTGATGTCGATCTCATCTTTCAGCACCAGAGTGATCGCTTCACCCGCATGAGCTTCCTGTAAGTCTCCATCGAACGTGACTATCCGCGCCACACTCGACTCAACGCCAGACGGCAGCACTTTAATCCGTTGTCCAACTTTTACGCTACCAGAGGCCAGCGTTCCGGCGTAGCCACGAAAATCGAGATTCGGTCGATTCACATACTGCACCGGGAAGCGCATCGGCTGGGTATCGACCACACGCTGGATTTCAACCGTTTCCAGAACTTCCAGCAACGTTGGGCCGCTGTACCATGGCATGCTGGCACTTTGCGAAGCCACGTTATCGCCTTCAAGCGCGGAAAGCGGCACGAAGCGGATATCCAGATTGCCCGGTAGCTGTTCAGCAAAAGTCAGATAGTCTTCGCGAATCCGGTTAAATGTCTCTTCGCGAAAGCCCACCAGATCCATTTTGTTGATTGCCACGACCAGATGCTTAATGCCAAGCAGCGTGGAGATAAAGCTGTGACGGCGAGTCTGATCCAGCACGCCTTTGCGCGCATCAATCAGCAAGATCGCCAGATCACAGGTAGACGCACCGGTCGCCATGTTGCGGGTGTACTGTTCGTGACCAGGGGTATCGGCAATGATAAATTTGCGCTTCTCGGTAGAAAAATAGCGGTAGGCCACATCGATAGTGATCCCCTGCTCACGCTCGGCTTGCAGGCCATCGACCAGCAGCGCCAGATCGAGCTTCTCGCCCTGAGTGCCATGACGTTTGCTGTCATTATGCAGCGACGAAAGCTGATCTTCGTAAATCTGACGCGTGTCATGTAGCAGACGCCCGATCAACGTACTTTTCCCATCATCCACGCTACCGCAGGTTAAAAAACGCAACAGACTTTTGTGTTGTTGGGCGACCATCCAGGCTTCAACGCCGCCTTCATTGGCAATTTGTTGTGCAAGTGTAGTGTTCATGGCGGCTCCTTAGAAATACCCCTGACGTTTCTTCAGCTCCATGGAGCCCGCCTGGTCGCGATCTATTACGCGCCCCTGACGTTCACTGGTGGTTGAGACCAGCATCTCTTCAATAATTTCCGGCAGCGTTTGCGCATTCGACTCCACGGCACCGGTTAGCGGCCAGCAGCCGAGCGTGCGAAAACGCACCATACGTTTTTTGATAACTTCGCCCGGCTGCAAATCGATCCTGTCGTCGTCAATCATCATCAGCATACCGTCACGTTCAAGGACCGGACGCTCCGCTGCCAGGTACAGCGGAACAATGTCGATATTCTCCAGCCAGATGTACTGCCAGATATCCTGCTCGGTCCAGTTAGAGAGCGGAAACACGCGAATACTCTCGCCTTTGTTTATCTGCCCGTTGTAGTTGTGCCACAGTTCCGGACGCTGGTTTTTTGGGTCCCAGCGATGAAAACGGTCACGAAAGGAGTAAATACGCTCTTTAGCGCGCGATTTCTCTTCATCACGACGAGCACCACCGAACGCGGCATCAAAACCGTATTTATTCAGAGCTTGCTTCAGCCCTTCGGTTTTCATGATGTCAGTATGCTTGGCGCTACCATGGACAAACGGGTTGATCCCCATTGCCACCCCTTCCGGGTTTTTATGCACCAGCAGTTCGCAACCATAAGCTTTCGCCGTACGGTCACGAAATTCATACATCTCGCTAAATTTCCAGCCGGTATCAACGTGAAGCAAAGGGAATGGCAGCGTGCCTGGATAAAACGCTTTGCGCGCCAGATGCAGCATTACGCTGGAGTCTTTGCCGATGGAATACATCATCACCGGATTAGAAAACTCGGCGGCCACCTCACGAATGATATGGATGCTTTCCGCTTCCAGTTGCCGCAGGTGGGTAAGTCGTTTTTGATCCATAACCGTTCCTATGTAATGCCGCTATTTTGCTAACGATACTCAGATAACTCGACTATAGGGAGCGCAGGGGAGCGAATGAAATTACGAATTGGAATGAGTAGTTCCTCAAAGGAATAACGATCTGGAAAAGCAAATATCAAAAAGTGCTTAAGCTACCGAATTTCGGGCATTTAGGAGCAAATGAAATTGTTTTACCGCGATCACGGTTTCATACTAGCGGTTAAAAATTTATGCTTGGTATTTAAGGACTCATTATGTTTTCCGCATTGCGCCACCTTCCTGCTGCCCTGGCGCTCGGCGTATGCTTTATCCTTCCCGCACAGGCAACATCCGAGAAACCCGGAGTTATCGCTAATACTCAGGCTCGATATATAGCAACGTTCTTTCCTGGGCGCATGACTGGTTCTCCCGCCGAAATGTTGTCCGCTGATTATTTGCGTCAGCAATTTGAACAGATGGGATACCGCAGTGATATTCGGACATTTAATAGCCGCTATGTTTATACCGCCAAAAATAATCGTAAAAACTGGCATAACATAACGGGAAGCACCGTAATAGCAGCGCATGAAGGCAAAGCGCCACAGCAGATTATTATTATGGCGCACCTCGATACCTATGCCCCACAAAGCGATGCCGATTCCGATGCCAATCTGGGTGGTTTAACCTTGCAGGGAATCGACGACAACGCCGCAGGTCTGGGCGTCATGCTGGAGCTGGCAGAAAAACTAAAAAATGTACCGACGCAATACGGCATTCGCTTTATCGCCACCAGCGGTGAGGAAGAAGGCAAGCTCGGTGCGGAGAACGTGCTCAAACGCATGAGCGCAGCAGAAAAGAAAAATACGCTGTTGGTCATTAACCTCGATAACCTTATCGTCGGCGATAAGCTCTATTTCAACAGTGGACAAAAAACCCCCGAAGCGGTACGAAAACTCACACGCGATCGGGCGCTGGCTATCGCCCACAGCCGGGGCATTACCGCCAGCACCAATCCGGGTATGAACAAGGACTATCCGAAGGGAACAGGATGTTGTAACGATGCGGAGGTTTTCGACAAAGCGGGAATTTCTGTGCTCTCCGTTGAAGCAACAAACTGGAATCTGGGCAAAAAAGACGGCTATCAGCAGCGGGCCAAAAGCGCCTCATTCCCCGCCGGCAACAGCTGGCATGATATACGGCTGGATAACCAACAGCATATCGATAAAGTGCTACCTGGCCGTATTGAACACCGTAGCCGCGACGTAGTACGCATTATGTTGCCGTTGGTGAAAGAGCTGGCGAAAGCGGGTTAATACACAAAATTAATGCCCGGTAGCGGATAGAGCTTACCGGGCCTTTTACCACTTCAACCTTCGTGCAGGCCACACTCGCGTTTAAGCCCGAAGAAACGCGTCTCTTCTTCTGCCATGCCCGGTTCCCATTTACGGGTAGTATGGGTATCGCCCACCGAGAGGTAGCCCTGATCCCACAATGGATGATATTTCAGCCCGTGTTGCTGCAGGTACTGGTACACCGTCCGGTTGTCCCAGTCGATAATCGGTAGCAGTTTAAATACCCCGCGCTGAATGGCCAGCACCGGTAAATGCGCGCGGCTTCCGGACTGTTCACGACGCAGACCTGCAAACCAGGTTTGCGCATTCAGCTCTTTCAGCGCACGGTTCATCGGTTCAACTTTGTTGATGTCATTGTATTTCTCAATGCCCTCAACGCCCTGCTCCCACAGTTTGCCGTAGCGCGCCTCCTGCCAGGCAGCGCTCTCCTTAGCCCGATAGACCTGCAAATTAAGCTTGAGCTTGTCTGTTAACTCGTCAATGAATTGATAGGTTTCCGGGAACAGATAACCGGTATCGGTGAGGATCACCGGAATATCCGGACGGATCTGATTCACCAGATGCAAGCTGACCGCCGCCTGAATACCAAAGCTTGATGAAAGCACATACTCGCCAGGCAGGTTTTCCAGCGCCCACGCCACTCGCTCTTGCGCGCTTAGTTTTTCCAGTTGGCTGTTGGTTTCCGCCAACGCCATGACACGCTCAACTTTTGGTAGCGCGTTCAATGCGTTTAGATCGAGTTCGGACATCGTTACCTCACTTATTGCCTGATGGTGCTGCGCATCTCAGGCCTACAATCGTGCAGTAGGCCGGATAAGACATTCATGCCGCCATCCGGCAATTTCACATTATTCCCAGAGATCCCGAGCGGGATCGAGCACCGGGCGAATAATGCCCGCACGCACCGTAAAGTCTCCGAATCCTTCACCCGCTTCGCGTTCTTTCACCCAGCGCCCAATCAGTTCATCCATCAATGCCAGAATTTCCGGCTCGGTGATATTCTCTTTGAACATGCGTGGAATGCGCGTACCGATACGGTTTCCGCCCAGATGCAGGTTGTAACGCCCTGGCGCTTTCCCCACCAGCCCAACTTCCGCCAGCATCGCGCGTCCGCAACCGTTCGGGCAGCCTGTTACACGCATTACAATATGTTCATCACTCACGCCATGCTTCGCCATCAGCGTGTCGATGTTATCAATAAACGTCGGCAGGAAGCGTTCAGCTTCAGCCATCGCCAGCGGGCAGGTCGGGAACGACACGCAAGCCATCGAGTTTTCACGTTGCGGGGTAACAGCATTCATCAGGCCGCTGTCACGCGCTATCTTTTCAATCTTCGCTTTCTGATTGTCCGGCACACCGGCAATGATCAGGTTCTGGTTCGCCGTAATACGGAACTCACCTTTGTGGATCTTCGAGATTTCCAGTAGTCCCGTTTTCAGCGGACGTCCAGGATAATCCAGAATACGACCATTCTCGATAAACAGCGTCAGGTGCCATTTATTATCGATACCCTTCACCCATCCAATACGATCGCCGCGCCCCGTAAATTCATACGGGCGAATCGGTTCGAATTTGATACCTGCACGACGCTCGACTTCCGCTTTGAAGGTCTCCACGCCCACGCGTTCCAGCGTGTATTTCGTTTTGGCATTTTTACGGTCGGTACGGTTGCCCCAGTCGCGCTGAGTCGTGACCACCGCTTCCGCCACCGCTAAAGTATGTTCCAGCGGCAGATAGCCAAATTCACTGGCTGTACGCGCATAGGTTTTCTTGTTGCCGTGCTCAATAGAAAGCCCGCCACCGACCAGAAGGTTAAAGCCCACCAGTTTGCCGTTTTCTGCGACCGCCACAAAGTTCATATCGTTAGCATGCAGATCGATATCGTTTTGCGGTGGGATCACCACCGTGGTTTTGAACTTACGCGGCAGATAGGTTTGCCCCAAAATCGGCTCTTCATCGGTCGTTGCGACTTTTTCCTGATCGAGCCAGATCTCCGCATAAGCGCGAGTGCGCGGTAGCAAATGTTCAGAGATCTTTTTCGCCCACTCGTAAGCTTCCGCGTGTAGCTCAGACTCATACGGGTTGGAGGTGCACAACACGTTACGGTTCATGTCGTTGGCGGTCGCCAGTGCGTCCAGCCCGACCGAATGCAGCATCTGATGCACCGGTTTGACATTCTTTTTCAGAATACCGTGGAACTGGAAGGTCTGGCGGTTAGTCAGACGAATGCTGCCGTAAATGGTGTTGTCGTGGGCAAACTTATCGATCGCCTGCCACTGTTTGGTGGTGATAACACCGCCCGGCAGGCGGCAGCGCAGCAGCATCGCGTGACGCGGCTCCAGCTTCTGCTCGGCGCGTTCGGCGCGAATATCGCGGTCATCCTGCTGGTACATCCCGTGAAAACGGATCAGCAGAAAGTTATCACCTTTGAAACCACCGGTGAGACCGTCATTTAAATCTTCGGCAATGGTGCCACGCAGATAGTTGCTTTCCAGCTTCATACGTTCAGCGTCGGACAGCTTACCTTCGACCACCAGTGGTCCTGGATGTTTTTCACTCATTAGTAGACATCTCGCTGATAACGGCGCTCAACGCGCAGCTCACTTAAAAATTCATCTGCCGCTTCGGTATCCATACCACCGAATTCGGCAATCACTTCCAGCAAAGCCTGCTCAACATCTTTCGCCATGCGATTGGCGTCGCCGCAGACATAAATGTGCGCACCGTCATTAATCCAGCGCCACAGTTCCGCACCTTGTTGGCGCAGTTTATCTTGTACGTAGACTTTTTCTTTTTGGTCACGAGACCAGGCGAGATCGATACGGCTCAGCACACCCTCTTTGACGTAGCGCTGCCATTCCACCTGATACAGGAAATCTTCAGTAAAGTGCGGGTTGCCAAAGAACAACCAGTTTTTGCCCGACGCTTCATCAGCAGCGCGTTGCTGCATAAAAGCGCGGAACGGCGCAATGCCAGTGCCAGGACCAATCATAATCACCGGCGTTTCAGGGTTAGCTGGCAGACGGAAGTTGTCGTTATGTTCAATGAACACACGCACTTCACCTTCTTCTTCAACGCGATCGGCGAGGAAGCTGGAAGCACCACCAGCACGCGCGCGGCCTTCAACTTCAAAACGCACAGCACCAACGGTGACATGCACTTCGCTTTCCACCTCTGCCTGTGAGGACGCAATGGAGTACAACCGAGGTGTCAGCGGACGCAACAGACCCGTTAACGCGTTAGCGTCCAGTTGTGCCGGAGAGAAGCGCAGCATATCGACAATCGGAGTCGTCGCCGCGTAATGTTGTAATTGCGCTTTATCGCCTACCAGCGGCAGTAATGTTTCACTGCGCGTTAAGCTGGCGTAATTCTCCACGATATTGGCTGTGTTAACCGTCAGTTCGAAATGCCACTGTAAGGCTTCAGTGAGCGGTATTAATTTCCCATCAACCGTGACAGGTTCATCACCTTTCAGCCATAACAGTTCTACGATCTCTTTCACTAAGGCTGGATCGTTTTGATACCAGACTCCTAAGGCATCGCCCGGCTGATAACGCAGACCCGAATCGCCAAGATCGATTTCAATATGGCGTACATCTTTTTCAGAGTCACGTCCGGTAATTTTCTGGTTCACAGAAAGGGAAGCACTGAGCGGCGCCTCTTTGGTATACGGACTGGTATGCACCTCGTTCACAGCACCACTTGCTGCGGTCTGGACAGAAGATGCAGCGGGGGCACGAGCCTTCAGCACATCAACCAGACGAGCACGCCATTCTGCCGCCGCGGTCTGGTATTCAACATCCGCATCCACACGATCGAGCAAACGTTCACCGCCAAGCTCCGCCAGTTTGCTATCGAAGTCTTTTCCAGACTGGCAGAAAAACTCGTAAGAGGTATCTCCGAGACCAAAAACAGCAAAGGCGGTGTTTTCAAGCTTCGGCGCTTTTTTAGAGAACAGGAACTTATGCAGCGCCACCGCTTCTTCCGCTGGTTCACCTTCCCCCTGAGTCGATGCCACCACAACCAGCAATTTTTCGTTAGCGATTTGTTTGAACTTATAGTCGCCGGCATTGATCAGGGTGACATTGAGTTTCGCGGCGAGCAGATCGTCGCGCAGAGCTTCCGCCACACGGCGGGCATTGCCGGTCTGTGAAGCGGAAATAAGCGTGATCCCCGGAACGTCAACGACAGGCGCAGGTGAAGCAACATTTGCGCCCGGCTGCTGATTCAGCACGCCCCAGAAATAGCCAGAAACCCACGCAAGCTGCGAGGGCGAGAGATCGTTCGTGGCCGCCTGAAGGCGTGCCAGTTGCTCCGGGTTTAGCGGAAGCAAAGCAGAAGGTGGGGCCTGTGTCGTCATGCGTTGTCATGTTCCAGTAAGCAAAGCGGATTTCAGCAATAAAACCCAAACTGAAGATAAGGTTAACGGTGGTGATAGTCACAACTAAAGAAGTGATGGAAATAACAAATAACCAAATGGACTAACTTGTTTTAGCTATAGTTATTAACAGCAAAAACGATTATCTAATCACATGAAATTAAAGAAAATAAAAAAGTTAACATCGATAAATAGCGCAATCAGGTGCTGAACGCCGTTTTAGTTAATGATAAAAAACGTACTTTCCGGTACCCTACGGCGGTTTTTCGTATCATTGAGAGCTAATCATGACCACCACCCTGTTTAAAGATTTCACCTTCGAAGCCGCCCACCGCCTGCCGCATGTACCGGAAGGACATAAATGTGGCCGCCTGCATGGTCACTCATTTATGGTGCGTCTTGAAATTACCGGTGAAGTCGATCCGCATACCGGTTGGATCATGGATTTTTCTGAGCTGAAAGCAGCGTTTAAGCCGACATACGATCGTCTGGATCACTACTACCTGAACGATATTCCGGGTCTGTCCAATCCTACCAGCGAAGTGCTGGCAAAATGGATTTGGGATGAGGTAAAACCTGTCGTCCCTCTGCTGAGCGCAGTGATGGTGAAAGAGACCTGCACGGCGGGTTGCGTCTATCGCGGCGAGTGATTTAATCGGATGTGTCAGCGGTCAACATTCCTTGTCTGACAGTCTGTTAGGGTTATGTGCTCTGGATATCTGGAGCACAACATGGCTGACGATTTCGATATTATTATCATCGGTGCAGGGATAGCAGGCACCGCTTGTGCTTTACGCTGTGCACGTGCAGGGCTGACAGTCCTGTTACTCGAACGCGGCGAAATTCCTGGCAGTAAAAACCTTTCCGGCGGACGTCTGTACTGTCATGCACTAAGCGAACTCCTGCCCAACTTCCAACAATCTGCGCCACTTGAGCGCCGCATTACCCAGGAAAACCTCACATTATTAACGCATAGTGGTGCAACGACATACTCCAGCCTGCAACCTGATGGAGACTCATGGACCCTGCTGCGCTCCCGTTTCGATCCGTGGTTTGTCGCTCAAGCACAGGCCGAAGGTGTGCAGTTTATCAGCGGTGTTACAGTTGAAGCACTCCATGTTGAAGATGGCAAAGTCTGCGGCATCATTGCCGATAATGAGAGTCTACGCGCCCGCTATGTGGTACTGGCTGAAGGGGCCAACAGCGTGCTGGCAGAACGGTATGGTTTTCTGCCGCGCCCTGCGACAAGTACGATGGCGCTCGGGATTAAAGAGACGCTGGCGCTGGATACACAGACGATCCAGGAACGCTTTCGACTGAACGGCAATGAAGGCGCAGCTATGCTGTTTAGCGGAGAGGTCTGCGGGGATCTGCCCGGCGGCGCGTTTCTTTATACCAATCAGCAAACGCTTTCATTCGGCGTCGTTTGTCCGCTATCTTCCATTGCACAGAGTGACATTCCAACAGCCGACATACTGACGCGGCTCAAAACGCACCCAGCGCTCCATCCCCTGCTAAGAGACAGCGAAACACTGGAGTATGGCGCACATCTGGTGCCGGAAGGTGGTCTGCACAGTATGCCGGAGCGATACGCTGGAGAAGGTTGGCTACTGGTGGGCGATGCGCTGCGCAGCTGCGTCAATACTGGTTTTTCCGTACGTGGTATGGATATGGCGCTCATCGGTGCTAAGGCGGCAGCACAAACGCTAATCAACGCCTGTCGGAAACCAGAGCAGCAAAACCTGTTCCCTGCCTATCATCAGGAAATTCAACACAGCCTGCTTTGGGATGTTCTGCAACGCTACCAGCATGTTCCCGCATTGCTGCAACGCCCCGGCTGGTATCACCAGTGGCCTGCGCTTATGCAGGCCATTTCTCATGAAATCTGGGAACAAGGGAATCATCCTGTTCCCCCTCTGCGTCAGATCGTCTGGCGTCAGTTTCGTCGTCACGGCCTGCGTCATCTGGCTGGCGATATTATCAGGAGTTTACGATGTCTGTAGCCCGTAATATCTGGCGTCCCACCGACGTTGCACATATCGTTCCAGCTCCCGCCGTCGACAGAGACATGGCGGAACTGCTGATCAAAACATGTCCCGCTGGACTGTTTTCCCTTACGCCAGAAGGTGAACTGCGTGTCGATTTTCGCGGCTGCCTGGAGTGTGGGACCTGTCGACTGTTATGCGATGAAAAAACGCTGCAACAGTGGCGCTACCCTGCATCTTCATTTGGCATCACTTACCGCTTTGGTTAATTTATAAGGATAATCTATGCCTCTGTTACATCTGCTCCGCCAGAATCCGGTGATCGCCGCCGTGAAAGATAACGCCAGTCTGCAATTAGCCATCGATTCCGATTGCCAGTTCATCTCCGTTCTCTACGGTAATATTTGCACCATTAGCAACATCGTAAAGAAGATAAAAAATGCCGGTAAATACGCCTTTATCCACGTAGATCTGCTGGAGGGAGCATCGAATAAGGAGGTCGTGATCCAGTTTCTGAAGCTGGTCACCGAAGCGGATGGCATCATTAGTACTAAAGCGCCAATGCTGAAAGCGGCGCGGGCGGAAGGTTTTTTCTGCATCCATCGCTTGTTTATTGTCGATTCCATCTCTTTTCACAACATTGATAAGCAGGTGGCACAGTCGAATCCGGACTGTATTGAGATCCTGCCTGGTTGTATGCCAAAAGTGCTGGGCTGGGTGACAGAAAAAATACGCCAGCCGCTGATTGCCGGAGGTCTGGTATGTGATGAAGAGGACGCTCGCAACGTGATGAAAGCCGGTGTGGCGGCGCTTTCGACCACCAACACCGACGTCTGGACGCTGGCAAAAAAACTGAATTAAGTTTCTGCGCAGGCTGCCAGCGCCTCAAGCACCGGTAGCCAGTCGTCAATAATCCCTACATCCGCCTGTGAGAAAACAGGCGCACTGGAGTCATTATTTATCGCCACAACAAAACGACTCTGCCTTACTCCAGCCATCAACGCCGCCGCGCCGGATGCGCCAGCCACAATACAGACATCCGGCGAAAGCAGATGCCCCGATATGCCAATCACGCGCTCTGCATCAAAACCGCCGTTCATCACCCGCGCACGGCTGTACCCCACCTCGGCACGAATTCCCTGCCCCAGAGCGGTAATTTTATCCGCACCAACCTCACTTCCACCCTGCCCGACCACCAGCACACGATCGGCCTGCAGCAGAGGATGCGTGCTGACGTCATTTACGCTCTCCACCTCATCCAGCCAGTCAGGCAGCACTGTAGGCATAATGTGATGTTCTACCATCAAAGGAAGGGAATGACCTGAATTGTTCATCTCTGCTTGTCGTGCCAACGACAGGCACAAGGGACGCTTGTTGATTTGCAATGTTGCCGTCAATGCATTCCCCCAGTGCGATTTGATCACTAGTCCTTGTTGTGCATCCAGAGTCTGTACCTGGCAAACGCAGCCGCCGTGCAGGCGCCAGGCCAGTCGTGTCGCCAGCTCGTCGCCCAATGGCCCTGCCGGAAAAACCAGGATCTCGACAGGCGTCAGCAGCCACTGTGCCGCCAGTGCGTCCAGCACCTGTTCCGCCACATCCGCAATTGGCTCGATAATCCAGCGTTCCAGCTCCTCCACACTGAGGTCATTCGCCGCCAGCCATCCAGCCAGAGCATCACTCTCAAGAGAGTTCGTAATAATCGCTATCTTCATGGCTGCATCCTCTGACACAAATAGTCCTGCCATAATATGCGGGCTTTTTCCTGCGTTGTTGCGCCGTCGATAATGGTGGCGTTACGCCGTTGTTCTGGGCGCGCCAGCTTCTGGCACTGAACTATTGGGGTTTTATCGGGGACGGCGGGCTGGCGAACAATCTCAGCTTTTGACGCCGCCAGACGCTGACGCATCCCCGGTACGGGTAGTGCCATTTCCCCACACTGCCTGACGGCAATCACCGCCGGAAGCCGCACCCGACAACGGCGAAGCCCGGTTACGGTTCGCTGGTCAATCACAATAAAAGGCTGTTCGAGCGTAAAACGTTCTACCTGAGTGAAGCAGGGCCACGCCAGCATTTCAGCCACCAGAAACGGCGTCTGCCCGTTTTGCCCTTCGCTACTCTGACAACCAGTAATAATCAAATCCGCACCGTGATCGCGCTGCCAGCCAGCGATCTGTCGGGCAATGAATTCCGCAGCAAAGCGCAGATCCCCAGAGGCCTCCAGCAGCACTGACGTATCAAAACCCAACGCAGCAAAATAACGTAGCCAGTGGATCACCCGTTCATCACCAATGCTTAACGCAGTCAACGCCATATTGCAGCCATCACGACGCTGCGCCAGCAGCAGCGAAGCTGCCGCCTGCTCATCTGCGCCGGGTGAACAGCGCAGCATGGCGGTATCGGGACCAGATACCCCTGCCGTCGCGGCCAACCAGTCTTTTTCCGCCAGCATCCCCTGATCCGGTTCCGCCTTAAATGCTAACAGTATGTTCATTCGCGCCTCCCTGTCTTTTGTCCACGTTCCCGGCAACCGCCAGCGACAAAGCCTTCGTTTCTGGGGCCCAGAGCCAGGTCACGCCAAACCCAATCAGTAATACGCCTGTCAACAGTAACAATGTTGTCTCCATTCCCCATTGTGCAAGCGTCCAGGGTAACAGGCCGGTACTGATAGCTGCGCCAAGTCGGCTCATCGCGGTGGCGAACCCAACCCCCAGCGAACGGATATCCGTCGGAAAACTTTCAGCAGGCAGAATTCCCACTAAATTACTGACAGCGGATATCATTGTGCTGAACAGCACAAATAACATCAGCGTAAAAGAGCTACCTGAGGGTAAAAAAGCCATCGTGAAAAGCGTTGCCGCCAGCAGCAAAAAGCTCCAGAGCAGGAACTTTCGGTGAGTCAGCAGATGCGTCAATAGCAGCCCTAACAAAGAACCAGCAATCAGCAACGTATTCAACAGCAGACTGGCAGTCAGCGCATCTTCAAGACCGATAGTCTGAGCAATCGTGGGCAGCCAGGTGTAGATAACAAACCACGGGATCACCAGACAGACAAAGAACACGCTGTTAAAAACAGTTCGCCGCCAGTAGCGGGCAGAAAACAGCGTTTTGATATGCTTACCAGACGGCGTCGCCACTTCATCACCCAGCAGCACGTGCGGGCCAAAGTAGCGACTCACGATAGCATGAGCTTCGGCGAAACGCCCCTGGCGCAGTAACCATCGTGGCGATTCCGGCGTTCCCCAACGTAACAGTGTAATCAGCAATGCAGGCAATGCCGCCGATGCCAACAACCAGCGCCAGGCCTCGGGGCTTTCCAGAATAAAGTGGTGACCAACCAGGCTTGCCAGCACGTAGCCAATGGTCCATACCACACTGAATGCACCCAGCAATACCCCACGATGTCGACGCGGCGAAAACTCAGCTAACAAGGTATGACCTACAGAGTAATCGCCCCCCAGCCCGATACCAACCAGGATCCGCAGGGTAATAAGCTGTTCCGGCGAGGTCACGAAAAATTGTAAAAAAGAAGCGATAGTGATCAGCACAAAGCTAAAAGTGAATATCTTCTGGCGGCCTAAGTGATCGGACACCCATCCCAACACCAGACTGCCAAGAAACAGCCCGAGCAGCGCCGAACCGCCAATCATCCCGGTCATAAACGGCGTCAGTTGCATCGCGGGTGTTAACTGAATAATGGCGTAACCGACGACGCCAAGCACATAGCCGTCGGTAAGGTGAGCACCAAAGGTCAACGCGGCAATACGACAGTGAAAACCGTTAAGCGGTAAATCGTCCATTCGCACCGGTGAAGTGTTCATTTCCACTCCTTCATCGTCCGGTATAAAAACGGCTTCCCGGTTGAGAAGCCGTTTGGTGCCTATTTTTCAATCGGATAGATCGTTCCCATGTTCATAATACCATTCGGATCAAACTGACGTTTGAGACCTTCCATCAGCGGCCACGCGCTACCATGTTCCAGTTTGCTCCAGTGAACGCGGTGCTTACCAATACCGTGATGATGCACCATTGAACCGCCCAGACGGATCGTCTCTTCGCAGATGATCTTATTGAGCGGGTTATGGTACTTATCAATCTCCTCTTCAGGCTTACAGTCCACTACGTTGTAGTCATAAACAAAGTACATGTTGGTACCGTTAATATAACTGTGAGAAGAGTGACCACCCAGCATGGTGATATCGTCCGCATGCGGAAACTCATTACGGATACGATTGAGTACATTTTCATAGATTTGATGGATGCAACTCCAGCAACCGGAGACTTCCGTGGTGAACCCCATGTTTCCGGTTTTCAGGATCTGCACACGTTCGGCGGCCACTTTCTCTGGCCCCCAGTTCAGATGATTAAACCAGTTTTCAATAAGCTTACTGTCCACACGCTTGCACTGCGGGTAACGCGCCACGATCTCTGCAATACCTTCGCCAGTCGCGCGCGCCAGCCGCGGATTACCCTCCGCCATAAAGATCAACACGCATTTTCCATCAGCAAAATGGGTAAAGTGCTGGGTACCATCCTCTGCATCGTACAGGCGCGCAATGGAGGGACGGTATCCTTCCACCATCACTTCACGCAGTATGTCGAAGCCGGTTTTCATATCATCCAGTACGTAGCCGTAGTACAGGTTGTTCTCTGGAGTAAATTTGAAGATTTTCACCGTCACTTCAGTGATGTAGCACAGCGCCCCTTCATTACCGATAATAATGTGACGAATATCAGGCCCCGCAGCACGACGCGGTACGTTCTTTATACGGGTTACTGTACCGTCCGCCAACACAGCTTCCAGCCCCACCACCATATCTTCAATCGCGCCGTACAGCGTGGAGAACTGCCCGATGCTACGAGTAGCAACCAACCCCCCCATTTGCGCCAACGGCTTAGACTGCGGAGAGTGCCCGGTGGTATACCCCTTTTCACGCAGCGCATTTTCCAGAATCTCAAGAGGTACGCCGCATTGTGCAGTAGCCTGCATGTTCTCAATATCAATATTCAGGATCTGGTTCATCCCGGCACCATCCAGCACCACGGAATCTTTAACAACAGTTTCCAGGCCCCCCTCAGTTGCGGATGCGCCGGTGCGCGGCACCCCATTGATTTTATGCTGATTCATAAACTGCAGAACGCGAGAAACTTGCTCCGTCGAACCGAGTTTTACAACTGCTGCCGGAATAGGTAGTGTGTAAACGCCGTGGATATCCGCATATTTACGAAAACGGTCAATACTGTTTTTCTTTAATACGGTTTCATCGGTAATTACACTATCAGCCCCAACAATTTCCTTTAACTGGTCAACAATCGCATCGCGAGATAAAGACATAGCCATTCCTTCCTGATAATTAATACGGAATAATTAATAAAGACAGAAACCACCTGCCAGGTATCAGCGAACTAAATAACCACCATCAACGACCAGTAAATGACCGTTAACATAATTAGAAGCCTGGCTGGCCAAAAATATTGCCGCCCCCATTAAATCCTGGGTGTCACCCCAACGATTGGCCGGGATGTGATCCAGTACACGCTGATTCGTTTCCGGATTACTGCGTGTAGCCAATGTAATATCTGTTGCATAATAACCTGGAGCAATACCGTTCACCTGAATATTATACTGACCTAATTCATCGCAATACGCTTTGGTAAAACCAGCAAGCGCATGTTTAGTAGCCGAATAAGCCGGAGACCATTGTCCACCAAGGTAAGAAAACAAGGAGCAAATATTGATAATTTTACCGCTATTTTGTGGAATCATAATTTTTGCGGCTTCGTAGCTCAATTCAAATGCTGCTGTCAGGTTGACATCAATCATCGGGTCCCAGTCCGCACGCCCAAAGTCCAGAACCTTATTCAACTTACAAATCCCGGCATTATTCACCAGAATATCGACAGTCCCAAAACGCTCGCAGCAGGCGGCGATTATCTTCTGTGGCGCACCTTTTTCGGTGATATCCACCTGCATAAATTCAACTTCAACCCCCTGTTTTTCAATAATTTCTTTTGTCTCACCATTATCTTTTACAAAGCTTGGAATAAACAGGTTAGCCCCGGCTTTTGCCAGTGCCATCGCAAAGGCCTGGCCCAGCCCGCTGTTCCCCCCTGTCACAATTGCCGTTTTCCCTTTCAGGGAGAAAAAATTCATTGAGAATGCGTTGAGAGATTCGATCGACATAGTTAGCTCCAAATTCTTTTAGGCAAAAAAAAAGAAAGGCAACTTCCCCTGCAAGAGGGAAGTCACCTTTCTCATTATCTCTGGTAACATGGATAAGGTTTTATCACAGGGATAAAATATCAAACGTGATCAATATCACAGATGTTTAGTTCATTTTTCCATTATAGCAAAAAACAAGAATCGTGATTATTCTCACACTATAATAACTTCTTCCATGTTATTTCTAAACGCAATTACTAGAGACCTGAGAAAAGTAATCCTCCTGAAAAGGCGGCTTACTTTTCTCTTTTTTTTGTCTATTGAAGATAGGGATTCGATATGCAACAAAATTCATATCGCCGTTGGATAACTCTCGCTATTATTAGTTTTAGCGGAGGTGTCAGTTTTGATTTAGCTTATTTACGTTATATATATCAAATCCCAATGGCAAAATTTATGGGATTTAGTAATACCGAAATCGGGCTAATAATGAGTACCTTCGGCATTGCCGCTATTATTCTATATGCTCCCAGCGGCATTATTGCTGATAAGTTCTCTCATCGCAAAATGATTACCTCAGCAATGATCATTACCGGATTACTTGGACTGGTAATGGCAACTTTTCCTCCGCTATGGGTCATGCTCTGTATTCAGGTAGCGTTCGCAATAACAACCATTTTAATGCTGTGGTCAGTCTCGATTAAAGCCGCTTCTCTGCTGGGTGACCACAGTGAACAAGGGAAAATAATGGGCTGGATGGAAGGACTGCGCGGCGTCGGCGTGATGTCACTGGCAGTCTTTACCATGTGGATCTTTTCTCGATTTGCGCCGAACGACAGCGACAGTCTGAAAGCTGTGATCCTGATTTACAGCGTTGTTTATATCCTGCTGGGCATTTTGTGCTGGTTCTTCGTTAGCGACGGTAACAATCACATCAACGCCGCTAAAGAAGAAAAACAAGCATTCCAGCTCAGCGATATTCTGGCGGTGTTACGAATTAGTACCACCTGGTATTGCAGCATGGTGGTTTTTGGCGTGTTTACCATCTATGCCATCCTCAGTTATTCCACCAACTATCTGACCGAAATGTATGGCATGTCTCTGGTCGCTGCGAGTTACATGGGGATTGTGATCAACAAAATTTTTCGTGCTATCTGTGGTCCTTTGGGCGGCATCATTACTACTTACAGCAGAATTAAATCTCCCATACGCGTGATTCGACTGCTCGCTATTGTCGGGGCAGTGACGCTGATTGCATTGCTGGCAACCAACTCAAATCCACAGTCCGTCGTCATGGGGATTGGTCTGATCCTGCTGTTAGGTTTCACCTGTTATGCCTCACGAGGACTTTACTGGGCCTGTCCTGGCGAAGCCAGAACGCCGACTTACATTATGGGTACCACCGTGGGTATCTGCTCGGTTATCGGTTTCCTGCCAGACGTTTTTGTTTATCCGATCGTGGGTCACTGGCAGGACACTCTCCCTGCAGCAGAAGCCTATCGCAACATGTGGCTGATGGGACTGACGGAGCTTTGCATCGTCATATTCTTTACCTTTTTACTGTCTCGCAAAATCCGTATTACCAACAGCACACCGGAAAAGATGACATCACTGGCCGCAGAAACCTCCGGCGAGTGAGGATGGAAAATTAAAGGAGAATGACAATGTCGAAGAAATACATCATTGGAATTGATGGTGGAAGTCAGAGTACGAAGGTTGTGATGTACGATCTGCAAGGGAATGTCATTTGCGAGGGCAAAGGGCTGTTGCAGCCTATGTATACTCCGGATGCTGATACGGCAGAGCATCCCGATGACGATCTGTGGACCTCTTTATGCTTCGCTGGGCGAGAGTTGATGAGTCAGTTTTCGGGAGACAAAAATGACATTATCGGGATTGGACTGGGATCTATTCGCTGCTGTCGTGCTCTACTGAAAGCAGACGGAACACCTGCCGCACCGCTGATTAGCTGGCAAGATGCGCGTGTAACCCGTCCCTATGAGCACATCAATCCCGATGTGGCGTATGTCACCTCATTTTCAGGTTATCTCTCACATCGTTTAACAGGCGAATTTAAAGATAATATCGCTAACTATTTTGGTCAGTGGCCGGTGGATTACAAAACATGGGCATGGAGCGACGATCATGAGGTGCTGAAGAAGTTTAATATCCCGCGCAAGATGCTGTTTGATGTTCAAATGCCGGGAACAATACTTGGGCATCTTACTGAAGAAGCCGCACAGGCAACAAACTTCCCTGCCGGGTTGCCCGTGGTTTGCACTACCAGCGATAAGCCGGTAGAGGCTCTCGGTGCCGGACTGCAGGACGACGATACTGCGGTTATCTCATTAGGAACCTATATTGCTCTGATGATGAATGGCAAAACGCTGCCAAAAGATCCTGTTGCGTACTGGCCTATTATGTCTTCAATTCCAGAAATCCTGATTTATGAAGGCTATGGCATCCGCAAAGGCATGTGGACGGTCAGTTGGCTGCGCGATATGTTGGGTGAATCACTGATTCAGGATGCCAAAGCGCAGGATCTTTCACCAGAAGATTTGCTGAACAAAAAGGCCGCCTGTGTACCGCCAGGCTGTAATGGCCTGATGACTGTTCTGGACTGGCTTACCAACCCCTGGGAACCGTTTAAACGTGGAATTATGATCGGCTTTGATTCCAGCATGGATTACGCATGGATATACCGTTCTATTCTGGAGAGCGTTGCGCTGACGCTGAAAAACAATTACGACAACATGTGCAATGAAAGGGAGCACTTTGCAAAACATATCATCGTCACTGGCGGAGGTTCAAACAGCGATCTGTTTATGCAGATCTTTGCCGATGTTTTCAACCTCCCCACAAAACGTAATGCCATTAACGGCTGCGCGAGTCTGGGAGCAGCGATTAACACAGCGGTAGGATTGGGGTTGTACCCAAACTATGAGACGGCGATTGAAAAAATGGTACGGGTTAAAGATGTATTCATGCCGATAGAGAACAATGCCAGGCGCTATGAAGCACTGAACAAAGGGATCTTCCGCGATTTAACACAACACACTGATGTGATTTTGAAAAAATCGTATGAAGTACTGCATGGTAATCTGGGTAATGTCGACTCAATTCAAAGTTGGTCAAACGCGTAATTTGCCCTTTCATGCCTGATGACGGCATAAACGCCTTATCCGACCTACAGGAGTCTGTTCGTTGTAGGCCGGATAAACGCAGTCCCATCAGGCAATATTCAAATACTTGTGCGTTTGCATCGACAAGCGCCAGTTGCGTGCAATACAGGTATCAATACACAGGCGCGTGGCATCTTCCTTCTGACTGATTGGCTGTAAGGCAATGATTCGCGGTTTATCATCAGTCAACGTTGCCAACAGTTCATCCAACGCTTCAATATCGCGAACACGGCCAACCGGGTGCTTGATTTCATTGGCACGTTCCAGCGCCTGTGACAGCACGTCGTAGCCACCGCGCATATTCACCTTCGGCGATACTGTCACCCAGGTATTCGGCGTGCAGCGCACTTCATGTGTGCCACTGGTCTCAATCTGGCAACTGAAACCGTTCTTTTCCAGCAAATCAGTAAGTGGCATCAGGTCATGGATACAAGGTTCACCACCGGTGATCACCACATGACGGGCGGTATAGCCCTGACGCTGAATCACCGTCAGCAGATCTTCGCTGCTTGCCGCCCCCCACTTGTCACTTTCTTTAGTTTTCGCAAGGATGCTGTATAAGGAGACTTCCCGATCCTCAAGCTTATCCCAGGTGTGTTTGGTATCGCACCAGGCACAGCCAACCGGGCATCCCTGTAAACGAATGAAAATGGCGGGGACGCCGGTAAAGTAACCCTCACCTTGCAGGGTCTGGAACATCTCGTTAATCGGGTACTGCATAGTCTTCTCAATATGGGGATAAACGATAATTATCGCAGATCCCCACCAAAGTATCATGCCCGATCGTTGCTTTACGACGCGATTGCCGTGACAAAGCGTGCCGTTATTTGCTGTGGACGGGTGATAGCGCCCCCCACCACCACGGTGTATGCGCCCAATGCCAGGCATTGTGCGGCCCGTTCAGGGGTATCGACATTCCCCTCCGCCACCACCGGCAGAGTAACCGCAGCCAGCACCTCACGTAAAAAACCACAGTCATTATCCGCAAGCACATGCCCGACAGTCTCTGCCGTATAGCCATAAAGCGTTGTACCCACGCAGTCAAAACCCAGTCGTTCGGCAGTGACGGCTTCGTCGACGTTGGAGATATCCGCCATCAACAACACGGATGGGTAGCGTGCGCGGATCTGCACAACTAGCTCTTCCAGCGTTTGCCCACCGGGACGTGGGCGCGCAGTTGCATCAAGGGCGATAATCTCTGGCTCAACGACCATCAACTCATCCACCTCCTGCATGGTAGCGGTGATAAACACTTCGCTCCCCTGGTAATCGCGTTTGATGATCCCAATGATCGGCAGTGCGACGCTCTCTTTAATGGCGCGTATGTCCGCTACACTGTTTGCACGAATACCAGCCGCCCCACCCTGCGCTGCCGCCAGCGCCATACGTGACATGATAAACGGGCTGTGCAGAGGTTCATTTTCCAGCGCCTGGCAGGAGACAATTAACTTACCTTTCAGCGAATCTAATACAGTTTTCATTACGATAAGATCTCTTCAACTTCATTTTTGATAATGGTGACGTGCGGGCCATAGATCACCTGAACACCATTGCCACGAATAATCACACCACGCGCCCCGGTTGCTTTCAGCGCCGCTTCATTAACTTTGCTGCCATCTTTCACCGTCACGCGTAAACGCGTAGCACAACAATCCACCTCTTCCAGATTCTCTTTGCCCCCAAGTCCGGCGACCACGGCTGCTGCTCGTTCACTTTGAGGCAGTGTGTTTTCTACGGATGTTGCGTTCTCGCGGCCCGGCGTCAGCCAGCCAAAGCGATTTATCAAATAGCGGAAGGTGAAGTAATACAGGAAGAACCACGGCACACCCACCATAGGCACGTACATCCAGTTGGTTTTCGCTTCGCCCTGCAACACACCAAAGAGGATGAAATCGATAAGTCCACCCGAGAAGGTTTGACCGATGGTGATATGTAAAATATGAGCAATCATAAACGCCAGTCCATCGAAGAAAGCGTGAATGACATATAAGACAGGAGCCACAAACAGGAAGGAGAACTCAATCGGCTCAGTGATGCCGGTCAGGAAAGAGGTCAAGGCGGCTGACAGCAGCAGACCGGCGACAACTTTTTTGTTCTCTGACTTAGCGGTGTGATACATCGCCAGACATGCTCCGAGCAGGCCGAACATCATGGTGATGAAGCGCCCGGACATAAAGCGTGAGGTACCCACATAGAACTGCTGGGTGTTCGGATCGGCAAGCTGAGCAAAGAAAATACGCTGCGTGCCTTCGACCAGTTGGCCGTTAACGATTTCACTGCCACCAAGCGCCGTCGTCCAGAACGGCAGATAAAAGATATGATGTAAGCCCAATGGGCCAAGCATACGCAGAATAAAGCCGTACAGCAGCGTCCCCAGGTAACCTGTTGCATCCACAAGGCCACCCAGTCCAAAAATAAGTTTCTGGAAATGAGGCCAGACGACCGTCATAGCGGCACCCACGGCAATCGCCGCGAGCGAGCTAATAATCGGCACAAAGCGTGAGCCGCTAAAGAAACCCAGAAACTGTGGTAGCGAGACTTTATTAAAGCGACTGTGCAGCGCACAAGTGACCAGACCAATCACCACACCACCAAATACTCCCGTTTCCAGCGTCTGGATACCAAGCGTCATCCCCTGACCAACAGCCCCCGGGTTTTCATGCGCCAGCGTCCCGTTCAGGATCAGCAAGGCGTTGATGGTGGCATTCATCACCAGAAACGCCAACAGCGCTGCAAGCCCCGCCGTGCCTTTATCCGTTTTCGCCAGGCCTACCGCCACCCCAACGGCAAAGAGCACCGACAGGTTGGCAAACACAATGGAACCCGCGCTGGTCATGATAGTGAAGATAGCCTGCAACCAGTCGACATCTAAAAACGGATAGGCCGTCAGCGTATTAGGGTTCGATAATGCACCACCAATGCCCAACAGCAGTCCCGCAGCGGGCAAGATCGCAATCGGCAGCATGAACGATTTACCGAACCGCTGCGCCTTTTCAAACCACGCCCCAGAGGAAGCGCCGCTAAACATTTTCATCATTTTTCATTTCTCCTGATTGTTGATGAAAATTTTTATCATAATTAATTTAATAAATGAAAATTACCATCAAAAACCAGGAAGTCGATCATACTTTTTTAAAATGTCTGGCATCTCTCCCCAGCTTTCCGCCACACTATCGACAGAGAAACGTATTAAGGATTTTGCATGTCAGAAAATGAAAACCTGCTGCTGAGATTGCGCCAGGGTGTAGACGGATATAGCCGGACACAACAGAAGCTGGGTGAGTTTGTGCTGAGCGATCCGGCGAAAGTTGTCTATCTGACGATTACCGAGCTGGCTCGCGAAAGCGACACCAGCGAGGCAAGCGTCACGCGCCTGTGCCGCACGCTGGGATGTAAGGGATATAACGAATTTAAGATGGCGCTGGCACTTGATCTCCAGCACGGACAGCCCGTAGAACACAGCGGCGATGAGATTGACAACGTGGTCAATGAATCCGTTCAGGCGTTGCAGGACACAGCAAAATTACTCGACAGAACATTACTGGAAGCAGCAGCCCTCGCACTGCACCAGGCGCAGTCGGTACAGATTTATGGCGTGGCGGCCAGTGCGATTCTGGGGGAATATCTACATTATAAACTTTTGCGCCTTGGCAAGCCCGCACAACTGTTCAGCGACATGCATCGTGCCGCCATGAATGCCACAACGCTTTCCAAAAACTCGCTGGTGGTGGCAATTTCCAGTTCAGGTTCCACTCGCGATCTGCTGCATGTGGTTAAACTTGCGCGTACACACGGCGTCCCTGTACTGTCGCTGAGCAATACGCCGCGCAGTCCGCTGGCTTCTCTGAGTGATATCCAACTGGTTGCAGCCAAACCCGAAGGACCGCTGAGCGCCGGGGCGCTGAATGCAAAAGTGGGCGTAATGCTATTAATTGAATTGCTCACTACATCACTTATTGCGTTGGATGAACAGTACAGCGATGTCAGTCAGCAAACCGCCAGTGCGACTCTGCCACTGCTACTTTAAAGACATAAAAAAACCCGCCGAAGCGGGTTTTACGTTAAGAGCTAAAGAACAGGATTAAGCCTGGCCTTTGATCTCTTTACGACCGTTGTACGGCGCTTGCTCACCCAGAGCTTCTTCGATACGAATCAGCTGGTTGTATTTAGCAACGCGGTCAGAACGGCTCATAGAACCGGTTTTGATCTGGCCTGCAGCGGTACCAACAGCCAGGTCAGCGATGGTAGCGTCTTCAGTTTCGCCAGAACGGTGGGAGATGACAGCAGTGTAGCCAGCGTCTTTCGCCATTTTGATCGCAGCCAGAGTTTCGGTCAGAGAACCGATCTGGTTGAATTTGATCAGGATGGAGTTAACGATGCCTTTTTCGATGCCTTCTTTCAGGATCTTGGTGTTAGTTACGAACAGATCGTCACCAACCAGCTGGATTTTGTCGCCCAGAACTTTGGTCTGGTATGCGAAACCGTCCCAGTCAGACTCGTCCAGACCATCTTCGATGGACACGATCGGGTACTGTTTGGTCAGTTCTTCCAGGAAGTGAGTGAATTCTTCGGAGGTGAATGCTTTGTTGCCTTCGCCAGCCAGAACGTATTTACCGTCTTTGTAGAATTCAGATGCTGCGCAGTCCATCGCCAGGGTGATGTCTTTACCCAGCTCGTAACCAGCGGCTTTAACAGCTTCAGCGATTACAGCCAGAGCTTCAGCGTTGGAACCCAGGTTCGGCGCGTAGCCGCCTTCGTCGCCAACTGCAGTGTTCATGCCTTTCGCTTTCAGAACTTTAGCCAGGTTGTGGAACACTTCAGAACCCATACGTACGGCTTCTTTCAGAGTTTTTGCGCCAACCGGCTGAATCATGAATTCCTGGATGTCGACGTTGTTGTCAGCGTGCTCACCACCGTTGATGATGTTCATCATCGGAACCGGCATGGAGTATTTGCCCGGAGTACCGTTCAGTTCAGCGATATGTGCATACAGCGGCAGGCCTTTAGCAGCAGCTGCTGCTTTGGCGTTAGCCAGGGACACAGCCAGGATGGCGTTTGCACCGAAGTTAGATTTGTTTTCAGTACCGTCCAGATCGATCATGATCTTGTCGATGCCAGCCTGATCTTTAGCATCTTTACCCAGCAGAGCCTGAGCAATCGGGCCGTTAACCGCTGCAACAGCTTTGGTTACGCCTTTACCCATGAAACGGGATTTGTCGCCATCGCGCAGTTCCAGTGCTTCGCGGGAACCAGTAGAAGCACCTGACGGAGCTGCTGCCATACCAACGAAACCACCTTCCAGGTGTACTTCGGCTTCAACAGTCGGGTTACCACGGGAGTCGATGATTTCACGACCGATGATTTTAACGATTTTGGACATTAGATTTTCCTCAGTACAAGTTAAACTAAAACTCCAGACAAACAATGCACCCGTGTGGGTGCATTGCCGTTCTAACTTTTCTACTTCTTACTTCGCCTGACGCTTCTGATGCTCACTAGCGGCTTTCACAAAGCCTGCGAACAGCGGGTGTCCATCACGCGGCGTGGAAGTAAATTCCGGGTGGAACTGACAGGCCACGAACCACGGATGATTCGGTACCTCAATGATCTCGACCAACTGATCATCACCGGAACGGCCTGCAACACGCAGACCCGCAGCTTCAATTTGTTTCAACAGCATATTGTTGACTTCGTAGCGGTGACGATGGCGTTCAACAATTGTCGGCGTGCCGTACAGTTGACGTACCAGACTCTCGTCGTCCAACTGACACTGCTGCGCGCCAAGGCGCATAGTGCCACCCAGATCGCTCTTCTCGGAACGGACCTCGACGTTGCCGTCTTCATCACGCCATTCGGTAATCAGAGCCACCACCGGGTACTTACAGTCTGGCACAAATTCCGTAGAGTTGGCGTTGTCCATCCCCGCTACGTTACGTGCAAACTCAATCAACGCAACCTGCATACCCAGGCAAATGCCCAGATAAGGAATATTGTTCTCACGCGCAAAGCGCGCTGTCGCGATTTTACCTTCAACACCACGGTAGCCGAAGCCGCCAGGGATCAGGATTGCATCGAGACCTTTCAGGATCTCAACACCACGTGTTTCGACATCCTGCGAATCAATCAGCTTGATGTTAACGGTGACACGATTCTTCAAACCACCGTGCTTCAGCGCTTCGATCACTGACTTATAGGCATCCGGCAGTTCAATATACTTGCCAACCATACCGATAGTCACTTCACCTGCCGGATTAGCTTCTTCGTAGATAACCTGTTCCCATTCTGACAGATTTGCTTCCGGACAGTTCAAGCTGAATCGTTTACAAATATAATCGTCCAGCCCCTGAGATTTCAACAGGCCTGGAATTTTATAAATAGAATCGACATCTTTCATTGAAATAACGGCTTTTTCTGGCACATTACAGAACAATGCAATTTTTGCACGTTCGTTGGCCGGAACCGCGCGATCTGAACGACAGATCAGAATATCTGGCTGAATACCGATGGAAAGCAGTTCTTTTACGGAGTGCTGAGTCGGTTTAGTTTTGACTTCACCTGCCGCCGCCAAATAAGGAACCAGGGTCAGGTGCATGAACAGCGCGTGCTCACGACCAATATCCACCGCCAACTGACGAATCGCTTCCAGGAACGGCAGAGATTCGATATCACCGACCGTACCACCGATTTCAACCAGCACCACATCATGACCTTCGCCACCGGCAAGGACGCGCTCTTTAATCGCGTTAGTGATGTGTGGAATAACCTGTACGGTTGCGCCCAGATAGTCGCCACGGCGCTCTTTGCGCAGGACATCGGAGTAGATACGCCCGGTAGTGAAGTTATTGCGGCGAGTCATTTTGGTACGAATGAAACGCTCGTAGTGACCCAGGTCCAGGTCGGTTTCAGCGCCGTCTTCAGTAACGAACACTTCCCCGTGTTGGATTGGACTCATAGTACCTGGATCAACGTTGATATACGGATCCAGTTTCATCATGGTCACGTTGAGGCCACGTGCCTCAAGAATAGCTGCCAGGGAGGCTGCGGCAATGCCTTTACCCAGAGAGGATACGACCCCGCCGGTCACAAAAATATAGTTCGTTGTCATGCTGGACCTGAGAAGTTAGGGTGAAACGATGGAATAACCAAGACGGGAAAGTAGTATACCCGAACATGACGAGCGCCACAAACTTTCATTATTCCTCCTCTTCACCAGGCTCACATTAACATCGGGAGTGAGAAAATAGCCCCTTTGGGGTAAATGTTTTTGACGTAAATCAATCGCTTGTTATTTAAAAAATCACACAAATCGCCCTTGACCGACGAAATCCTTTAGAGATCAATTTCCTGGCGTTTTACCTGTTGCCAGACTTCTTCCATAGTTTCCAGATCAACTCCAGTCATTTCCAGACCTCGTTCAGCAACAATTCGTTCAACTTCACGAAAACGTCGTTCAAATTTCTCGTTGGCTTTTTGTAATGCAGTCTCTGCTTTAGTGCCTAAATGACGCGCCATATTGACCGTCGCAAACAGCAAATCCCCCATTTCCTCCTCCAGTTTAGCCTGGTCGACAACGGCCTGCTTCGCTTCGAACATCACTTCGTCGATCTCTTCGTAAACCTTATCTACAACCGGTCCTAGCGTCTTCCAGTCGAAACCAACATTTGAGCAACGTTTCTGGATTTTTTGCGCGCGCATTAATGCTGGTAAGCTGCGAGGAATATCATCAAGCGCGGAATGCTGCGCTTTCTCTGCACGCTCTTCGCTTTTTATTTGCTCCCAGCGGGTTAGTACCTCTGTACTGTTGCTGGCAGAAACATCGGCAAATACATGCGGATGACGACGCTCGAGCTTATCGCTGATAGCAGCACAGATATCATCAAAATTGAAACGTCCTTCTTCCTGCGCCATTTGGGCGTAAAACACCACCTGAAACAGCAGATCGCCCAGTTCTCCGCGCAGATCGTCGAAGTCTTCACGCGCAATGGCATCGAGAACTTCATAAGTTTCTTCGAGAGTGTAAGGGGCAATAGTGGCGAAAGTCTGCTCTTTATCCCACGGACAGCCGTTTTCCGGGTCGCGCAGGCGCTGCATAATACCGAGCAGTCGGTCGATTTGATTCATGTGAAGATCCTGAAAACGATTCAATAGACAGGCCGGATAAGACTTACGTCGCCATCCGGCGCTTTCATGATGCCTGATGGTGACGCCATTGCGTCTTATCAGGCCTACGAAGAAAAATTATCCACCGTGTAAACGACGCGCGTCGATCACATCGGGTACCTGATTGAGCTTGCCGAGTACGCGCCCGAGCACCTGCAGGTTATAAATTTCGATGGTCATATCGATAGTGGCAAGCTGCTGTTTAGTATCACTACGGCTGGCAACACCCAGCACGTTCACCTTCTCGTTAGCCAGAATGGTAGTGATATCGCGCAATAAGCCGCTACGATCGTTGGCCTGAACACGGACAACCAGCGAATACCCGGCAGAATAACTCTCGCCCCACACCGCGTCGACAATTCGTTCCGGCGCATGTGAGCGCAGCTCCACCAGTTGTTCGCAATCGGCCCGGTGTACGGAAATACCACGCCCCTGGGTGATAAATCCAACGATCTCATCGCCAGGGATCGGCTGGCAGCAGCGAGCGATGTGATGCATCAGGTTTCCAACCCCTTCAACCACGACTCGACCATCATCTTTACGACGGCTTTGCGGCGCATGCGTTTTCTGCTGAAGCTGTTTCAGCGCCGCCGCATCTTGTTCGGCTGCACTCGGCTTATTAAACTGCGATTGCAGGAAGTTCACCATCTGGTTGAGGCGGATATCTCCCCCACCAATCGCGGCCAGCAGTTCCTCAAGTTCGTTGAAGTTGTAACGCGGAAGCAGGTGTTTTTCAGCCTCTTTCAGACTAATGCCCAAATGCGCCAGTTCGTCATCGAGGATCTGTCTTCCGGCCAGAATATTCTTGTCCCTGTCTTGTTTACGGAACCAGGCATGAATTTTCGAGCGGCCACGACTGGTAGTCACATAACCCAGGTTAGGGTTCAGCCAGTCACGACTTGGGTTTGGCTGCTTCTGGGTGATAATTTCAATTTGATCACCCATTTGTAGCTGGTAGGTAAACGGCACGATGCGTCCACCAATTTTGGCACCAATACAACGGTGTCCCACATCACTGTGAATGTGATAGGCAAAATCAAGCGGCGTGGAGCCAGCGGGTAAGTCCACGACATCGCCTTTTGGCGTAAAGACATAAACCCGATCGTCAAAGACCTGGCTGCGCACTTCGTCCAGCATTTCGCCGGAATCCGCCATCTCTTCCTGCCAGGCGATCAGCTTACGTAGCCACGCAATCCGATCTTCATGACCGGAGCGAGCCGCACCTGACGCGGTGCCCTCTTTGTACTTCCAGTGCGCCGCGACGCCCAGCTCCGCATCTTCGTGCATCTGTTTGGTACGGATCTGGATTTCAATGGTTTTACCGCCTGGCCCCAGCACAACCGTATGGATTGACTGGTAACCGTTAGGTTTCGGATTCGCGACGTAGTCATCAAACTCATCAGGCAGATGGCGATAGTGGGTATGAACAATCCCGAGCGCGGCATAGCAGTCCTGCAGACGTTCCGCCACGATACGCACGGCGCGCACATCGAACAATTCATCAAAAGCCAACTGCTTTTTCTGCATTTTGCGCCAGATGCTGTAAATATGTTTCGGGCGACCGTACACTTCCGCTTTAACGCCTTCAATTTTCATTTCAGAGCGCAAATGTCCGACGAACTCATCAATGTAGTGTTCGCGATCGATGCGGCGCTCATGCAGCAATTTGGCAATGCGCTTGTATTCTTCCGGATGCAGATAGCGGAAGCAGTAATCTTCCAGCTCCCATTTTAACTGCCCGATCCCTAAACGGTTGGCCAGCGGAGCATAGATATTGGTGCACTCTTTTGCCGCCAGTACACGTTCATCTTCCGGTGCGTCTTTCACTTCACGCAGGTGCGCAATACGTTCTGCCAGTTTGATGACCACACAGCGGAAGTCGTCCACCATTGCCAACAACATGCGACGGACGTTATCGACCTGTTCTGATGAGACTGAGTCGGTATGCGTTGCTTTAAGCTGGCGGATCGCCGCCATATCGCGTACACCGTGGATAAGATTGACGATAGACGTGCCTACGCTTTCACGCAGAGTATCTTCGCTAACCACGCTGGCATCCGCCAGAGGAAACAGCATTGCAGCCCGCAGTGTGTCGATATCCATACTCAACATAGAGAGTATTTCCACCATTTCCACACCACGCCACAGCAACAGATCCGCATCCGGATGCCCCTGTGTTTGCTGCAGGCAGTACGCCCAGGTTTCGGCTAAGCGTTCACACGACTGCTGGCTGGAGATCCCGAGACTCGCGATCCATTTCTTTGGATCAAACTCACCAGCTTTATTTATATGTGCACTTCTTACCGCAACCATCGTCCTCTCCTTAAGGGGCCAGGCCTGTCGAAGTCGACAAGCCATACCCACTGTCTTTCAGGCTGCATTTTTGTTGGCTTCTGACAGACTCAATGCAACCCGAAATTCATCGGGTAAAATATTTATTACAAACGCTCAAACAGGACCATTGATTCCAGATGTCCAGTGTGCGGGAACATATCGAGCATCGCCAGTCGTTGAATGGCATATCCCGCGTTAAGCAACGCTTCGCTGTCACGAGCCAGCGTAGCAGGATTACAGGATACATAAACAACGCGACCAGGTTTTAATTTTATAATATGTTGCATCACGCCTGCAGCCCCCGCACGCGCAGGATCGAGAAGGACTTTATCGAACCCATTTTTCGCCCACGGCTGCCTGGTGACATCTTCCTCAAGGTTTTCATGAAAGAATGTCACATTGTGTAATCCATTATTCAGTGCATTTTCCCGGCCTTTTTCCACCAGCGCAGGCACACCTTCAACCCCCACCACACTTGCAGCTCGTGCAGCCAGCGGCAGCGTAAAATTCCCCATACCGCAGAACAGATCGAGCACGCGATCCTCAGGCTGCACATCCAGCCATTCCAGTGCCCGGGCCACCATTTGTTGGTTCACCCCTTCATTGACCTGGATAAAATCACGCGGGCTGAAGGTTAAACGTAGTCCATTTGAGTCGTACCAGGGCGATTCCCCTGAGATTGATTCAAGTATCTCGCTTTGTGGAGCCAGAAACAAAGACAGTCCCTGGGAATGCGAAAAGCATTCCAGTTTTTCTTTATCGGCTGCACTTAGTGGTGCCGTATGCCGCAAAATCATCAGGGTGCCGTTACCCGCCTGCACCAGTTCAACATGACCAAGATGCCGAAGCCCTTGCAAACTCTCCAGGCACGCCCTGATGTCGGGCAGCAGCGCCTCAAGTTGGGGCACCAAAACAGGGCATTGCTTCACATCGATAATGTCGCTGGAGCCGGATTGACGAAATCCCA
Organism: Citrobacter sp. Cm046; assembly: GCF_030333065.1. Classification (NCBI taxonomy): domain Bacteria; kingdom Pseudomonadati; phylum Pseudomonadota; class Gammaproteobacteria; order Enterobacterales; family Enterobacteriaceae; genus Citrobacter; species Citrobacter sp. Cm046. The sequence goes on along the minus strand of NZ_JAOWGP010000042.1, from coordinate 114,180 downwards.
TCTGCAACTGCTGTTCTTTGGGTCGATAGTTCAGACTTAAACGCGCCCGACGACGATAACCCCACGGAGTGCCAGAAATGACTTCTGAAACCTCACATTTCATCAAACGTGACAGCGCCGCACTTTTACTTCGCTGCTGCAGATGAATGCTTGCATGCTGCTGCTGGCAGCCGCCACACACACCGAAATGTGGGCAACGTGGCACTTCACGATCCGAACTGTCGTTTAAGCGACGTTTGACTTGCGCTCGGGCAAACTGTTTTTTATCTTCGGTTATTACGACCTCGGCGCTTTCCTGGGGCAATAATTCCGGTATAAACAGGGCCTTCCCGTTATGGCGGGCTACGCCCTGACCAAAAGGATCGAGGTCATTGACAGTAACGGTTATGATCTGACGCGTCGTCACGCGTCGCTTTGCAGAGTAGAATTGCGCCATCGACGAGATATTTCTCTATTTAACAGTGTGACCCTAATTGTCCCATAACGGAACTCCATGACCAACTACAGCCTGCGCGCTCGCATGATGATTCTGATCCTGGCCCCGACCGTCCTGATTGGTTTGCTGCTAAGTATCTTTTTTGTTGTGCACCGCTATAACGACTTGCAGCGTCAACTGGAAGACGCGGGTGCCAGCATCATTGAGCCACTTGCTGTCTCCAGCGAATATGGCATGAACTTGCAAAATCGGGAATCCATCGGCCAGCTTATCAGCGTGCTGCACCGCCGCCATTCCGATATCGTGCGGGCAATTTCTGTCTATGACGAAAATAACCGATTGTTCGTCACATCAAACTTTCATCTCGATCCATCGGAAATGCAGCTTGCTACCGGCGAGCCGTTTCCCCGCAAGCTGAGCGTTACCCGGCTCGGGGATATCATGATCCTGCGTACCCCTATTATATCGGAAAGCTATTCTCCGGATGAATCTGCCATTAGCGATGCGAAAAATACGAAAAACATGCTGGGATACGTGGCACTTGAGTTAGACCTCAAATCAGTGCGGCTACAACAGTACAAAGAGATCTTCATCTCCAGCGTTATGATGCTGTTTTGTATTGGTATTGCGTTAATTTTCGGCTGGCGTCTGATGCGTGACGTCACCGGGCCTATCCGCAACATGGTGAATACCGTCGACCGTATACGAAGAGGGCAACTCGACAGCCGGGTAGAAGGATTCATGTTGGGTGAGCTGGATATGCTGAAGAATGGCATCAACTCAATGGCGATGTCTCTCGCCGCCTATCATGAAGAGATGCAGCACAACATTGATCAGGCCACCTCCGACCTGCGTGAAACACTGGAGCAGATGGAGATTCAGAACGTCGAACTGGATCTGGCGAAGAAGCGCGCCCAGGAAGCTGCGCGCATTAAATCTGAGTTTCTGGCAAACATGTCGCATGAACTGCGTACGCCGCTTAATGGCGTCATTGGTTTTACACGCCTGACGTTAAAAACTGAGTTAAACACCACGCAACGGGATCACCTGAATACGATTGAGCGCTCTGCCAACAATCTGTTGGCTATCATCAATGACGTTCTCGACTTCTCCAAACTGGAAGCAGGTAAGCTGATTCTGGAAAGTATCCCCTTTCCTCTGCGCAGTACGCTGGATGATGTCGTAACACTTCTGGCACACTCATCCCATGATAAAGGGCTTGAGCTGACGCTTAATATTAAGAATGATGTGCCAGACAATGTAATCGGCGATCCGCTGCGCTTACAGCAGGTCATTACCAATCTGGTCGGGAATGCCATCAAATTTACCGAGAGCGGTAATATCGACATTCTGGTCGAGAAACGCTCCCTCAGTAATACCAAGGTACAAATCGAAGTACAAATCCGCGATACCGGCATTGGTATTCCGGAACGAGATCAGTCCCGTCTGTTCCAGGCCTTCCGCCAGGCGGATGCCAGTATTTCACGACGCCACGGTGGCACCGGGCTGGGGCTGGTGATTACACAAAAACTGGTTAACGAAATGGGTGGGGATATTTCGTTCCATAGCCAGCCGAATCGCGGCTCCACTTTCTGGTTTCATATCAGTCTCGATCTCAATCCTAACGTTCTCAGTGAACGCTCACCAACCCGTTGCCTGGTCGGTAAACGGCTGGCCTACGTTGAACCCAATGCCACTGCAGCACAATGCACATTGGATATATTAAGTGAAACACCGCTGGAGGTGATTTACAGCCCGTCATTCTCCGCGCTGCCAGCGGATCATTACGATATTTTGCTACTCGGCGTACCCGTTACTTTCCGTGAACCGCTCACAATGCAGCATGAGCGACTGGCAAGCGCTGCAGCGATGTCAGATTTCCTGTTACTGGCGCTTCCTTGCCATGCGCAAATTAACGCGGAGAAATTAAAACAAGGCGGCGCTGCGGCGTGTCTTTTAAAACCACTTACCTCAACCCGCTTGCTGCCTGCACTCACGGAGTATTGTCATCTGAATCAAAGCGCAGAGCTGCTGCTGATGGATGAGAGTAAAATTGCCATGACCGTCATGGCTGTGGATGACAATCCGGCGAACCTCAAACTGATCGGCGCATTGCTGGAAGATAAGGTGCAGCACGTCGAACTGTGTGACAGCGGGCATCAGGCAGTAGATCGCGCCAAGCAGATGCAGTTTGATCTGATTCTGATGGATATTCAGATGCCGGATATGGACGGTATACGCGCTTGTGAACTGATCCATCAACTTCCTCATCAGCAACAGACGCCAGTTATTGCCGTAACGGCACACGCCATGGCAGGTCAAAAAGAGAAGCTACTCAGTGCCGGAATGAACGATTATCTGGCGAAGCCAATCGAAGAAGATAAGCTGCATAATCTGCTGTTACGCTACAAGCCCGGAGCAGTTGCGTTGACCCGGGCGATTGCCGTTGAACCCCTTGAGCCAGTCGTCAACCCGAACACCACGCTCGACTGGCAACTGGCATTAAGACAAGCCGCAGGGAAAAACGATCTGGCGCGCGATATGCTGCAAATGCTGATCGATTTCCTGCCTGAGGTTCGTAACAAAATTGAAGAACAACTGGTAGGTGAAAATCCCGAAGGCCTGGTGGATTTGATTCACAAACTGCACGGCAGCTGCGGCTATAGCGGCGTTCCCCGTATGAAGAATCTGTGCCAGCTCATTGAGCAGCAGTTGCGCAGTGGCACCAAAGAAGAAGATCTGGAACCTGAATTTTTAGAGCTTCTTGATGAAATGGATAACGTCGCGCGAGAAGCGAAGAAGATGTTGGGATAACGGTTTAACTACCCGGCGAGCTTAGTGCCGCCGGGTAAATCGCCGGATAGCGGCGTAAACACCTTATCCGGCCCAATAATTCAACGTAATTGTTGCCCTACTTTAAGCGTTGCAGCCACATTTCGCGCCGTCATCCGTACATTTTCGCTCGCATTATCCAGCGCCTCGTCCAGCGTACAAATGGTAAAAATCACGCTAAAAACAGCATCGATACCATGCTCATGCACCACACCAACATCCGGTGTCAGACTACCCGCAATACCAATGACGGGCTTATTGTAACGCTTTGCAACGTTTGCCACACCGACCGGCACTTTGCCATGAATCGTCTGGCTGTCGATACGCCCTTCGCCGGTCACCACTAAATCCGCATCTGCGACGCAGTCATCAAGGTGTAACGCATCGGTTACGATCTCTATGCCACAACGTAACTGAGCGCCACAAAACGCATACAGCGCAGCCCCCATGCCACCGGCAGCGCCGCCGCCAGCCAGCTCGAGCACCTCAACATTCAGATCGCGGTCAATCAAATGCGCATAGTGCGTTAGCGCCTGATCCAAACGCGCAATCACTTCGGGTGTAGCCCCTTTTTGCGGACCAAATACCGCAGAGGCCCCCTCTTTACCAGTAAGCGGGTTGGTCACATCACATGCCACTTCGATGCGACACTCGGCAAGACGTGCGTCTAACTGAGAGATATCAATCCTGGCGAGCGCTTCCAGGCCCATACCGCCCTGTGCAATGTCGTTATTCTGCTCATCCAGTAATCTTGCCCCCAGTGCCTGCACCATACCGGCACCACCATCGTTTGTTGCACTACCACCAATCCCGATGATGATATGCTCAACCCCCGCATCCAGCGCATGACGTATCAGCTCTCCGGTACCCCAGGAGGTCGTTTTTAGCGGGTCACGTGAACCCGGTGGCACCAGCTCCAGCCCACTGGCTGCTGCCATCTCAATAAACGCGGAACGTGCATCCCCCGATAAGCCATAAAATGCCTGAACATTGCTTCCCAGAGGACCAGTAACATCAACATGAACAAGGCGACCTGCCGTTGCAGCAACCATTGCTTCAACCGTTCCCTCGCCACCATCAGCAAGCGGGATCTTTACGTAATCAGCATCAGGCCAAATTTCACGAAACCCCTGCTCAATGGCAGTTGCCACCTCAAGCGCACTCAAACTTTCCTTATAGGAGTCCGGTGCGATCACTATTTTCATAAAGCATCCTTACGCATGTTGACGGTGTTAAGCATACAACAGGAGAAGTGCCGGTTCCTGTCAGAACCGGCATAACGCTTAGCGCACCATGCATGGGCGTTTATTATCAAAGGTCCAGTTCGGGATCAGATACTGCATTCCCATCGCATCGTCACGCGCCCCCAGTCCATGTTTCTGGTACAGTTCGTGCGCTTTCATTACTTGATCCATATCGAGTTCCACGCCCAGCCCCGGTTTCGCAGGTACCTGCACCATGCCACCTTTAATTTCAAACGGCTCTTTGGTCAGACGCTGGTTGCCTTCCTGCCAGATCCAGTGGGTGTCGATAGCCGTAATTTTACCCGGTGCCGCCGCTGCTACATGAGTAAACATCGCCAGCGAAATATCAAAGTGGTTATTGGAGTGAGAGCCCCATGTCAGGCCAAACTCATGGCACATCTGCGCCACGCGTACGGAACCCTGCATAGTCCAAAAATGCGGATCCGCCAGCGGAATATCAACGGATTGCAGAGACAGCGTATGCCCCATTTGACGCCAGTCGGTCGCGATCATATTGGTCGCCGTCGGCAGTCCGGTAGCGCGACGGAATTCTGCCATCACTTCACGCCCGGAGAAGCCCTGCTCTGCCCCACACGGATCTTCGGCATAGGCCAGCGAGCCTTTCAAGTATTTACCGATTTTGATCGCTTCATTGAGCGACCAGGCACCGTTTGGATCCAGCGTCACGCGCGCCTGTGGGAAGCGTTTTGCCAACGCAACAATAGATTCAGCCTCTTCTTCCCCTGCCAGCACACCGCCTTTCAGTTTGAAGTCATTGAAACCATATTTTTCATACGCCGCTTCTGCCAGTCTTACCACTGCATCCGGAGTCATCGCCTCTTCATGACGCAGACGATACCAGTCACATTGCTCATCCTGCTGGCTCTGATACGGCAACGGCGTCGCTTTACGGTTGCCAACAAAGAACAGATAACCAAGCATTTCGACTTCGCTACGCTGCTGACCATCGCCCAGCAAAGAGGCCACGTTTACCCCCAGATGCTGACCCAGCAGATCCAGCATTGCTGCTTCGATCCCGGTAACAACGTGAATAGTGGTACGTAGATCGAAGGTCTGCAAACCACGCCCACCGGCATCGCGATCGGCAAATGTATTGCGTACGGCATTCAGCACATTTTTATATTCGCCAAGCGCTTTGCCGACTACCAGCGGGATCGCATCTTCCAGGGTTTTGCGAATTTTCTCGCCGCCGGGAATTTCACCGACGCCAGTATGACCGGAGTTATCTTTGATAATCACAATATTACGCGTGAAGAATGGGGCATGCGCGCCGCTCAGATTCATCAGCATGCTGTCGTGACCCGCAACCGGAATAACCTGCATAGCGGTAACGACTGGGGTAGTAAATTGTGTACTCATCATTGTGTCCTTATTCAAAATCAGTGACGGCCGAAAACGGGACGTTTACGGTCAAAAGTCCATCCGGGGATCAAATACTGCATCGGGCCTGCGTCATTACGCGCGCCACCGGGCAACGCCTTATACGCTTCATGTGCTTTTTGTACCTGATCCCAGTCCAGTTCCACACCCAGTCCGGGGGCGTCCGGAACAGCAATTTTTCCGTTCTTAATTTCCAGTGGATTTTTCGTCAGGCGGCAATCACCCTCCTGCCAGATCCAGTGCGTGTCGATAGCCGTCGGATTGCCCGGTGCAGCAGCACCAACATGGGTAAACATCGCCAGCGATATATCGAAGTGGTTATTCGAGTGGCAACCCCAGGTCAGGCCCCAGTCATCGCACAACTGTGCCACGCGCACCGCGCCAGAAAGCGTCCAGAAGTGCGGATCGGCCAGCGGAATATCCACAGAGTTGAGCATCACTGCATGACCCATTTCACGCCAGTTGGTGGCGATCATATTAGTCGCGACAGGCAGTCCCGTCGCACGACGGAACTCCGCCATCACTTCGCGACCAGAGAACCCTTGTTCCGCACCACATGGGTCTTCCGCGTAGGTCAGAACATCATTCAACCCTTTACACAGCGAGATAGCTTCATCCAGTAGCCAGGCACCGTTGGGATCGACCGTAATACGTGCGTCTGGGAAGCGTTTTTTCAGCGCACGTGCGGTTTCAATTTCCTGCTCACCTGGCAGCACACCGCCTTTGAGTTTGAAATCTTTAAAACCGTAGCGATCCTGCGACGCTTCTGCCAGACGTACTACCGCATCGCTGTTCATCGCTTGCTGGTGGCGCAGGTGATACCATTCATGATTACCCGGAGTACTTTCCAGATACGGTAAATCGGTCTTTGTGCGATCGCCGACATAGAACAAATAGCCAAGTACGGTCACCGCGTCGCGCTGTTTACCCGGCCCTAACAGTTCGCAGACCGGTACATTGAGCGCTTTGCCCAGCAGATCCAACAGCGCAGCTTCCAGCGCCGCCACCGCGTTGACTCGCAGCTCAAAGGTCCAGGCGCCTTTACCAAAGGTGTCAAAGTCAGCCGCCTGATTTCCTTTATGTACCTGCTGGACCACTTTATTCAGCCGGGCGACCTCCTTGCCCAATACCATCGGGATGGCGTCTACCAGCGTCTGATAAATCACTTCCCCGCCCGGCGCTTCACCGACGCCGGTATTCCCAGCGTTGTCGGTGAGAACGACGATGTTGCGGGTAAAATATGCGTTGTGCGCGCCGCCAATATTAAGCAGCATGCTGTCATGCCCGGCCAACGGGATGACCTTCATGTCGGTAATTACGGGACTCGATTGTGTTGTCATGATCATTGCCCTGCTACAGGTTTCAGTTCGATACGCTTAATATCGCCCACCAGCACCAGATAGCTCAGTACGGCAATCAGCGCGTGAACACCCACGTAAATCAATGCGCCGTTGAACGAGCCAGTGGTGCCAACGATGTAGCCGATGGCAATCGGCGTCACGATGCCGGAGATGTTACCGAACATATTGAACAGGCCACCGCTCAGGCCGCTGATCTCTTTTGGTGCGGTATCAGCCATCACCGCCCAACCCAGCGCCCCAATACCTTTGCCAAAGAAGGCCAGTGCCATAAAGCCGATGATCATCCATTCAACGTTGACGTAGTTACAGAACACCATCACCATCGATAACAGCATCCCCATAACAATTGGCGTTTTACGGGCGATATTCAGCGAACCAGTACGGCGCATCAGCCAGTCGGAAATAATGCCGCCGAGCACGCCACCAGCGAAGCCGCAAATCGCCGGCACCGAGGCGACAAACCCCGCTTTCAGAATCGACATGCCGCGTGCCTGCACCAAATAAACCGGGAACCAGGTAATGAAAAAGTAGGTCAGGGCGTTAATACAGTACTGACCGATATAGATACCTACCATCATACGAGAGCCAATCAGTTGCTTAATTTGCCCCCACTTCACGCTGAACGGAACTTTGGCTTTGGCTGCGGCCTGATCCATGTTGATCAGCGCGCCACCTGCGGCAATATACTCAAGCTCTTTTTGGTTCACGCCAGGATGCTGGTTCGGTTCGTGGATAACCTTCAACCAGATAAAGCTAATCACGATCCCGAGGCCCCCCATAAAGAAGAACACGTGTGACCAACCCACTTCATGAGTCAGCCAGCCCATAATCGGAGCGAAGATAACGGTGGCAAAGTACTGTGCAGAGTTGAAGATAGCGACCGCCGTTCCCCTTTCCTGTGCCGGGAACCAGGCCGCGACGATTCGACTGTTACCGGGGAATGAAGGCGCTTCAGCGAGACCAACCAGGAATCGCAGAGTGAACAGCGCAACGATGATGCCGAAGCCGCTAAAGATGTCGACGAAGCCCTGCAACAGGGTAAACATGGACCAGATAAAGATGGACCAGAAATAGACACGTTTTGAACCGAAGCGGTCGAGCAGCCAGCCGCCTGGGATCTGGCCGATAACATAAGCCCATGAGAAGGCAGAGAAAACATATCCCATGCCAACCGCATCCAGGCCAATGTCTTTGGCCATTTCTGAACCAGCAATCGATAAGGTAGCGCGATCGCCGTAGTTGAAGGATGTGACGATAAACAGCATCACCACTATCCAGTAGCGAGCATTTGTGCGTTTTTCCGCACTGCTCGCTGCCTGACTTAATGAACTCATTGTTGCACTCCTGAATTTTCGTGTTAGCCACGCTCACTCTGAACTGCACAACCGGTAGGGAATCAGAGGTGACGTTTCATATATATGCAGCTTTTTATGAGGTCGTTCGCCTTGCATGCTGCGTTTTTATTTACTGGCATAAGCAGTATAAAAAGCGTCCCGCGCGCTCTCACCGTGCAACAACACAACATTTTGGCAGCGTATCACGTATGTTTGTGGCAAAAGCCCAGGGTACTGGAAGCAACTTCACGGAAATGAAATCCGATGGGTTGAAAAGGAGAATGTCAGGCGTGAAAAGAGAGGAGTGTGAAACAGGTCGCTTGACCCTATGAAAACGCCAGTAAAACCCCTTTCAAATGAAAGGCTTTTACTGGCATTTGCCCGAAGCTAACACGATTCAGTTTTATTAGGATAGAAACGGGTCGTTCTTTTGCTTGCTGGCACAGGCAAGGCACCCTCCCGGTAGGGGGAGGGTGAACCTTAAGACAGGAGGGTTCCCCAGTTTTCTACCCAGGGATTGGATTCACTTTCCGGCTCAGGGTGCTCACTGGCATCAATCAGCAGCATCTCACCCACGCGCTGGGCACTCTGCTCCTGTAGCAAAGCGTCAAACTGTTTTCCGCCATTGCAGAAATTAACGTAGCTACTGTCACCCAGTGCAATCACGCCGTAACGCAGATTTGGCTGGAAACCAAGATTATCTTTAATCCCCTGAAAAAGCGGCACAATGCTGTCGGGAAGATCCCCTTGTCCGGTTGTTGAGGTTACTACCAGCACATATTTTTCCTGATACGCCTGCCAGTCAGTCAGCTCAGGATCTTCAAACACCGTGGCTTTATGACCCTGTGCAGTAAGGATCGCTTCGGCCTCTTCGGCTACCAGCAGCGCGTTTCCGTACATCGTGCCGACAAAAATACCAATTTCCGCCATACCCTTTGTCTCCCTGAATTAAGAATCTATCTGCTCATCCTGACCCGACGGCTCGCTTAACTCAACCCTTTCATTCTCAGGGAGAAGTCCACGCCAGCCAAACTGTGATAACGCCTGCATCCAGACCTCGTCAAGTCCGGCGCGAATAACCAGCGGCTCCCCGGTAAACGGATGAATAAGTTCAAGCTGGCTGGCATGCAGCATTAATCGCTGGCAACCGAAATGCTCTGCAGCACTGCGATTTTGCCGCAAATCTCCATGCTTACTGTCGCCAATTATAGGATGGCGCAAGTGAGCAAGATGGCGTCTGAGTTGATGCTTACGCCCTGTTTGAGGATCAAGCTCCACCAGCCCGTATCGGGTTGTCGGATAGCGCCCGGTTGCCACCGGCATTTCAACCGTCGCCAGACCTCGATAATGTGTGACCGCTGGCTGCGGCTCTTTGTCCACGCGGGCAAATTTATCGGCGATTTTATCCAACTCCTCCACCAGTGGATAATCCAGCACCGCATCATCCATCAGCCAGCCGCGCACAATCGCATGGTAACGTTTCTGGATTTGATGCTGCTCAAACTGCTGCGACAACAGACGCCCGGCTTCACTGGATAACCCCATCAGCAGCACACCAGATGTCGGTCTGTCGAGGCGATGAACGGTAAAAACATGCTGACCAATCTGGTCGCGCACCGTTTGCATCACCACCACTTTCTCGTCACGGTCGAGCCAACTACGGTGGACCAGCCAGCCAGAAGGTTTATTTACAGCAACCAGCCATTCATCCTGATAGAGTATTTCCAGCATCAGATGTTATCGCTTGTAAACAGCGCATCCAGATCCTGCAATGCCATCAGAATAACCTCACGCTGCGGATGATCGGCTGCCAGCGCCATTTCGTAATACGGCGAGATGGCAAATGCCTCCGGAAGCGGCTGAGCATTATCCAGCAGGGCATGCATGCGGGGAATCAACACCCATTGCAGCCATTCAACTGGTTCCATGGTATCCATACAAAAAGGCTGCGTGCTGGTAAACAGATGCTCCTCTGGCTCATCCATCCGCCAGTGATTATGTTCACGCAGCAACGCTTCTAGCGCATGTAACTGCTCGCGCACACGGTCATGAGTCGTCATGAAATTAACCTCAATGATGAAAAATCTGGCGCGAAGAATAGCACTTGTGAGAAGGAAATAAAAAAAGGGAGCACTGTAAAAACAGTGCTCCCGGTTCGTTTCGCAGCATTCCAGCTACTTTTAGTGCTCCCTGCTCATCCGTGACAACTTTTCCTGTGGTCTTTCGACCTGTTCGTCCTGAACGTTTGCATCCTGCTCACACCACCCCGATGTGAAAACTTCATCCTGAAGTGTCCCTGGCCATCCTGACCCACCGGCTATCCTGACCGGCTCTCGTTCTCCTTCCTGGAGGTGTCCTTTAACGCATCCAGCGTTTTCCTCTTTGCTTCATCCTGAAGCCTGTCCTTGCAACACCATCCTGGTGTGTCCTGCAGAAGTGTCATCATCCTGATGTTCACTTCGTTGTGCGACTCCTTGTCGACAGAGATAGAATCGCCTGTTTCGCCTTATCTTACAAGACACTTACAGACAACCCCTTAAGCTTTTTTTCATATGAAAGCGGGTAGTAAGATAGTAATACGTTGATTTACATAAAATTAGTGTTAAATGGAACAACTAAACCTTTACTTATTACCTGGCAATCTCCTACAGGGTTTGTAAGAGATCTCTCACACGGTTCAGGGCAAACTGGACTACAGAACAGGCTTAAGTTGAGTGAGAAATTCCGCAAGCGAAGCCGCCAGTACCGTTCTGTTACGGGTACCCAGCGTTTCTTTGCACACTTCTCCAGACAGGTTGCACACGGAAATGACATCAAGTTCATTTTCTTGTGTGGCAATAAAAAGCGTAGGCGATAACTTGAGTCGCTTTTGCGTAACCAGATGGCCGATCAGGTTTTCCTGAACACGCCTGAAGTCATCTTCACTCCAGGTTTGCAGCAATGTCAGCTTTTCATCTGCAAACTGCGCGTGCATATCCCCGGCAAACTGGGTGGTATAAAAAGCATGAATAGCGGGTTGTATCACAATATCAAAGGCGCGTTCAACCGCATTTACGTTGGCGTCTCCCACAAAGGGTTGGGGTTGCCAGTACACCGCATCATTGGTGGAAGAAATAATGCACGGAGAAGGTACGCCGTACAGCTCTTCGCTCAACGGCCAACTGTTATTTTGTTCATGCCATGCGTCGCAATAACGTGTCGTAAAGGCTGTCAACGCCTGCGCAGTCAATTCGTCCACTGATTTCTCTCTTCACAAAAGCCAGGATACACTTGTCGCATAGTGTATCTGGTTTATGACGGTGAAACATGTCTTCTTATGAAAACCATCAGGCGCTTGATGGCCTGACTCTCGGAAAATCAACAGATTACCGGGATAATTACGATGCCAGTCTGTTGCAGGGCGTTCCGCGCAGCCTGAACCGCGACCCGCTGGATTTAAAGGCCGATAACCTGCCTTTTCACGGTGCCGATATCTGGACGCTGTATGAACTGTCCTGGCTGAATGCTAACGGCTTGCCGCAGGTTGCCGTCGGTCACGTTGAACTGGATTACACCAGCGTTAATCTGATTGAATCGAAAAGCTTTAAGCTCTATCTGAACAGCTACAACCAAACCCGGTTTGACTCCTGGGATGCGGTTCGCCAGACGCTGGAAAACGATCTGCGCGCCTGCGCTCAGGGTGATGTCAGCGTGGCACTCTATCGTATTGACGAACTGGAAGGGCAACCTATTGCCCATTTCAACGGTACCTGCATCGATGACCAGGACATCGTTATCGACAACTACGAATTCAGTACAGAGTATCTGGAAAATGCCGTTAGCGGTGAGAAAGCGGTGGAAGAAACCCTGGTCAGCCACTTGCTGAAATCCAACTGTCTGATCACTCATCAGCCGGACTGGGGCTCCATACAAATTCAGTACCGTGGACGGAAAATCGATCGCGAGAAGCTGTTGCGTTATCTGGTCTCTTTCCGCCATCACAATGAATTCCACGAGCAGTGCGTGGAACGCATTTTCAATGACATTCTGCGCTTCTGCCAGCCGGAAAAACTGAGCGTCTACGCGCGCTACACTCGACGTGGCGGCCTGGACATTAATCCGTGGCGAACTAACACCAATTTTGTCCCCGCCATCGGCAGACTGGTACGTCAGTAATCTTTTTTCTCAATTTTGCGTGTCGGATTCCGCACGCAAGGTTGTGAAAGATCATAAGCCAGGGCTATTGTAATCAATAGAGGATGATGTCTCTCGTCCCGTAAGGAGTTTACTTGATTACACATATTAGCCCCCTTGGCTCAATGGACATGTTGTCGCAGCTGGAAGTCGATATGCTTAAACGCACGGCCAGCAGCGACCTGTATCAACTGTTTCGTAACTGTTCTCTTGCCGTCCTGAACTCCGGCAGTTTGACTGACAACAGCAAAGAGCTGCTGTCACGTTTTGAAAGTTTCGACATTAACGTGCTACGCCGCGAACGTGGCGTGAAGCTGGAACTGATTAACCCACCTGAAGATGCGTTTGTTGATGGACGTATTATTCGCGCGCTACAGGCCAACCTGTTTGCCGTGCTGCGCGATATTCTTTTTGTCAACGGACAGATCAGTAACGCCGGTCGCTTTCAACATCTGGATCTTGAAAGCTCAGTGCACATCACTAACCTGGTCTTCTCAATCCTGCGTAACGCCCGAGCGCTGCACGTCGGTGAAGCGCCGAATATGGTCGTCTGCTGGGGCGGTCACTCGATTAACGAAAATGAGTACCTTTATGCCCGTCGCGTCGGCACTCAACTGGGTCTGCGTGAACTGAACATCTGTACCGGTTGTGGTCCAGGAGCGATGGAAGCCCCAATGAAAGGTGCTGCGGTCGGCCACGCCCAACAGCGCTACAGAGACAGCCGCTTTATCGGTATGACTGAGCCATCAATCATTGCCGCTGAGCCGCCTAACCCGCTGGTTAACGAACTCATTATCATGCCGGACATTGAAAAACGTCTGGAAGCGTTTGTACGTATTGCGCACGGTATTATCATTTTCCCTGGTGGCGTAGGAACAGCGGAAGAGCTGCTGTATCTGTTGGGGATCCTGATGAATCCGGCCAACAAAGATCAGGTTCTGCCACTGATCCTGACCGGTCCTAAAGAGAGTGCGGATTACTTCCGGGTCCTGGATGAGTTTATCGTGCACACGCTGGGAGAAAATGCTCGTCGTCACTACCGCATCATCATTGATGATGCTTCGGAAGTAGCGCGCTTGATGAAAAAAGCGATGCCGCTGGTGAAAGAGAATCGCCGCGACACCGGAGATGCCTACAGTTTCAACTGGTCGATTCGTATCGCACCTGACTTGCAGATGCCGTTCGAGCCGTCCCATGAAAACATGGCCAATCTGAAACTGTATCCTGACCAGCCCGTTGAAGTGCTGGCGGCTGACCTGCGTCGTGCGTTCTCCGGTATTGTTGCGGGTAACGTGAAAGAAGTTGGCATCCGTGCCATTGAAGAGTTTGGCCCGTACAAAATCCACGGTGACCGCGAGATGATGCGGCGCATGGACGATCTCCTGCAGGGCTTTGTTGCGCAACATCGTATGAAGCTACCTGGTACTGCGTATATCCCTTGCTACGAGATCTGCGCTTAACCTCCAACGACAGATTGACGCTGCTATCGCGGTGACAGATTTGTCCATATACAAGCCGGGATTGGCACCTCTGCCTCCCGGCTTTTTTAGTGATACCAGTCACATAGCACAACTCCAACACATAAATACCAATAATATCTCCTCAAAAAAGCCTCAACACGCAAACGTTTACCTTACGAAGCCGACCGTGATTTATCGCCGCAAATTATTATTAGTCGCCAGAATTCACTAAAAATGACAGTTTTTACAGCGCAACGCTCGTATCTTCTCGCCTTACCTTTCATGGCATATGTCGTTAATGGTAGCCTTCGCGCCCGTAAATTCGCTTTGACTATTTTTTAACAGATTAATGGTCCAAATTTATCCACATAAAAGGTGGATTATTGCATTTGAGATCGCGATCACTGATACATTCATAACTAAAATGTATCTTTCCGCCCGAAAATTATTACGGCGAAAAATTATATAAAAAATCGCTAAACGAATTTCGTTTTACAGTCGGGTCTTTTTTCATTGGATTGAACCCAAACCTGACTTTTTAAGCTTCCTCCAGGAGAAATAGATGGAAAACACGCAAACCAGCACTATCGTTACGGGCCAGACCCGCAGCGCATGGCGCAAGACAGACACCATGTGGATGTTGGGCCTTTACGGCACGGCGATTGGCGCGGGTGTATTATTCCTGCCAATTAACGCAGGCGTTGGCGGTATGATCCCGCTGATTATCATGGCCATTCTTGCCTTCCCGATGACCTTCTTTGCTCACCGTGGCCTGACTCGCTTCGTGTTATCCGGTAAAAATCCGGGTGAAGACATTACCGAAGTTGTAGAAGAACACTTTGGCATTGGCGCAGGTAAACTGATTACCCTGCTCTACTTCTTCGCTATCTACCCTATTCTGTTGGTATACAGCGTTGCTATCACTAACACAGTAGAAAGCTTCCTGACCCATCAGCTAGCAATTACCCCACCGCCGCGCGCGATCCTTTCTCTGATCCTGATTGTCGGCATGATGACCATTGTTCGCTTCGGTGAGCAGATGATCGTGAAAGCGATGAGCATCCTGGTGTTCCCGTTCGTTGCTGCATTGATGCTGCTGGCTCTGTACCTGATCCCTCAGTGGAGCGGTGCGGTTCTGGAAACTCTGTCTTTTGACTCTGCTGCAACCACCGGCAATGGCCTGTTGTTGACCCTGTGGCTGGCAATCCCGGTAATGGTGTTCTCCTTCAACCACTCCCCGATCATCTCCTCCTTCGCCGTAGCGAAGCGTGAAGAGTACGGTGATGAAGCTGAGAAGAAATGTTCTAAGATCCTGGCATTCGCTCACATCATGATGGTATTGACCGTTATGTTCTTCGTCTTCAGTTGCGTATTTAGCCTGACCCCGGCGGATCTGGCTGCGGCGAAAGAGCAGAACATCTCCATCCTGTCTTATCTGGCGAACCACTTTAACGCGCCGATCATTGCCTGGATGGCACCGATCATCGCGATTATTGCTATCACCAAATCCTTCCTCGGCCACTACCTGGGCGCACGTGAAGGTTTCAACGGTATGGTAATTAAGTCTCTGCGTAGCAAAGGCAAATCCATCGAAATCAACAAACTGAACAAAATCACTGCGCTGTTCATGCTGGTAACCACCTGGATTGTGGCAACGCTGAACCCGAGCATCCTCGGTATGATTGAGACCCTGGGTGGCCCAATCATCGCGATGATTCTGTTCCTGATGCCGATGTATGCGATTCAGAAAGTACCGGCAATGCGTAAGTACAGCGGTCATATCAGCAACGTCTTCGTTGTGATTATGGGCCTGATTGCAATCTCCGCTATTTTCTACTCGCTGTTTAGTTAATCCCCTGCGCCGCCCTCGTGCGGCGCACCTCGTTACACAATGGACGCCTAATGATTAGCGTATTCGATATCTTCAAAATCGGCATTGGCCCTTCCAGTTCCCATACTGTAGGCCCAATGAAAGCAGGCAAACAATTCACGGACGACCTGATTGCGCGCGGAATACTCACTGACGTAACCCGCGTAGTGGTTGATGTTTATGGTTCTCTGTCTCTGACGGGGAAAGGCCACCACACCGACATCGCGATTATTATGGGCCTGGCGGGTAATCTGCCGGATACCGTAGACATCGACTCCATCCCGGGATTCATCCAGGATGTTAATACTCATGGACGTTTGCTGCTGGCAGACGGTCAGCATGAAGTTGAGTTCCCGGTCGATAAGTGCATGAATTTCCATACAGATAATCTGTCTCTGCACGAAAACGGGATGCGAATTACTGCGCTGGCGGGTGAAAAGGCCATATACAGCCAGACCTACTATTCCATTGGCGGTGGATTTATCGTTGATGAAGAACACTTTGGTTTACCGAATAACTCGCCGGTAAACGTACCGTACCCGTATAAATCCGCAGCCGATCTGCAAAGACATTGCCAGGAAACTGGTCTGTCGCTTTCCGGTCTGATGATGCAAAACGAACTGGCGTTACACAGCAAAGAAGAGCTGGAACAGCACTTTGCCAACGTCTGGGAAGTCATGCGTAGCGGAATTGAACGTGGCATCACCACAGAAGGCGTGTTGCCGGGCAAACTGCGCGTTCCACGTCGAGCGGCAGCACTGCGTCGTATGCTGGTAAGCAGTGATAAAACCACAACCGATCCGATGGCGGTTGTTGACTGGATCAACATGTTCGCGCTGGCGGTTAATGAAGAAAATGCTGCCGGTGGACGCGTGGTCACTGCACCGACTAACGGTGCGTGCGGGATTGTTCCGGCTGTGCTGGCGTATTACGACAAGTTCATCCGCGAAGTGAACGCTAACTCACTGGCACGCTATATGCTGGTCGCAAGCGCCATTGGTTCACTATACAAGATGAACGCCTCTATCTCAGGTGCTGAAGTCGGTTGCCAGGGTGAAGTCGGCGTAGCATGTTCAATGGCGGCGGCGGGTCTGGCTGAACTGCTGGGCGGTAGCCCAACGCAGGTATGTATCGCCGCGGAAATCGGTATGGAACACAACCTCGGTTTAACCTGCGATCCGGTTGCCGGTCAGGTTCAGGTACCGTGCATTGAACGTAATGCCATTGCCTCCGTGAAAGCGGTTAATGCTGCACGTATGGCGCTGCGCCGTACCAGCGAGCCGCGCGTGTGCCTCGATAAAGTTATCGAGACCATGTACGAAACGGGTAAAGACATGAACGCCAAGTACCGCGAAACTTCTCGCGGCGGCCTGGCAATGAAGATTGTTACCTGCGATTAATTCTCTTCAGATTGCCGGACTGGCGTTAACCGCCATCCGGCAAAATGTTGATTTCTGATATTAGCCTCGCTTCGCCGTGAATGTTACCCTACACCCTGATTTGTAAGGGAGAACATTGTGGCCGTCCATCTGCTTATCGTTGATGCACTGAATCTCATCCGCCGCATTCATGCGGTTCAGGGTTCACCTTGTGTGGAGACATGCCAGCACGCGCTCGATCAATTAATTGTGCACAGCCAGCCCACGCATGCTGTTGCAGTATTTGATGATGAAGCACGTAACAGCGGCTGGCGTCACCAACGACTGCCCGACTACAAAGCGGGCCGTCCACCGATGCCCGACGAATTACATAATGAAATGCCCGCCTTACGTACCGCTTTTGAGCAGCGTGGGGTCTGCTGCTGGGTCTCAAGTGGTAATGAGGCTGACGATTTGGCCGCAACCCTGGCAGTAAAAGTCACCCAGGCTGGGCATCAGGCTACCATTGTCTCGACCGATAAAGGCTACTGTCAGTTGCTCTCCCCGACGCTGCGTATACGCGATTATTTTCAAAAGCGCTGGCTGGATGCACCGTTCATTGAGAAAGAGTTTGGCGTACTGCCTCAGCAGTTACCGGATTATTGGGGACTGGCGGGGATAAGCAGTTCAAAAGTACCTGGCGTCGCAGGCATTGGTCCTAAAAGCGCAACCCAGTTGTTAGTTCAGTTTCAACATCTGGAAGGGATTTACGCCCATCTCGATAATGTGCCTGAAAAATGGCGTAAGAAACTGGAGGCGCACAAAGAGATGGCATTTCTTTGCCGCGATATCGCCCGGTTGCAAACGAACTTACATATCGACGGGAATTTGCAGCAACTTCGGCTGATACGATGATAAATGAATTGCCGTGTGGCTGCGCTCATCCGGCTTACAGAACCAACAAACTGTAAGCCGGATACGTACATAAGAACTACCAGGCCATATGGTACAACTCGACAATATCGGCAAGGCTCGCTTCACGCGGATTTCCACCGGTACAAACATCATCGAATGCCGCCTGCGCCAGCGCCGGTATATCGTCTTTACGCACGCCAACGTCACGTAAGTGCAGCGGGATCCCCACGTCACGGTTAAGCGCAAACACCGCATCAACGGCGGCTTTGCGTGCCTCTTCCAGAGTCAGATTTTCCACCTTCACACCCATCGCACGGGCGATATCACGGAATTTCTCTCCAGTAAATTCAGCGTTGTACTGCATTACATGCGGCAACAAAATAGCATTGGCGACGCCGTGCGGTGTGTTATAAAACGCCCCCAACGGGTGCGCCATACCATGCACCAGCCCCAGACCGACGTTTGAGAACCCCATTCCCGCAACGTACTGGCCCAGCGCCATCGCTTCACCCGCCTGAAGGTCTCCGGCAACTGAACCGCGTAACGCACTGGCAATAATCTCAATAGCTTTAATGTGCAGCGCATCCGTTAACGCCCATGCTGCACGCGTGATGTAGCCTTCAATGGCGTGGGTCAGCGCATCAACGCCGGTCGCAGCCTTTAATGCGGCAGGCATGCCATCCATCATATCCGCATCAATAAACGCCACCTGCGGGATATCATGCGGATCGACACAAACAAACTTACGCCTGTTCTCCTCATCCGTGATCACGTAGTTAATGGTCACTTCTGCTGCCGTCCCCGCCGTAGTGGGGATTGCCATAACCGGTACGCTCGGGAAGCGCGTTGGCGATAACCCTTCCAGACTGCGTACATCGGCAAACTCAGGGTTATTATGGATAATGCCAATAGCCTTACAGGTATCCTGCGGCGAACCGCCACCAATGGCTATCAGATAGTCTGCACCACTTTTCTGGAAGACACTCAGCCCTTCTTGTACCACCGCAATGGTTGGATTGGGCATTACGCCGGAAAAAATGTCCCATTCCAGACCTGCTGCGTCCATCCGCGATGTTACCTTATCGACAACACCACACTGCACCAGATTAGCATCTGTCACAATCAGCGCTTTACGGTAACCACGGCGGATGACCTCATCGGTTAACGCCCCAACAGCTCCCCGGCCAAACCATGCCGTTTCGTTCAGAATCATTCTGTTCGCCATCGTTTTTCTCCTTTCGCTATGCGAAATTACTCTTCAATACGTAATCCATAGGATTTGAATTTCTCCAGCACAATAGCGATTTCTTCATCATCCAGTACCGGAACGGGATCGACAATCGCCAGCGTGCTCAGATAAAGACGGGCCAGAACTTCCACTTCTTGTGCCAGCCACAAGGCTTTTTCCAGATTCGCCTCGCAGGCAATCAGCCCATGATGCTGCAACAGTGTGGCTTTTCGGTTTTGCAGGGCAACAACCACATGCTCTGACAGTTCGCGAGTACCAAATGTCGCATACGGCGCACATGGAATGGAGTTACCTCCGGCAGCCGCAATCATGTAGTGAATGGCAGGGATTGGACGGTTCAGAATCGACACCGCAGTGCAATGAATCGCATGATTATGCACGACCGCATTAGCATCTGGCCGTGTCTGGTAGGCTGCCAGATGAAAACGCCATTCGCTGGAAGGTAATTGTCCTTTATCATAATTACCGTCGTTATCGACATACACGATCATATTTTCTGTGAGTCTTTCATAAGGAATACCGCTGGGCGTGATCAACATTCCGTTCTCATAACGTGCACTCACATTTCCCGCCGTTCCCTGATTCAGTCCAAGGCTGGTCATTTCAAGGCAAGTTTCAATAATTTCTCGAGATAAACGCATTCTTTCCATAATGAATCTCCGGGTACAGTTTCCCCTCGTCTTTATTGCGAAATAATGCACCCGCAGAATAAGACGCGGTCAGGTTTCAGATATGAGCAGCCACTGAATATTATTATTCAGATTCAGTAGGCTGAATTATTTTTAGTACATACACAAAATCATTCAAATTGCGTCAAGACGGCAAGTGAGCGAACGCAGCCAACACGGAGGCAGCTTGAAGGATGACGTGTAGAGCTACGTGTTATTTCTGTCTGACACGCTTAATAAGTTTCATCTCAACTTTTACCGTTTCTTTAATTGGCTGATCGTCAATTGCACTCATCATCATATCGAATGCTTTTTCTGCCCAGACATTTTCGTCCTGCTGCATTGACCAGACATTATTGGCCAGGAATCCCAACATCGGATGTTCATCGAATGTCCCAATATTGATATCAGGTGGAATAACACCAAAACGGTTGCGAATCGCGATAACTGCACCTTCCAGCACGGGTAACGACGAGGCGATAAACGCCTGAGGGCAGCCCTGCTCGTTGATCAGTTTGTCCATGAGTCGATAGCCACCATCCGGGGTATTGTCCGGGCCTTCACGCACCCAATCCTGATGAGAAATACCATTTTTACTCAACGCATTTAGGTAACCTTTCAAACGATCGCCGATACTGGGTAAACCGGTATCCCCCACTAAAAACCAGATTGGCGATTTCCCCGCGTCAAACAAACTTTGCGTCAGCTTTTCACCACCCAAAATATTATGACTTTCAACCAGCGCGTTATCGGTGTACTTAAAATCACGGTCAAGTAACACCATTGGTTTTCTGACCTGGCGTAAATGGTGTTGCTGATTTTCTAATGTCGAAGGAACAATAAAGAGACCATCAACATTGCGTGCAATTAACGCTTTGGTTAATTTGTTTTCGTAATCCACATCATCGTAGGTACAGCTAATCGTTAGCTGATATCCAGAGCGACGACAGCGTTGCTCGAGTTTTTCTGCGAGCGTGGCAAAAAAGACGTTGGAAATATTGGGCACAATCAGACCCAGCGTATCCGTTTTATTGAGTTTCAGGCTACGGGCCGAATGGTTTATCACGTAACCATATCGCTCAACGTATTCATTAATGCGAGTCTGGGTTTTGACGCTGATCCGATATTGCTCAGCTTTCCCATTCAACACCAGTCGCACGGTCGTAACCGATAAATTCAGATCGCTGGCTATCTGTTCTACTGTTTTAGCCATCTATATGCCCCAGTCCACATCCAAAACGTCCATTCACAATCATAAAAGTATTTTAAACTTTTGTCTTACTGCATCAGTTGGTTAAGCGTCTGCTGTTGATCCCACATTGTAAGATAAGCCTGATATTTGCGGGTATAAAAGTCCTGCCGCTGTGGATTTGCCTTAATCACTTCACCTGGCGTAACCATCGCCTGGCACGCTGCTGGAAAATTCGACCACGCGCCGCTTGCGACCGCGCCGGTAATCGCCGCGCCTAATGTCACGGCATCTTCTTCCTGCATCAGATGGATATCGCATCCGGTAGCATCGGCATACTCTCGCAGCCACAAAGGATTATGCGTAGCGCCGCCACACAGCGTCAGTCGAGAAATGGTATGGCCGTTTTCGCGCATCACTTCCATAATATGCCGCGTACCGCAGGCGATCGCCTGTAATGTCGCCAGATACAAGCGGGCAAGCTGTCCCTCTCCTCGCTCAAGAGTCAAACCGCAGACGCTGCCCCTGGCATCGGGTCTTGCTCGCGGTGAACGGTTTCCGTGGTGATCGGCCAATACATGCAGATAGCGCCCCGGTTCCGATTCATTTTCTTCCAGCGCAGCAACCCATTCATTCACTAAAACGATCGGATGACAGCCCCGCGCTTCGGCTTTACGAAACAGCTCGGCGCTGGCTCCTGACTCCTGAAGTGTCCAGTCAACTAACGCACCGGCAGCACTCTGCCCACCTTCCGTCAACCAGTAGCCTGGCAACATGGCGGACCAGTACGGTCCCCATACACCCGGCGTATGAATTTCCTGTGCGCTGCATAACATATGGCAATTTGACGTTCCGCTAATCAGCGCCAGCGTTCCCGCAGGCTGAGCACCAGCAAGTGCAACTCCGCCAGCATGGGCATCAATCATTCCACTAGCGACCACTACTGCTGTCGTCAGCCCCAACGCCTGTGCAGCTTCTGGGCTAAGCGTACCAACAGCAGCTCCCGGCGGCAGGATCCGAGACGGAATTTTGCCCAGTAGATCGGTTAATTCAACAGCGTCGAGCAGGGAATGGCTAAAGCGTTGCTCATGTGCCAGATAGTTCCATTTGCAGGTCAGGGTACACAGTCCCGCCACATCATTATCGGTGGCTTTCCAGACCAGAAAATCCGCCAGATCGTAGAGGCGATGCGCACTCTGCCAGGTAGCGGGAAAATGATTCTTCAGCCAGAGTGCTTTAGGAAGCTCCATTTCTACACTAACTTCACCACCTACGTAGCGCAGAGCCGGATCCTTTGTCGCATTGATACACTGGGTCTCTTGCGCTGCACGGTGATCCATCCACATGATGATGTTATGGTCCGGCGATTCCCCAGGTGAAACCGCCAGCCCCTGCCCTTGCTTATCCAGCGCGACCAGAGAACAGGTGGCATCAAAACCCAGTGAACGGATCTCCTCTGCAGGAACGCCGGCCGACGACACCGCCCCTTTCACCGCACTGCAAACCTGCAGCCAGATTTCAGCAGAAGATTGCTCCACTCGCTCCGGGCCTGGTCGAAACTGCGAGATAGGGAAAGTCGCAAAGGCCAGGCGCTTGCCGCTGGCATCAAATACACCGGCCCTGACACTTGCGGAACCGACATCCACACCGAGGAAATATCCACTGCTCATAGTAACTCCCTACGCTGGCTAAAAATGGGGCGAGAGTTTCGCCCCAACGGGCTTATTTCTTACCGAATGGGTGCAATAACTTCTCGATTTCCGGCGTGTTAATGTTCTTCGCGTTAACAAATTTCACGGGAATATCGATCTCTTTCGGTACGGACTGACCCGACACTGCGGCATTCAGCGTTTTGATACCCTGATAGCCAATCTGATAGGCATCCTGTACCACAAAGCCCTGGATAACTCCGGACTTCAGGAAGGCAATAATCGCCTCGGTACTGTCAAAGCCAATCACCTTCACTTTGCCCTTCAGGTTTTGACTATCAATAGCGTTAGCAACCCCCAAAGTTGAACCTTCATTGGTGCCATAGATCCCTGCGATGTCAGGGTTCGCCTGAATCATATCGATGGTCTTATCCATCGCTTTTTGCGGATCGCCATCGCTGTACTGGACAGGGAGAACCTGGATATCCGGATACTTTTCCTTCATGCGGGCAATAAATCCTTCCGAGCGTTCAATCGCTGAAGAGGTGCCTGCCACATGCGCAATAATGCCGACTTTTCCTTTGTTACCCACCTCAGCAGCAAGCGCATCTGCCGCTTCTGCCCCCGCTTTACGGTTATTGGTTGCCACAAAGCTGGCAGGAATATCGGAATTCACGCCAGAGTCAAACGTCACGACCTTAATGCCACGTGAGTTGGCCGTTTCCACCAGCGGTGCGAGTGCATTGGCATCTAACGCCGCCAGCAACAGTCCATTAGGTTTTTGCGCCATTGCATTTTCAACTAACTGAATCTGCTCAGCAATTTGGGTTTCATCCGCCGGTCCGACATAGCTGGTTTTATCACCCAGCTCTTTCGCTGCCGCTTCTGTACCCATTTTCACGGTTTGCCAGAATTCATGCTGGAAACCTTTACTGACCACCGGAAGATTCATATCTTTAGCCAATGCGCTGGAGGTCATGCAGGCCAGCAGAGATAACGCATAGACAAAATGCCTGGTTTTCATTGTTGTACTCCGTTCTGAGTGAGTCACCCTAAACGTCAGGGTTATGATGCCCCGTGACTACCGGGAGCGTTAATCAACGAATTTTCTTGCGTAATGTATCGAGGTAAACCGCAGCGATAACCACGACACCCATTGCTACCATTTGCCAGAACTGAGAGACACCCATCAGGTTCAGACCATTTTTCAGTACACTCATAATGAATGCGCCGATGATAGTGCCACCGATAGTCCCAATCCCGCCCATCAGGCTGGTACCGCCAATCACAACCGCAGCTATCGCTTCCAGCTCATAACCCACACCGACCGTAGGTTGTCCTGAGTTCAGACGAGAAGCCAGAATGACCCCGGCAATCCCGGTCAGCAGACCGCAAAAGGCGTAGACGAAAATTTTGACGCGCTGGACTTTGATCCCGGAAAGATGTGCTGCAACTTCGTTACTGCCTACAGCGTAAACATAACGGCCAATGACCGTTTTCTTCAGGATATAAGCGGCAATCAGCGCGACAACAACAAGGTAAAAAACAGGATAAGGCAGCACATCGAACAGGCGTCCCTGCGCCAGCATTTTGAACGTAGGGTAATCAGCAAAGTAAATCGCGCGACCGTCAGTCATCACCATGTTGATGCCCCTGACAGACATCATCAGTCCCAGCGTGGCGATAAATGGCGGTATCGTCATTTTGGTTACCAGTATCCCGTTGATATAGCCGCATAATCCTCCGGCCAGAACACCTGCCAGGATACACACTGGCAACGGCAGGCCCAGCGTTGCGCATATCCCTACCGCTACCCCGGAAAAGGCGACGACAGACCCGAGAGAAAGATCGATCCCTGAGGTGATAATGACGAAGGTAACGCCAATTGCCATGATGCCAATCACCGAGGTTTGCAGGGCAATTGTCATAATGTTTTCAGTATTAAAGAAAAAAGGTGAGCCAAAGCTAAAAAATATCACCAGAATAATCAGGCTAAAAAGCGGCGCAAGGCGCATTAAAAGTTCTTTGTTAATTTTTATTTTCTTATTATTGCTGTCTGAAGAGGTTACAGAGATAGTCATAAATTAGTCCTCTAACGTCGCGTATTGCATGATTTTTTCTTGTGTGGCGTCATCAGAAGCTAACTCACCGGTAATACGGCCATTGCGCATAACTAAAATGCGATCGCACATACCCAGCACTTCCGGTAATTCAGAAGAAATCATGATAATTGATTTTCCTTTTGCCACCAGACGATTCATTAATTCATAAATTTCAAGTTTAGCCCCTACATCAATACCACGCGTGGGCTCATCAAAGATGAGAATATCAGTATCCTTACATACCCATCTGGCAATAATAATTTTCTGCTGATTACCGCCACTTAAATTCAACGCAGCCTGCTCAAGATGCGGCGTTTTAATTCGCAGAGTTTTTACCTGTTCCTGACTTATTTTCTGACAGCGTTTACTATCAACATTGCCATAGCGATCGGAATACTCCGGGTAATTGCCGAGCATAATATTACGCTCAACAGACAAGCCTAATGCCAGTCCTTCTTTTTTTCTGTCCTCGGTTAAATAGCTGATACCTTGCCTGATGGCGTCAGGGATATCTTTTACCACCGTCTCTTTGCCGCGCAGCTTAATCGTTCCACTATCTATTGGGTCAGCGCCGAAAATCGCACGCGCCAGTTCAGTACGACCTGCGCCCATCAGACCGGCAAAGCCTAAAATCTCCCCCTGGTGAAGGGTAAAGTTGATGTCGTTCAGTACACCTTTTCGCGTCAGACCGCTCACCTCCAGCACCGGTTTGCGCTGGGATTGTGGCTCGCGACGAGGATAGATATTGCCGAGATCACGGCCAACCATCATAGCGATCAGATCGCTGATTTTTACCGCATCATAATCAACGGTGGCGATAAACTGACCATCCCGCATGACGGTGGCACGATCGGCAATCAGCGCCAGTTCCTCAAGCCGGTGAGAGATATAAACGATGCCAGTACCCTGCTCTTTAAGTAAACGGGTAACCTGAAATAAACTGTCGATCTCCGTTTCGGTTAGTGCAGCGGTCGGTTCATCCATAATTAGAACTTTGGCATTCACCGATATCGCTTTTGCAATCTCAACCATTTGTTGTTGCGCGACAGTGAGGTCGGCAACCAGAGTCTCTGGCGAGATATTCAGGTTTAATTTTTGCAAAATATCGATAGCAGCCTGGCGCTGTTGTTTTTCATCAAGGCGCCAACGGTTATTTTTGCAAAACTCCCTGCCAATAAATATATTCTCTTCAACCGTGAGTTCAGGAAAAAGATTAAATTCCTGGTGAATAATCGTGATCCCGGCTTTCTGGGCGCTCAATGGGTTCGCGAATGCAACGGGTTGGTCCTCGAAAACAATATCTCCCTCATCAGGTTGATAAACACCGGATAAAATTTTCATCAGGGTAGACTTTCCCGCGCCATTTTCCCCCAGCAGCGCATGAACCTCACCTTTGCGTAAAGCAAAATCCACATTACTCAACGCTAATACTCCGGGAAAACGTTTCGTAATATGACTCATCTGTAAAAATGTTTCGGACATTGCTGCTTTCCTCAATATACAGAAACTGCAGTCAGTGAATCAGGCGAAAACAGCGTTGTCAGGGAGCCATCGTCACCGTTGATGCGAATACTTCCTAAAGATCATATACGTTTTATCAAAAATGCTAACTCGAGTTAGCGATTTGCCTTTTAAAGCTATTTTAGCTGCCAAAAATAACCAAATCATTTGGTTTAAAATTGTGATGCCGGGCAGACAATTTATTCTATCCCTCTGATTATAAATAAAATTATCTTAAATCAGTGATTTTGTTTATTTGACGCAGATCGAATTTTAACCACTTCTCGTGAAGCTTCTCACAGTTCCACAACAAAAAAGTTGTGCAAAAAACTCTCTAATACCTAAGCTAACTCGAGTTAGCAAAAATGAAAAATTCAGCCAACTGCGGCAGTGGTATCCAATATCCACTTCAGCTGCACGGCATAAAGTGAGATGAGGAACCTCGAATGAACAAAATCAGTTTACCGAAAATCGGTATTCGTCCGGTGATTGATGGGCGTCGCATGGGTGTACGTGAATCGCTCGAAGAACAAACCATGAACATGGCAAAAGCCACTGCCGCGCTTATCACAGAGAAACTTCGTCACGCCTGTGGCGCACAGATTGAATGTGTGATCGCAGACACCTGCATTGCCGGGATGGCTGAATCCGCCGCCTGTGAAGAAAAATTCAGCGGTCTGAACGTTGGTGTGACGATTACCGTTACCCCATGCTGGTGCTACGGTAGCGAAACTATCGACATGGATCCTATGCGTCCGAAAGCCATCTGGGGCTTCAACGGAACAGAACGTCCTGGCGCCGTTTACCTGGCGGCAGCTCTGGCTGCGCATAACCAAAAAGGTCTCCCCGCCTTCTCTATTTACGGCCATGATGTGCAGGATGCTGGTGACACCACTATCCCCACCGATGTAGAAGAAAAACTGCTACGTTTCACGCGGGCGGGCTTAGCCGTTGCCAGCATGAAGGGCAAAAGTTATCTGTCCGTAGGGGGTGTTTCGATGGGGATCGCAGGATCTATCGTCGATCATAACTTCTTCGAATCCTGGCTGGGAATGAAGGTTCAGCCTGTTGATATGACCGAATTACGTCGTCGCATTGACAAAAAAATCTATGACGAAGCTGAACTGGAAATCGCACTGACGTGGGCGGACAAAAACTTCCGCTACGGCGAAGATCAGAATGCGCAGCAATACAAGCGTAACGAGGAACAAAGCCGTGCGGTACTGAAAGAGAGTCTGCTGATGGCAATGTGCATCCGTGACATGATGCAAGGGAATAAGAAACTGGCAGAAAAAGGCCTTGTAGAAGAGTCTCTGGGCTACAACGCTATTGCTGCTGGTTTCCAGGGGCAGCGCCACTGGACGGATCAATATCCAAACGGCGACACCGCCGAAGCGTTGCTGAACAGCTCATTCGACTGGAATGGTTTACGCCAGCCGTATGTTGTCGCCACCGAAAACGACAGCCTGAACGGTGTGGCGATGCTGTTTGGTCACCAACTCACCGGAACGGCGCAAGTCTTTGCCGATGTGCGCACCTACTGGTCACCCGAGGCGGTAGAGCGCGTAACTGGTAAACCGCTGACTGGTCTTGCTGAACACGGCATCATCCATCTGATTAACTCTGGATCTGCGGCACTGGACGGCTCCTGCAAACAGCGCGACAGCGAAGGCAAGCCAACCATGAAACCGCACTGGGAGATCTCGCAGCAAGAAGCAGATGATTGTCTGGCGGCTACCGAATGGTGTCCGGCAATCCACGAATACTTCCGTGGCGGCGGCTACTCTTCGCGCTTCCTGACCGAAGGCGGCGTGCCGTTCACCATGACTCGCATCAATATCATCAAAGGTCTGGGTCCGGTACTGCAAATCGCTGAAGGCTGGAGCGTGGAGTTGCCGAAGGATGTGCACGCGCAGCTTGATGAGCGCACCAACTCCACATGGCCGACAACCTGGTTTGCACCGCGCTTAACCGGAAAAGGACCATTCACCGATGTCTATTCAGTGATGGCTAACTGGGGCGCTAACCATGGCGTACTGACGATTGGCCATGTTGGCGCAGACTTTATTACGCTTGCCGCCATGCTGCGTATCCCGGTTTGTATGCACAACGTGGAAGAAGAGAAAATTTACCGTCCTTCAGCCTGGGCAGCCCACGGTATGGATAGCGAAGGCCAGGACTATCGTGCCTGCCAAAACTACGGGCCGCTGTATAAGCGTTAAGAGTTCCATCCCCATAACGACAGGGTTCTCATACCCTAAGTCATTCAAGCGCAGGACAAAAACGCATTAGCATTTTTGTCCTGCAGTTTGAGGTATGACGGGTATGCCAGGAGCGATTATGAAACAAGACGTTATTTTGGTCCTCGACTGTGGTGCGACGAACGTGCGAGCCATAGCCGTTGACCGTCAGGGACAAATTATCGCCCGCGCCTCCACCCCCAATGCCAGTGATATTGCCGCTGAAAACAGTGTCTGGCATCAGTGGTCCCTTGATGCCATTCTGCAGCGCTTTGCCGACTGCTGCCAGCGACTCGCAACTGAACTCGCCTCCTGCCAGATCCGCGGGATTACGGTCACTACGTTTGGTGTTGACGGCGCGCTGGTTGATGAGCATGGTGAGTTGCTTTATCCGGTGATCAGCTGGAAATGTCCGCGTACCGCCGCCGTCATGGCCAGTATCGATCGCCTGATATCACCACAGCAGTTGCAGGACATCTCCGGTGTCGGCGCTTTCAGCTTCAACACGCTGTACAAACTGGTGTGGCTCAAAGAGAACCACCCACGATTGCTGGAGCAGGCGCACGCCTGGCTTTTTATTTCATCGCTTATCAACCACCGCTTAACCGGCGAATTCACCACAGATATCACGATGGCGGGAACCAGCCAGATGTTGGAGATCCATCAGCGAGATTTCAGCCATGACATTCTGCAGGCAACTGGTATACCCCGCCGGCTTTTCCCACGCTTAGTCGAGGCAGGGGAACAGATCGGAACGCTGCAAAACGAAGCCGCAAAGCAGCTTGGGCTTCCGCCAGGTATTCCGGTTATTTCCGCCGGGCACGACACGCAGTTTGCGCTGTTTGGCGCAGGCGCGCAGCCGGATGAACCGGTGCTCTCTTCCGGCACATGGGAAATTCTGATGGTGCGCAGCGCACAAGTGAATACTCCCCTGCTCAGCCATTATTCAGGTTCCACCTGCGAGCTGGACAGTCAGAACGGACTGTACAACCCCGGTATGCAATGGTTGGCTTCCGGCGTGCTCGAGTGGGTGCGTAAACTGCTGTGGACGGCAGAAACGCCCTGGCAAACGCTGATAAGTGAGGCGCAAGCTATTCCAACAGGCGCTGAAGGCGTAAAGATGCAGTGCGATTTGCTCACCAACGCTAACGCAGGCTGGCAGGGTGTCACATTGAACAGCACTCGCGGACATTTTTACCGTGCAGCACTGGAGGGATTAACGGTACAGCTCCAGCAAAATCTACACACGCTGGAAACTATCAGCCACTTCAAGGCGACGGAGCTGCTGTTAGTTGGCGGAGGAAGTCGCAACGCGCTGTGGAATCAGATAAAAGCCAACGTACTCGGGATCCCCGTCAAGGTACTGGATGACGCCGAAACTACCGTCGCCGGAGCTGCAATGTTTGGCTGGTCAGGTATTGGTGAGTTTGCTACCCCGGAACAGGCCCGCGCACAGGTGCGCTACCGATATCGCTACTTCTATCCCCAAACCGAATCCGAACTCACAGGAGTCGAGTGAAATGCTTAAAACGATTTCCCCCTTAATTTCCCCTGACCTGCTGAAAGTGCTGGCGGAAATGGGACATGGCGATGAGATAATTTTCTCCGATGCCCACTTTCCGGCACACAGCATGGGACCACAGGTTATCCGTGCCGATGGTTTGCAGGTCAGCGATCTGTTGCAGGCCATTATTCCGTTGTTTGAGCTGGACAGCTACGCCCCACCGTTGGTGATGATGGCCGCCGTAGAAGGAGATTCTCTCGATCCGAACGTTGAAAGGCGTTACCGCGATGCGCTCTCTTTAACGACTTCCGGACCGGATATTACCCGCATCGATCGCTATGCATTCTATGAACGGGCGCAAAAAGCGTTTGCGATCGTCATTACCGGAGAGCAGGCAAAATACGGAAATATTCTTTTGAAAAAAGGGGTAACGCCGTAATCTCTGGTCAGAATGCCCGTCAGATACGGGCATTCATCAAATGATGAGGATCAGAACAGTGAAAGCGGCACGCCAGCAAGCAATAACAGACCTGCTAATTACCCATAAAAACCTGACAACCGAAGCCTTATCTTTACAACTTAATGTCAGCAAAGAGACTATTCGCCGCGATCTCAATGAACTACAAATGCAAGGGAAAGTGCTGCGCAACCACGGACGTGCCAGGATAATTCATCAGGAAAATCAGGACAGCGGCGAACCGTTTCATATTCGACGTAAAAGCCATTATGCGCATAAAGCGGATGTTGCCAGGGACGCATTAGCATGGATAGAGGAAGGAATGGTAATCGCTTTAGATGCCAGTTCCACCTGCTGGTATCTGGCCCGCCAGTTACCGGACATCAACATACATGTGTTTACTAATAGCCAGCCAATTTGTCAGGAACTGGGCAAACGTGAACATATTCAGCTCATCTGCTCAGGTGGACGACTCGAGCGCAAAGATGGCTGCTACATTAATCCGTCGCTCATCTCGCAGTTGAAACCTCTCGACATCGATCTGTTTATTTTTTCCTGCGCGGGGATCGACAGTAACGGCACTCTCTGGGACTCGACGGCTACTAACGCTGAATTCAAATCCATTCTGCTCAAACGGGCATCACAGTCATTGTTGTTGATCGATAAAAGTAAGTTGCATCGTTCTGGCGAGGCCCGGATCGGGCATCTGGAGGAGGTGACGCATGTGATTTCGGATGAACAGCAAACTGACGGTGTTCTGCCACAGGCCTGATAAGCGCATGCGCCATCAGGCCTGCAGGGAGGTCTTTATCGCTCGTCGCGACGACCGCCGACAGCGGCCCACAGACGACGCACGTGCACGGTCACTTCTTCGCGGTCATGATAAAGCTGACGTGCCTGAATCTGCGCATTGATGTTATGTTCATCCAACTGCGCCTGGATATAGGCCAGGTTTTGCGACACTTCTTCGTAGCGCTTTTTCATCGGCAGTTTGAGATTGAAAATCGTCTCACGGCACCAGCCATTAACCAACCATTGCGCCATCAACGCGGCAACTTTCGCAGGCTTCTCCACCATATCGCAGACCATCCACGAGATGTTGTTGCGATTCGGACGGTATTTAAATCCGTCTTCACGCAACCAGGTCACCTGTCCGGTATCCATCAGGCTTTGCGCCATCGGACCGTTATCCACGGAGTAAACCCACATATTGCGTTTGACCAGCTGATAGGTCCAACCGCCGGGGCAAGCCCCTAAATCCACCGCATACATTCCATTTGCCAGACGCTCATCCCACTCATCGGCAGGAATAAAAACATGCAGCGCTTCTTCGAGCTTCAGTGTTGAACGGCTCGGAGCATCGGCCGGGAACTTCAAACGCGGGATGCCCATGTAAAACGGTGAATTATTGTCAGGCCAGGAATAACCGGTGTAACAACAACCTGGTGCGATAAAGAAAACATGGACTACCGGGCGCTTTGGCGTCTCGTATTTTGCCAGCACGCCCGCTTCACGCAGCGCCGCGCGCAGCGGCACGGTAAATTTGCGGCAAAACTTAACCAGCTCTTTGCTTTCGTTAGTGTCTGCGACTTCGACGCGCAGGTCACCACCTTTCTCTACAACGCCCTGCAACATACCGACAATCGGCGTAATGCGATCTTCCGGCGGCAAATATTGCAGCAATTCACCGACGACAAACATTTGACGGGCAAAAATCAGCGAACTGAACGGCAGCTCTTTGACCAACTTTTCAGCATCACCCTGCTGATAGCACTCATAAATGACGTAACCCGCATTGTCTTTCACGCGAGCAAAGCCAAACACTTCCCGACGAGTTGCTTTATCCGTAATTTCTGCGGCGCACTCTTTTTCAAAACCTGGGCGACACAACAATACAACCTTATTCATGACTAACGCCCTTACGTTTCAATCGAATAGCACCAACTAACATCAGAACCCAACCTGCCAGGAAGCTGAAGCCACCAACAGGGGTAACAAACGCCCACAGGCGTAGATGAGACAGCGCGAGGCAATACAGGCTGCCGCTGAACAGCACCGTGCCTAATGCCATAAACACGCTACTCCAGTAAAACCAAATGCTAATACGTCGCTGCATAGCGACCGCGAGGCCAAAGATGGCCAGCGTATGGAACGCCTGATACTCAAGGCCCGTCTGGATCCACCCCATTTCAACGACGCCGAGGGTTTTACTCAGAACATGTGCCCCAAAGGCGCCCAGTGCCACAAAAATAAAGCCACTTACGGCGGCAAAAATCAGCATAAAACGGCTGGTCATGTTAATACCCTAAGTAAATTATTGTTCATAACGAAAGCGGAATTTTTCTTGTTCAGTGGCCGCTTTTGCCAGTATCCACTGACGGAAGGCGGCTATTTTACCCAGTTCTGCCTGACTGTCATGACAAACCAGATAAAATGCGTTCTTGCTGACCAGAACATCATTAAAGGGACAGACCAAACGCCCGGCTTCAATTTCAGACTGCGCCATAACGTTATTGGCCAGCGCCACTCCCTGTCCATGAATAGCAGCCTGAAGCACCATGGCACTATGGCTGAAGATAGGTCCCTGCTGTACGTTGATATGATTCAGGCCAAGCTGGCGCGTATAGGCTTGCCAGTCACGCCGCGAAGCATCGTGCAATAAAGTGTGTTTTGCCAAATCCTCTGGCGTCTTCAATGGTTTATCGCCAGTGAGTAACAGAGGCGAACAGACTGGCAATAAATATTCTGCGTACAATTTTTCCACACGCAGGCCAGGCCAGTTACCGCGCCCATAAAAAATAGCGACATCAACATCGTCAGCCAGTTTGTCTTCCTGGCGGTCTACCGCCTGGATCCTGACATCGATTCCCGGATAAGCTGAGTTAAAGCTAGAGAGTCTTGGCACCAGCCATTGAATTGCAAAACTGGGCAATAAACTCACGGTGAGCGCGCCTTTTGCACTGCGTGCCTGAAGTTTACGCGTCGCATCGGTTAATTGCGAAAAAATCTCTTTGATGTCGAGGAAATAGCTTTGACCTTCTTCCGTCAACAAGAGAGATCGATTGCGTCGACGAAACAGCTTAAGTCCCAAGAAATCCTCAAGTGACTTGATTTGATGACTTACTGCGGCCTGCGTCACAAAAAGCTCTTCGGCTGCGCGAGTAAAACTCAAATGACGCGCCGCAGCATCAAAAACACGTAACGCATTTAAGGGTGGTAATCGTTTTGACATGACTTTTTAGGCTTTGATGTTAAAAGAATTTAACAGTTACATAACAGTCTGTAACCTATTAGTTTTTTTAATCTGAGCCATTATAAATTGTCCGTTGAGGTTCTACCAGCAAATACCTATAGTGGCGGCACTTCCTGAAGCCGGAACGAAAAGTTTTATCGGAATGCGTGTTCTGGTGGGCTTTTGGCTTACGGTTGTGATGTTGTGTTGTTGTGTTTGCAATTGGTCTGCGATTCAGACCATGGTAGCAAAGCTACCCTTTTTCACTTCCTGTACATTTACCCTGTCTGTCCATAGTGATTAATGTAGCACCGCCAAATTGCGGTGCTTTTTTTTGTCCGAGTTTCTGTCGATGACGACCGGCTATTTCTCCAGTTCCACCATCTCTTTCACATCGGTACGGTTAATCTGCTGTTTGTTGCCATTAGCGTCCTTGTAGGAAATCATTCCCGTCTCATTATCGGTCTTTGGCTTACCGTCAGACACGATCGACCGACCATCATTGGTGTGCATCACGTAATTCGAACCAGAACAGGCGCTCAGGGCAAAAGTCAGCATACATGCAGAGATAATTGCGGCAGTCTTTTTCATATTCTTCTCCTTAAAGCGATTTATGCTAAATAAAACGAATTCCATAACAGGCAAAAATACTCACCTAACACTATTTAGCATAAGCCACTGTTCTGACTTTACCAGGATATCCAGAGGATTCTGATAGTTAGCCTCCCCTTGTGTCTGCGCTCTTTTTGCGCCACGATCGGTTTATTGAACTGAGGAATACCATGAACGCTTTTAACCCCGCGCAGTTTCGCGCACAGTTTCCCGCTCTCAGCGATGCTGGCGTCTATCTCGATAGCGCCGCAACAGCGTTGAAACCACAGGCTGTGATTGATGCCACTCACCAGTTTTATAGCCTGAGCGCCGGTAATGTCCATCGCAGCCAATTTGCCGAAGCCCAGCGGCTGACCGCCCGCTATGAAGCCGCACGGGAGAAGGCCGCCCGCCTGATCAATGCACCGGATGATAAATCCATCGTCTGGACCCGCGGTACGACAGAGGCTATCAACATGGTGGCCCAAAGCTACGCACGCCCGCGCTTACAAAGAGGCGATGAGATTATCGTCAGCGTGGCGGAACACCATGCCAACCTCGTTCCCTGGCTGATGGTGGCGGAACAAACGGGGGCAAAAGTCATCAGACTCCCTCTCAACGCCCATTTACTGCCGGACGTGGAACGCTTACCAGAACTCATCACACCACGCAGCCGCATACTGGCGCTCGGGCAGATGTCTAACGTAACTGGCGGCTGTCCGGACCTGGTTCGCGCCATTTCGCTCGCCCACGCTGCGGGTATGGTGGTGATGGTTGATGGCGCCCAGGGCGTTGTACATTTCCCCGCAGACGTGCAGCAGTTGGATATTGATTTCTATGCTTTTTCTGGTCACAAGCTGTACGGGCCGACCGGGATCGGCGTTTTGTATGGTAAGCCAGAGTTGCTGGATGCCATGTCTCCCTGGCTCGGCGGCGGCAAGATGATTAATGAAGTCAGTTTTGCGGGGTTTACCACCCAGGCGGTTCCCTGGAAACTGGAGGCAGGTACGCCTAACGTTGCGGGTGTTATTGGCCTGAGCGCTGCGCTGGAATGGCTGGCGGATGTCGACATCGTGCAAGCAGAAAGCTGGAGCCGTGGTCTGGCTACACTGGCAGAAGAGGCACTGGCGAAGCGCCCGGGATTCCGTTCTTTCCGCTGCCAGGACTCCAGCCTGTTGGCCTTCGATTTTGCCGGTGTTCACCACAGCGACATGGTGACACTGCTGGCCGAATATGGCATCGCGCTTCGCGCAGGACAACACTGTGCGCAACCGCTGCTGGCAGAACTTGGTGTATCAGGGACGCTGCGCGCCTCATTTGCACCTTATAATAGCCAAAGTGATGTGGATGCGTTGGTGACGGCGGTTGACCGCGCGCTGGAAATATTGGTGGATTAATGACAAACCCTCTGTTCGCCGAACATCCGTTTGGCACAACCGTGACCGAAGAGACTTTACGAGCTATCTTTGTCCCACTTACTCAGTGGGAAGATAAATATCGCCAGCTTATCCTGCTGGGGAAGCAACTACCGCCACTCCCGGAGCCATTAAAGGCCCAGGCAAAAGAGATCGCGGGATGCGAAAACCGCGTCTGGCTGGGGTATGCCGTACATGAGAATGGCACTATGCACTTTTTCGGCGACAGCGAAGGCCGTATCGTGCGCGGTTTGCTGGCAGTGCTGCTCACCGCGGTAGAAGGTAAAACCGCCGCCGAATTACTGACACGTTCACCAATGGATTTTTTTGATGAATTAGGTTTACGCGCCCAGCTCAGCGCTTCGCGTAGCCAGGGACTGAATGCCCTTAACGCGGCGATTCTTGCAGCAGCGCAGCTGGTTGTATAGCTGTTTTGCCGGATAAGCGCTGGTGCCTCATCCGGCAAACAATCATTAAGTCTGACGCGCCGCCTTCGCCATCATCTTCTTCAACGCATGTGACACCGCGACAAAGCCAAATGTCGCTGTCACCATCGTCGCAGCGCCAAAACCAGATGCACAATCCATACGCTTCGGCCCTTCTGCCGTCGCCTTCATCGCACACACTGAACCATCAGCCTGCGGATAGACCAGCGCCTCGGTCGAGAACACACAGTCCACACCCAGCTTGCCTTTGCTGTTTTTAACCACGCCAAAGTCACTTTTTAGCCGCTCACGTAGCTTCGCCGCCAACGGATCCTGAATAGTTTTGGCTAAATCAACGACCTGAATCTGCGTCGGGTCAATCTGCCCTCCGGCACCACCGGTGGTGACCAGCGGAATTTTATTGCGACGGCAGTACGCGATCAGCGCTGCCTTCGGGCGCACACTGTCGATAGCATCAATGACATACGAAAAGCCCGCGTTCATATACTCTGCAACGTTATCCGGCGTGACAAAGTCATCGACCACACTGACCCGACACTCGGGATTAATCTGCCGTATACGTTCGGCCATCACCTCAGCCTTCGCCTGGCCCACGTTATCACGCAGAGCATGGATCTGTCGGTTAGTATTGGTAACGCACACATCATCCATATCGATGAGCGTAATTGCGCCAATTCCGGTACGCGCCAGCGCTTCCGCCGCCCACGATCCCACGCCGCCAATCCCGACCACACACACGTGCGATCCGGCGAACAGGTGCAGCGCATTTTCGCCATACAGACGCGCTGTGCCGCCAAAACGCTGACGCCAGGCATCACTTATCACAACAGACATACGACCTCAGAACAGAAAATTCAAAGAGCGGTGATCGCCACTCACTATAGTGGCGACAACACCGTTCTTGCGCCGAATGGCGCTTCGCTTATCCCGCCTGCTCGAAAAATGGCAGGTCTGATAAGGCTATTAACCGCTAAATACGTTACCCGCTCCGGCGCCACTTTTCAGCACCCAAACACGACCGTAGTGATTATACCAGCCCGCACGATGCCCTGCGTCTGCACCAATACCCTGATAGATATCGAAGTGCTGGCCTTTGATCGCTCCACCGACATCTAATGCCACCATCAGACGCAGTTCATACTGACCGGTAAATTTCCCGTTATTGTCCAGCAGCGGCACTTCTGCCAGTAACGTCGTGCCCGCAGGAATAATACTACGGTCAGAAGCAACGGAGGCCCTGCCAATCAGCGGCACTGCGCTGGCCCCTTTTACCGGGGCAAAAGATTGTGGTTTAAAGAAGACGAACGACGGATTCTGTTCCAGCAGTTCACGCACTTCAGCTTCGCTGTGCGTTTCACCCCAGTGACGGATCGCCTGCATCGACATATCTTCTTTCTTCACTTCGCCACGATCGATCAGTACTTTACCAATACTGCGATAAGCATGGCCGTTTTTGCCGGCATAGCTAAAGAAGTTAAGCGGGCTGCCATCACCGAAGTCGATGTAGCCACTGCCCTGAACATCCATAATGAAGTTATCCATCAGGGAGTTGCTGTATGCCAGGATATAGTTGTCACTCAACGCACCTGCGTAGATTTCAGCGCGGGAAGGTAAACGCCCACGTTTTGGCGGCATACGATAGATAGGGTATTGAAATTCCCCCTGACGCGTGTGCCGCGCCTGGATTACCGGCGTGTAATAACCAGTGAACTGAACGTTGCCATAGTTATCAGCCCCTTCCATCTGCCAGGCATCAATACCAAACTGGCGCATATTGCGCGTATCGCCACCTGCACGTAGCCACTCCTGGATAGCGTTGTAGACATTGCTTTGGTTGCCATACAAACGCGGAGAGGCGTTGCGGATCTGATTTACCTGCTCGGCGAAATCACCGGCATTGATTGGCGCGCCAACCGCATCAGGTTGGTTCACCAGTGAGAAAGGCTGGGTAAATTTCCCGTCTTTATACTGCTGTCCACGATCGGTGGGTTTAGAGGAACACGCAGCGAGCATCGCGACTACGGCCCCCGCCAGAAGATATTTTGCCCAACGTCCTTTCATTATTCTCGTCTTAAGTTGCCTGAATGCGAGATGAAGATAACAAACCCCCGAACCTAATGAAATGCGAATGCATACCCCATCGCAAATTTTGCGCAAAAAATAAACCGAAATGCTTTGTTTTTGTTCATTTTCATCCTTAAACCGTGATCAAGGTGAAAAAAGGGTTGCATGAAAACGTTAGCAGAGTATAGTGCGCATCCACGGACGCGGGGTGGAGCAGCCTGGTAGCTCGTCGGGCTCATAACCCGAAGGTCGTCAGTTCAAATCTGGCCCCCGCAACCAATTAAAATCAGAAGCAGTAATATTTCTGTTAAGCAGTTCGGATCACACATGTGATTTGAAATACGCAGCAGAAAGACGGACGCGGGGTGGAGCAGCCTGGTAGCTCGTCGGGCTCATAACCCGAAGGTCGTCGGTTCAAATCCGGCCCCCGCAACCAATTAAAATCTGATGTGATATTTTTGCAAGGTAGTTCGAATCACAGCAAAGCCAACGCAGATGTGGTTTGAATACGAAGCAAAAGACGGACGCGGGGTGGAGCAGCCTGGTAGCTCGTCGGGCTCATAACCCGAAGGTCGTCGGTTCAAATCCGGCCCCCGCAACCAATACATTGAACACCCTGACGGGTGTTTTTTTGTTTCTGCGGTCCGTAAAAAAAGCGCTTCTCAGCGCTTTTTTATTATCCCCTTCTCGCCAGCGTTGCCCCATCGGCAAAATACGCTTTGATCCCAGCCAGAATCGACTCAGCAACTTCCTGCTGGAAGGTCGCGGTTTTGAGCTTTCGCTCCTCTTCAACGTTACTGATAAACGCCGTTTCCACGAGGATCGAGGGAATATCCGGCGCTTTCAACACCGCAAATCCTGCCTGCTCAACCTGATTCTTATGCAGATTATTAATCTTACCGAGCTTATTCAGTACCGCTTTACCAAACTTCAGACTGTCAGCAATCGTCAGCGATTGCACCATGTCGAACATGGTGTGGTCGACGTAGCGGTCACCACTCTTACTGACACCACCAATTAAATCCGAGGCGTTCTGGGTTTGCGCCAAATATTTTGCTGCAGTACTGGTCGCACCTTTAGTGGAAAGTGCAAACACCGACGAACCACTGGGCTGTCGACTGGTAAAGGCATCTGCATGAATGGAGACAAACAGGTCAGC
The DNA here is from genome assembly GCF_030333065.1 of Citrobacter sp. Cm046. Taxonomy (NCBI): domain Bacteria; kingdom Pseudomonadati; phylum Pseudomonadota; class Gammaproteobacteria; order Enterobacterales; family Enterobacteriaceae; genus Citrobacter; species Citrobacter sp. Cm046. The sequence goes on along the minus strand of NZ_JAOWGP010000042.1, from coordinate 74,331 downwards.
GCGCTGCTTCTGGGCTTTCGCCACGCGGACTTTCAACGGAATGAAGATATCCTCATTACGCGTCATATAGACCTTCATATTGCCTTCTTTTTCGATCAGCGCGCGCAGGCGACGGGCTATCTGCAACACCACATCTTTTTCGCGCGTCTTGTATTTCCCCACGGCACCGGAATCTTCGCCACCATGGCCGGGATCGAGCATAATGACAATTGGACGGTCACGCCCCGCTTTACCGGGCTGCGGGCCACTTTGTGCAGGTGGCACCTGTTTATCGAGATCGCCCTTGTTGTAGTCTTCAAGTAACGCCAGCAGAGGATCCTGCACATCCTGGGCATTCGCGGGATAAAGATCCATCACCAGACGTTCTTTAAATCCTGCAACGGGTGCCAGGGCGAACAGCTGCGGCTTCACATCTTGTTTCAGCTCAAACACCATGCGCACGGTCTGTGGGTCAAACTGGCCTACTCTTGCTGACTTAATGTACGGATCGTCAGGGCGGATCTGCGTCCCGATCCCCTTGAGCACCGAGTTCAAATTAACGCCTTCAATATCCACAACCACACGCTCAGGATTACTCAGGGCAAACTGTTTGTATTTCAGCAGACGGTTGGATTCCACCGTGACGCGGGTATAACTGGAGGCAGGCCAGATGCGCACTGCAACGACCTGACTAACGGCGGCCAGACCGACCTGGCTGACGCTCAAAAGCCACATAGCACCCGCACCTTTCAGTAAACGGCGGCGACTGATTGCTGAATTGGATCCCGACATGCTTCTCCCGAGCAAAAGAAATCTTTATTTAGGTAATAGGTAAAACGTCCTAATTGACCGGAAACTTTAGCGAATGACGCATAATCTGTCATCTACAAAAGGGTAAACATTCTTTTTATATTCACGGCATTACTGAGAAAAATCTTCAGGAAGGGTAAAAATTACGCTTGCGCATGGAGCAAAAACAGAATAAAAATACACAAATTACGAATAATCATGCAACGAGGGTGTGCCGTGGTGAAGGAGCGTAGAACCGAACTGGTACAGGGATTCCGCCATTCTGTTCCCTATATCAATACCCATCGGGGAAAAACGTTTGTCATTATGCTGGGCGGCGAAGCCATCGAGCATGAAAACTTTTCCAGTATCGTCAATGACATTGGCCTCCTGCATAGCTTGGGCATCCGCCTCGTTGTGGTGTATGGCGCCCGGCCACAGATTGATGCCAATCTTGCTGCTCATCATCATGAGCCGGTGTACCACAAAAATACGCGCGTGACTGATGCCAAAACGCTGGAGCTGGTGAAGCAGGCTGCAGGGCTACTCCAGCTTGATATCACCGCCCGCCTGTCGATGAGCCTGAACAATACACCATTGCAGGGCGCGCACATCAATGTGGTCAGCGGTAACTTTATTATCTCCCAACCTCTTGGCGTCGATGACGGCGTAGATTACTGCCATAGCGGACGCATCCGTCGTATTGATGAAGAGGCGATTCACCGTCAGTTGGACAGTGGCGCCATTGTATTGATGGGCCCGGTAGCCGTTTCCGTCACCGGAGAGAGCTTTAATCTGACTTCAGAAGAGGTCGCCACTCAGTTGGCTATCAAGCTGAAAGCAGAAAAGATGATCGGTTTTTGCTCCTCCCAGGGAGTTATTAACGATGATGGCGATATTGTTTCCGAACTTTTCCCCAACGAAGCCCAGGCTCGCGTTGAGTCACAGGAAGAGAAAGGCGACTACAGCTCCGGCACCGTGCGCTTCCTGCGTGGTGCCGTAAAAGCCTGTCGCAGTGGCGTACGCCGCTGCCACCTGATTAGCTATCAGGAAGATGGCGCATTGTTACAGGAGCTGTTCTCACGCGATGGGATCGGGACGCAAATCGTGATGGAGAGCGCCGAACAGATCCGTCGCGCCACCATTAACGATATCGGCGGTATTCTGGAACTGATTCGCCCACTCGAGCAGCAAGGTATTCTGGTCCGTCGCTCACGTGAACAACTGGAAATGGAAATCGACAAATTCACCATTATTCAGCGTGATAACCTGACCATCGCCTGTGCCGCCCTGTACCCTTTCCCGGAAGAACGAATTGGCGAAATGGCGTGTGTGGCAGTACATCCGGACTATCGAAGTTCTTCACGCGGAGAAGTTTTGCTGGAAAGGATCGCCGTGCAGGCCAGACAAATGGGGCTTAGCAAACTGTTCGTGCTGACAACACGCAGTATTCACTGGTTTCAGGAGCGCGGCTTCACGCCCGTGGATATTGACCTGCTGCCAGAGAGTAAGAAACAGATGTACAACTATCAGAGGCGTTCAAAAGTGCTAATGGCAGATCTGGGGTAACCACAGTTGCCGGATAGCGTTAACGCTTATCCGGCCAACAAATCCTACTGTGCAATACCATCATTAAACAACGCCGACAGCCCACTGCGACGTTCAGTGCGAGTGGCAATGGCCCCACTCAATATCCGCTCATCGGCATACAGCGACAAGCGACGGCGCGCGCGGGTCACCGCCGTATAAACCAGCTCGCGGGTAACAACGGGCGAATGCTGGCTGGGTAAAATCAACGCCGCATGATCAAACTCGGATCCTTGTGATTTATGCACCGTCATCGCCCAGGTCGTTTCATGTTCCGGTAAACGGCTGGGCTGTACCGACTTGATATTGCCATCCGGCAACGCAAACCACACCCTTAAGCCCTGACCACGATCGAGCGCGATCCCGATATCACCGTTAAACAGACCCAGCGAACTGTCATTTCGCGCAATCATCACTGGTCGCCCCTCGTACCAACGGGTATGTGCGAGACGGGAAATCTTACGTTTTTGCACCATCACCTGTTCGATGCGCTCATTCAACCCACTCACGCCGAACGGACCTTCACGCAGTGCGCACAATAGCTGATATTCATTAAATGACTGAATAATAGCATCCGGCTCTGCACGCTCATGGAGCAACTCAAGGTAGTGCCCATAGCCCGCTAGCGCTTCATCAAGCATAGCTGCGTAATCTTCACTACTTTGCAGCGTGCGTTTTTCAATATCACTAAAACCTTGCTGGAAGACCGTTTTGATCGCGGCTTTATCACCCCGATTTATCGCAGAAGCCAGTTGGCCGATACCGGAATTACTGCCAAAACGGTAACTCTTTTGCAGCAGGCATAAGCTGTCACGTAATGATGCCGCCTGAGTTCCTGAACCCGCAGGAATGGTGCTACCGGTCAGGCGGCTCAGTTGTTTTGCGCGTTCCGCAGTAAATCCGGCATTCACAAAAGCACAGATATCCCCCAGCACAGCCCCCGCCTCAACGGAAGCAAGCTGGTCACGATCGCCAAGAAAAATCACCCGACCATGGGGAGGTAATGCATCAATAAGGCGCGACATCATAGGCAAATCAATCATCGAGGCTTCATCAACCACCAGCACATCAAGATGGAGAGGATTGCCTGCATGATGGCGCAGTCGCTGGCTACCCGGCTGTGCGCCTAATAATCGGTGCAGCGTACTGGCGTCATCAGGAATACGTTTCTTTTGTTCATCGGTCAACGGCAACTCACGTAATGCAGCGCCCAGCGACGCAGTCAGTCGCGCCGCCGCTTTTCCCGTTGGAGCGGCCAGCCGGATACGACAGCGTTCACCATCCACCATCTGAATCAACGCCGCCAACAGCCTGGCGACCGTTGTCGTTTTTCCCGTTCCCGGCCCACCAGAGATCACTGATATACGACGCGTCAGCGCTACAGCCGCTGCAACTTTCTGCCAGTTAATTCCTTCCGTATGCGGAAAAAGCGTCCCCAGCGTGTGGGTCAACCGCGATTCATCCACCTCGATTGCCTGGTTAACCTCACTAAAGAAGCGAGCCACCGTGCGTTCGTTATTCCACATTCGGTTCAGATACAGGCGATCGCAATACAGCACCAGCGGCGTCGGGCGCTCGCCGCGACTTACCGCATCAGAGGCAAGCAGACATTCAGCCCAGTCTTCAGGCTCCCCTTTTTCACTCATCCAGGAGGTAAGCAAAGGGTGGGCGTCTTCGCTTAAAGATAAACGCGAAAGCGGTAAACAGACGTGGCCTTCTCCCGCTTCGCGGCTAAGCAATGCCGCAGCCAGCGTGACGACCGGGTTGTCGTTTCCGGCAACCGCCAGCGCAAACTGGGCATCTAACGGCCGTAGCTGTTTCTGCTCCACAGCCTCCAGTAATCGCTTCTGGATTGTCATTGCATTTCCTCCAGTGCTGCGCCCGCAAACATCTCGTCCATCATCGCAATCAGCTCTCCGTCTGGTCGGGTCGCATAAATTCCCTGCTGAGGTTCCTCGCTATCAACACCGCGCAAAAAGAGATAGATAACGCCGCCAAAATGGCGTTCATAATCGTAGTCTGTAATGCGGTGACGTAAATAGCGGTGCAGCGCCAGAGTATAAAGTTGATATTGCAGGTCATAACGGTGTGCCTGCATTGCTGAGGCCATCGCCTGCTGGGTATAAGCGCTGCTGTCTTCTCCCAGCCAGTTAGATTTGTAGTCAAGCAGGTAATAACGCCCCTGGTGGCGGAACACGAGGTCAATAAAACCTTTCAGCATGCCGCGAACCTGCATGAAATCCAGCGGTGGACAGCCCGCCGAGAGAGGATCGTACTTGCGGATCAGCGCGTCCAGTTGGCTGGCTATCAGCGGCTGCGAAATGGGCAGATAAAACTCCATCTCCACCTGTTTTTCCCGTGCAGACAGAACGCTCAGACTCACGCCCGATTCGTTAAGCGGCGCACGCAAAATGGTCTCCAGCCAGTGGGTCAAAACCGGCGCCCAGTGTGCCTCATACCCACCCAACGCCAGTTTTTCCTGTACCCATTGCGTTTCAACCGGTTGGGTAAAATCCAGGTCCTCAAACAAGCTATGTAAAAATGTTCCCGGCGATGCACCTCGTGGAAACTGATGCGGTGTTAGCCCTGATTCCACAACCGCCTCACCCACGCCTGATGCATCAATGTCCAGCCGGGGGATCAGATCCTGCGCGATGCCATGTCCACGTTGTTGCAGGCCGGAATAGCTGGTCACACGCCAGCTGTCACCGGGAGCACGTTGCAGCGTTCTTGCACTCAATACCGAACTGGCGGGTTGCGAAACCAGCCAACGCTCACCGTCTGGCTCATTCGGCGTCAGGCAGGCAATATCTTCACTGCAAAGCGCTTCAATAGCAGCACGAAGCCCTGCGGCATCCTTCGTCTCGCCTTTTTGCAACAAGCGTCCCAGAGCACTCTGATGCACATCGGTATCACCTTTCTTATCACCCCGACGGCGCACCAGCGGCGCAACGCCGAGACTGCAATGCCATACCGAACGCGTCAGCGCAACATAAAGCAATCGCAGGTCTTCCGCCAGACGTTCAGCTTCTGCCAGCTCAATACTCTCATCCGCTTCGCTGAGATCCAGTACAGCTTCAAAAGAGCTACGATCATGGTAGAACGCCTGATCCTGAACGCGAAAATTAGTAATAAAAGGCAGCCAGACCAGTGGATATTCCAGCCCTTTCGATTTGTGGATGGTGACGATTTTAACCAGATGCTTATCGCTCTCCAGCCTCAACTGCTGACTGGAAGCATTGCTGTCAGGTTCCAGAATATGCTGGGAAAGCCAGCGCATCAGCGCATGCTCACTTTCCAGTTGCGATCCCGCTTCCTGCAACAGTTCACTGATATGCAAAATGTCGGTCAGACGGCGTTCGCCACCCGCCGTTGCCAGCAGGTTTTCTGCAATTTGACGCGCTGACATCAGCGCGCGCAGCATCGGCATGACGCCACGCTTATGCCAGAGCTGGCGATAACCGTCGAATTCCTCTACTACGGCATCCCAGGCATTCTCGTCATTGTTCAGCGCTTCAATATCCTGCGCATTAAGTCCCATCATGGACGTCGCCAGCGCGCTACGCAGTGTGTTTTCACGTTCCGGCGTCATCACCGCCTGCAGGACCCATAGCAGTTCCTGCGCCTCCAGCGTTTCAAATACACTGTCACGGTTGGAGAGATAGACCGACGGGATAGCCAGTTGCGTTAGCGCGTCGCGTACCAGCGCCGCCTCCTGGCGACTGCGGACCAACACGCTGATATCCGATGCGCGTACCGGGTTGGACGCTTTACCGCTGACCAGCAACGCCTCACCAGACTGCCCGGCTTTAAGCCAGTCACGAATTTGCGTCGCGCATACCTGGGCCATATAGTTCTGGTAATCGCCCACGCCACAGCTTTCTCCTTCCATTAGCCACATGCTCATCGCAGGTTGCTTTTCACCGTGAAGTACAAACCGCAGCGATTGATTCTTCTCTGCGGATTTCACCGGGCTAAAGGGGATTTCGCGGAACATGAAGGCGTCGGTCATCTGGCTGAAGAGCGTATTGACGCCATTGACCATCCCAGGCGCAGAACGCCAGTTGGTATCGAGCGTGTAATGTGCGCTAACTTCACTACGCGCTTTCATATAGGTGAAGATATCCGCACCGCGAAACGCATAAATAGCCTGTTTGGGATCGCCAATCAACAGCAGCGCGGTTTCCGGCTGATGCTGCCAGATACGACGGAAAATACGGTACTGCTGCGGGTCGGTGTCCTGGAATTCATCGATCATCGCCACCGGAAAACGGGTTCGAATGGCAGTAGCCAGCGCATCGCCGCTTTCACTACCCAGTGCCGCGTCCAGCCGACTGAGCATATCGTCAAAGCCTAACTCTCCGCGTCGACGTTTCTCCTGCGCAACCGCTTCGCGGATTTCCGCCAGCGCCCGGGTAATCACCAGATCGCGGATCGTCAGCGGTTCGCTAATCAGTTCATCAATGGCGACAAATAGCGGATGCCGGGGCGTTACGCCGCCCGCTTTGGTGCGATCTTCTAAAAAGCGTTGAGAGAATTTCTCCAGCGCATCAGGGAGCTGGTAGCTTTGTGTCTCTTCCTGCGCCCAGGCACTGATCTTTTCGATCCACTTACCCTGATTACCACGATTAAATTTACGCCTGTCGATTCCGGAATCTTCAAGCAGACCTTCCAGCTCATCGACCGAATCGCGCCATTGCTGCTTAATCTGGTTGATACGCGCCAGAATTTTTTCGTGTCGGGATGCCAGCGTTTCATCCGTTGGCGGCGGCGCTTTAATGACCGGGGCTTCACCCTGTAGGTAGCGGTCGATATCTCGTAGCAGCGCTTGTGGGCCTTTCCACGTTTCGAAGATCACCTGCGCAATATCGCGAGAGAGCGGGTAACAATGTCGACGCCAGAAGTCCGCGCAGGCCTGGTAACGCAGCAGCGATTCATCTTCTATCAGTTGCTGTTCAAACAGCATGCCTGACTCAAAGGCGTTCAGACTAAGCATACGCTGGCAGAAACCGTGAATGGTAAACACCGCCGCTTCATCCATCTGTCTTTCAGCCAATAACAGCCAATGCGCGGCCTGTTTTTTATCGGCAATTTCATCTAACAAGCGGGCATAGAGCGGATTGTCGGTAGTTTCACGCAGGCAGGCAATTCGCAGCTCATGAATGTTGCTACGAATACGACCGCGCAGCTCTTCAGTGGCTGCCTCGGTAAAGGTAACCACTAACAGCTCTTCGACGGTCAGAGGGCGAGGAAAGGCGGCAGAGCCGCCCAGTCCAAGCAGTAAACGTAAATAAAGGGCGGCGATGGTAAAGGTTTTACCGGTGCCTGCAGAGGCTTCAATCAGTCGCTCGCCCGCCAGGGGCAAGCGCAGTGGATCAAGGGACTCAGCGGCATCATTCATTCTTTTCACTCATCAGGGGTAAGGTTTGCTGCAACGCGCTGACGGTCGGCCACACTTTCCAGCCTTCCGGGTGCACATACTCTGCTTTCCCGTTCTGACTGCCGGAAACCTGTGACAGTATCGCCATGCCTTGCGGCTCAACCACCGCCTGATGGAAGAAATCGGCAAGCTTTTGCGGCGTCAGCAGTTTAATCTGAGCCACGATTTTATCACGTGAATCGAAGCGCATATTACCTCGATCGAAATCTTTGCTTAACTGCGAAGCTTCTGCCCCCAACGTTTGGGGCGCCTGCAGCATTTGCGCAATGATGGCCTGCTGAATTTGTACGAATTCATCAGCTTTCATTGCCCGCAGTTTCGCTTCCGCCGTCGGGAAAAACGCTTTATACCGTTCCCACAGGTAAGACGGTTGCTTATCGCTGCTTTGCAGCAGGAAGCCCATTCCCCACTGACGGCCAACGCTCATTGGGAAAGCAAATACGGCGTAGCCTAATTGCTCTTCAGTACGCAGTTGATTGTAGAACCACGGCTGAACAATTTGCCCTAACATCGCGCTGTAGGCCGAACTGGTGTACTCGTCATAACCGGTAGGCACAAATACCGCTGCCAGCGCGGAGTCCGTGCTGCTGCCCGCTTTTTCAAAGATGACGGACTGCTTTTTATCGACTACAACATCTTTGTTCCGGCACCATTCCGACCCGTTCGCACCAAGCTGTTTCTTAATATCACGTGCCATGGTTTTCGCCTGAGCTTCGCTCATGTTACCAATCACCAGAAATTCAGGACGCGCACCGGCTTTTAACGTGTCACGGTAAGTCATCACTTCTTGCAAAGTAATGGATGGCAACAGTTTACGGCGTTCATCGCGTGAGAAGTACGGCACCTGAGAAAGCATCTGTACCGGCATAATTGCCTGATCATAGGCTTTGCCTTTCTCTGCAGAGTCCATCATCTGGGCGTACCAGGATTTCGCCTGCTCCAGCTGTTCGTCCGTAGCGGTGTAGCTGAAATAGCCTGTCAGCAGCGCCTGAAAAAGCTGCGGTAAACGTTGGGTATAGCCGTTTGCGTTAAGCATCAGACCATTGTTAGCATTCGTTGAGAAACCAATCCCCCCCACCGCAGCCTGATTGCTTAACTGGTCGAGCGCAATACCGGCCAGATAATCGTTCAGTGCGAATAACACCTGATTTTTGGCGCTATCCATCGCTTTCGGGTTGCGCAGAATCACGCTGACATCGGCCTTTGGCTCACTGGCAAAATACTGACTCGGCGCATATACCACGCGTAAATCAGGCTCATCAACGATCAAATCCGGATGGGCGTATTTTTTATCCGTCTTAATCAGCGTGAAATCATCAGGGATATAGGGGTTCAACTCCGGCAGAGAGAGCGCAATGCCCTGGGCTTTTTGCTGCCAGTCGGCGAAGGTTTTTTCGCTGATTTTATCCACCTGATAAGGGGCATCGACAAAATAAGCGGTTTTATTATGTGGCTCTTTCGGACTGATATACCAGATACGCGCATTTTGCGGTGTCATCATCGCCAGACGTTCCTGAACCGCCTTAGCATCATATTGATCGGCAATATTCACCGCATCCAGCGTATGTTCGACGGGAACGCGGATCATGGTATCAGCCAGCCATTCCACGTAGTCCATATCACGCGTGATAGAGGGATAACGGAAGTCGAGATCCAGTACGTGTGCCAGTTCGTCAAAATAGCGTTTATCAACGCCTTTTTCACGCAACAGATTGAGATAGCTAAAGATAGCAGCAACAACTTCATCGCGATTCGCCAACCCTTTGTCGGTTAACGTCGCCGAAATAGCCAGCACACCGCTGTTACCATTGACAACCGGATCGGAGTCAGCACGAATGCCTTCAACCAGCCCCTGCTTTTGCAGCCAGTCAGACAAGGTTCCAGGACTGCGATTGCCAATCAGGTAAGTCACCAGTTCATCGGTTTTACTACGAAACTGTGCGCTGTTGTTATCGATACGAAACTCTACGCGCAGCACTTTACGCGGCATTGCAGGGACATAGTGGATGACGACGCCCTTTTGCGCGTCAGTCACGACCGGTACGGTAATTTCCGGTTTTTCGACATTTTTATTCGGTACTCGCCCGAAGGTATCAGCCGCGATCCGCGCCAGCTCTGGCAGGGGTTTATTACTGTAAATCACCGCTTTCATCAGGTTCGCGGAGTAGTACTTTTCATGGAATGTCTGCAAGGCTTGCAGTACCGGGTTACCCGGTTTGTCGCTTAATGTCTGCAGATTTCCGCCGGAGAAGCGCGAACCAGGGTGTGCCGGGTTTATTGTTTCTGCGCTCACCTGTGCCATACGCATACCGTCCCGGGTACGCGCCAGCGTCAGCTCAGAATTAACGGCATTTCGCTCGCGATCGGCATATTTTTTATCGAGCAGCGGCGAGGCAATAGCGTCAGCCAGACGATCGACGGCCCCCGCCAGCGCATCGTTTTCAACTTCGAGATAGAAAGCCGTGCGATAGGGCGCAGTGCTGGCGTTGTGGCTGCCGCCGTGCATTTTGAGGAATTCAGCTAAGCTGTCCGGCTGTGGGTATTTTTTAGATCCCATCAGGCACATATGTTCAAGGTAATGCGCCAACCCCTGGTGATCGTCGGGATCTTCCAGAGACCCCACCGGGACCACCAGTGCAGAGAGAGACTTAACGGCCTGAGGGTCGGATACCAGCAACACGACCATGCCGTTATCAAGGCGCACGGCCTGATACTGGCGAGTGTCTTTATCGCTTTTACGGATGGTTTCAGCTAAAGGCTGCCAACCAGTATCTGCCTGACTTACGGGTACCCAAAGGGCAACGAACAACAGTAATGCGCTGAACCAGGTGCTGCGGGGCATTCACAAACCTCATCATTAACGTATTCACCTGTTCACTACAAACCACGCATTAAGCGTGGTCTGAACAGGGCAAGACTCTGTGCTGAACGAGTCAGCATCTTATGTGTAAGAATCAGTCCGTGACAGAAAGCGCATCATAGTAGAAGTCATCAATCTGTGCAATTTTTATACAATCATCATGACTGATTAAAGCGAAATAACGGTAACAAATAGCGCTGAGACTGCGACACAATGGTCTCCAGAGTTTCAGGAGCCAGCTGACGCCACAGGCGTTGATACCAGATATCATCGCCTTCACCACGCACCATCATGTTGCCTTCATAAGCCTGCAAAAACTTATTTCGTGCTTTTTGCAGCGTATCATCGTCATCTAACATGGCATCATTTACGGCGTCATAACAGGTTTTTATCCACGCCCCACCACTTTCCGGTAGCACCAGCAAAGGCGATGACATGCCTTCCCGATACCCCTCAATAAGTTGTGACAGATACAGTAACGCCTGCTCTGCCTCCAGTGGAGGGAAACGCCATTCTCCGTCTTTACGCAGGAACAAACGACTCTCTCCCGCTCCGCCACTGGCACAATAGACAAGATGTTCCAGCCAAAGTTGCACCCCCTGGGACACACTTATCAAAGATGGGCGCCAGCGCAACAAACCATCTTCCTGGACCTGTGGTAACCAACCCGTGATTTGCACACCGTTGCAGCTCAGATCAATTTCCATGCTCTGGCAAGGCTGGCGAGAGGCAATAATGCGATCGGCAAGCGACTGCATCTCCTGACGTTGGGTATCCCAAAGAATCTCACCAAATGCCCCATAAGGAAGCGAGCCAGCCGCACGGAAGCGACGGAACAAACGCTCGGCGTCGTTCTCTTCCACCAGCGTGTTAAGCAACTGCTGGTTAAGCTGATAGCGGGTTAACCCCTCAAGGGTAAAAGGCTCCGTTTCCGGGATCTCACTCTCTTCAGAACGGAAATTCACTCGTAGCCGCATCTGGAAGAAGGCCCGAACCGGATGAGCCCAAAATCGTTGTAGCGTTTCCAGCGTCAGGGTTTCAAGCATCGTAAAGGGGAGTGGCTGAACAAAATCAGCGTGTGCCTTACCTGACATGTTCGCCGCTGGCAGCCATTCACGCGCATAACTTTGCTGTTCGCCTGGCTGAAAGTTTTGTACATCAAAAGGCATACGGGTGTGCAAACGGGTAATGTGGGCTTTTACTTTGGTTTCGCTTTCATCGCTGGTGAGCAATTCATCACCCGGTAAGTAGTGGCTTTGCCCAATATAGTCCATTAACTCCTGCACCAGTACCGACGGAAAGCGTTCACTGTTGTCCTGAATTGAACGCCCAATGTAGCTGATATAGAGCGTTTGCTGCGCCGAGATCAGTGCTTCCAGAAACAGATAGCGATCATCATCACGACGACTTCGGTCACCCCGCATCGGCTTTTGACTCATCAGGTCAAAACCCAACGGCGCAAGCTGGCGCGGATAAACACCGTCGTTCATGCCTAACAAACACACCACTTTGAAAGGAATGGAACGCATTGGCATCAGCGTACAAATATTCACCGGACCAGCAAGGAAGCGCTGACTGATACGTTCCTGGTCTAGCCGCAGGGCTAGCTCATCGCGTAACAGTGAAAGTGGAATAGCATCGCGATACTCGGCCCCCAAACCTTCGCCAATAATAGCCTGCCACTGTTGTTCAATGAGCGTCATCGCCGCTTCGGTTTCTGCATCCGGCAGGAAGAAATCATTGAGCATGTCACGACAGACGGGTAGCCATTCCTCCAGCGGACGCTCCTGGGCCAACCCCCGGCGCCAGAGATTTAGCTGCATCAATAGCGAAGCCAGATGCCCCACCAGCTCGGCAATCAAACCGCTGGATTCATCATACGGCAATACCGATTGCCACTCGCCCTGCGTGCTTTCCATCGCATAGCCCAGCAGCATACGCGTCAGACCAAATTGCCAGGTGTGCTGGCCTGTCGGTGGTAGTTCCAGTTCGCGAACGTTGTCGTCGTCAATTCCCCAACGAATACCTGACTCATTAACCCACAGGCGAAGATAGCGTAATCCCTCTTCGTTGATGTTGAAGCGCGCCGCCAGTACTGGGACGTCCAGTAATGCCAACACATCTTCTGAGACAAAACGGCTGTCCGGCAACGACAGCAGGCTGATAAAGGCCTGTAAAACGGGATGGGACTGACGTGCACGGCGGTCAGAAATGGCAAACGGTAAATATCTATCAGCTGGCGCGCTGCCAAAAACGGCCTGAATGAATGGGCTGTAGCTGTCGATATCCGCTACCATCACAATGATGTCACGCGGCGTCAGCGTAGGGTCCGCTTCCAGCATCGCCAGCAAACGGTCATGGAGGATTTCCACCTCACGCTGTGGGCTATGGCAGACATGGAAACTCACACTGGTGTCATTCGGCTCAAGCAACCGTTTATTGTCGCTACGCGAATACTCCTCCAGATTGACGCCTGCCACAGCCCGGCTTTCCAGCTCAAGGATGTCCGACTGAATGTTACGCAAAAGGTTGTCGGGCGTGATATCGACAAACGCATCCAGTTCCTGGCTGTTTTCCAGCTCAGACAGCAGGTAAATATAGTCACGCCCCAGTTTTCCCCACGAGGCCAGCAACGGATTGCTGACATCCTGCTCGCCATCACTGTTAAACAACCCCTCAGCATTTTGGCTATCACGAAACAACGGCAACTCTCTTTCTTCAAAGCTGTGCCGACGCTGGCGCGCCAGCAGCTTCGCCAGATACGCAGGATCTTTGATGTCACCCCAGTAGAAACGACACGGATTAGTGAATAACAGGTGAATTTCGATATGCTTACCCAACGCCTGCAACGCCTGAAGATAAACAGGCGGCAACGCCGAAATCCCGCAAATAAAAACGCGCGAAGGTAGCCCTTCCGGGCAGCTTGTTGCACTTTCCAGGGTCTGAATAAACCGTTGATATAAATTAGCGCGATGCCAGCGTGGTTGTCCCAGTTCAGCGGTATATTCCACCAGCGCTTTCCACAGTGGTGCCTGCCAGGCCTGAGACTCTCCTAAACCTTCAACCAGCCTTCCCTCCTCCCACTGCGTTAACCAGTCCGGACGGTAGACTAAATATTGGTCAAAAAGGTCGGCTGCGCGTGAAGAAAGCTGAAACAGCTTACGCTTGTCGGTATCGTCAGTCAGATAGTGACGCAGCAGCGTGAAGTCATCTTTTTCCAGTAATTGCGGCAGCAACGTCATCAGCTTCCAGCTCATACTCTGTTTACTGAACGCACTCTCTTTCGGGATCTCCGGCAATACGCGCACAAACATATCCCAGATAAAACTCGCAGGTAGCGGAAAATCAATGTTGGCGGCAATACCAAACTTCTGTGCCAGGGTCATTTGTAACCATTGCGCCATACCGGTACTTTGAACCAGGATCATCTCCGGTTCAAAAGGGTCGTCCAGTCGCTCCCGCTCGACGATATATTCCATTAACGCTTCCAGCACATCCAGGCGATTGGAGTGGTAGACCCTTAACATAGCGACTCCTGACTACTGACGATTTGAGCAGTGCAGACGTGTCATTTGACCCAGCCTGCCCATAGGGGACGTAATTTTAACATTGATGCTGACACATCCCGCCTGCGTTGTCTGCATTCGGTTTACCTGCCAGTTCAAAGGCGGCGAAAACACATGCAGTTGGCTTTGCTGCCACGCGTAACGCCAAAGCTGCTGGTACTGATTTCTGCCCAAGAAACTGTTCATCAATGCTCGTTGATACCCCGACAGTGTGGTCACAATCATGATCATCAACACCATTGCCAACATGACTTCCGGCAGGCTAAATCCACGTTGCCGGTTCAGGGGATCTGGCATAATGCCAGCGTCTTTAACGGGCAGAAATCGCTCCAGCCATGTGCAGAAAACTTGATATTGCCGTCTACAACCTCGCCCTGACGCCATAGAGATATCCCTTCGTATTGAGCAATAAGCAACACGTTATTATTAGCAAGCAGTCGCAGACAAACGTCTGCATTCTGCATTGCATAGGAGCGACACTGAACATCGGGTTGCAAAAGCCAGCGTTGCATACGCCCCCATTCCATCGCAGATTGCGCCACGGCCTGGCGTTGCAAAGACTGGCTTTCCATTGCAACGCGAGAGGCAAAACTGGCTTCCTGTCTGCTAACGCCCTGCAACAACAGACTACCGAGCACCAGAAGTAAAAGTACCAGCGCAAGGGACGATACACCTCGTTCCCGGTTCACAGATTAAATCCTGTCACGCTGTACAGCGCTTCGATCACTCTTTGTGGTTCGACTTTACTGGAGCCACGCAGACGCAGAATGAGGACGGGCGCAAACCCGCTAACATTCTGGCGTTCCACCTGAAATGACTCAATCTGAATGGTTACAGGATCGGTCATGCTATCCCAGCCCTTTCCTGCGCACGACGTCGCACCGCGCAATGTCTCCAGCGCCTTGTTTTGTAGGCGAAATCCAATCTGCTCGGCTTCTTTCGCCGGATTCGTCTCCCAGATACCGTTACTGTTTGCATCCCACTGCACAATAACGCAATCGCGCTGACCCGATATTTCCAGCCCTTCACCGTGACAGCGTCCGTGACAGTAGCCCGCCCGCTGGAGATGCTTCGCTACGGTATAAACACGTTGCCAGACCTCATCTTCAAGCACTAACTGGTGTGTATTGTGCAAAATACCGCGCTGCAGGGCAGGTAAAAATCGCGCTGAACCCAGGAGTAAAACACTGCTTATCGCCATCGTAATCAGCACCTCCAGCAGTGAAAAACCGCGTTCGTTTAGCGACATAGATTTGCCTCATCGCGCTCGCAAAGTCTGATTCTCCCCCAACCTGATACCACCAGATTTAATTCACCAGCCGCATTTTTCAGGCGAATATGCCCGGCCCATGCCGTGTTCCGTAGGCCAAAAAAAGCCAGCGAAGGCGTTATCTCCACCATCTCAATATCGTCCCAGAGCGGCATAAACAGCCACGGCGAGGAAGGCTTACATGACTCATGAGCATCGGCAGAGCTAACAAAACACCATGACGCTCCCTCTCTGATAACGCTGATAACGTGGTCGCGGTTATGCCAGTTGGCATCTTCACGAAGTTGCAGCAAATAATCCCGTACCTGACAGGCGGTTTGCCACAACCGTTGTTGCTGCTGCCAGCGTTGCCAGCCATAAAGTCCTGTGGCACTTAGGGCGACAATAATGAGCATCGCAACCAGAGTTTCAATTAGCGTATAGCCTTGTTGTTTTTTCATGTCGCCAGTATGGCGTGAGGGAATGAAATAACGAGCAGTGAATTCGGGTTATTCGGCGGGCTGCGAGGAATATTTTCCATGTTGCAGCGTATTACAACTTTTGCAGGAATCAGCATCGAAAAACTGACGCGAAGGCAAAAAAAAACCGACGCGCTATGGCGTCGGTCGTGGCAGCATGACGTTCGATCAGATGGCGACCGGCGCTTTGATGCCTGGGTGCGGATCGTAGCCTTCAATTTCGAAATCGTCGAAACGATAGTCGAAGATAGACTCAGGTTTACGCTTGATAACCAGCTTCGGCAGCGCGCGGGGTTCACGGCTAAGCTGCAGGTGAGTTTGTTCCATATGGTTGCTGTACAGGTGCGTGTCGCCGCCAGTCCAGACAAAGTCACCGACTTCAAGATCGCACTGCTGCGCCATCATGTGGACCAGCAAAGCGTAGCTGGCAATGTTAAACGGCAGGCCGAGGAACACATCGCACGAACGCTGGTACAGTTGGCAGGAGAGCTTGCCGTCAGCCACGTAAAACTGGAAGAATGCGTGGCACGGCGCCAGCGCCATCTTATCCAACTCACCCACGTTCCACGCGGAAACGATGATACGGCGAGAGTCCGGGTCGTTTTTCAGCTGGTTTAAAACAGTCGTAATCTGGTCAATATGGCGGCCATCCGGCGTTGGCCACGCGCGCCACTGTTTGCCATAAACCGGGCCTAAATTGCCATTTTCATCGGCCCATTCATCCCAGATTGAGACATTATTTTCATGCAGATAAGCAACGTTGGTGTCGCCCTGCAAAAACCACAGTAGTTCATGAATAATGGAGCGCAAGTGGCAGCGTTTAGTTGTAACCAGCGGGAACCCTTCCTGCAGGTTAAAACGCATCTGATGGCCAAAAATGGAAAGCGTTCCGGTTCCGGTACGATCGTTTTTCTGTGTGCCTTCATCCAGCACTTTTTGCATCAGTTCTAAATACTGTTTCATGGTTCCTCAGGAAACGTGTTGCTGTGGGCTGCGACGATACGCCCAAACCATCATGATAATACCGGCGACAATCATCGGGATAGACAGGATCTGCCCCATGCTGATGTATTGTACCCATGCGCCGGTAAACTGCTGATCCGGTTGGCGGAAAAATTCAACGATGATACGAAACGCACCATAGCCAATCAGGAACAACCCGGAGACTGACCCCATCGGGCGCGGTTTACGAATAAACAGATTAAGTATGATAAACAGCACAACCCCTTCCAGCGCCATCTCATAGAGCTGGGAAGCGTGGCGTGGCAGTGAGCCGTAAGTATCGAAAATAGACTGCCATTGCGGATTAGTTTGCAGCAGTAAGATATCTTCTGTACGCGAACCAGGGAACAGCATGGCATAGGAGAAGTTCGGGTCGACACGTCCCCACAACTCGCCATTAATAAAGTTGCCCAGACGACCGGCACCCAGGCCAAACGGAATCAACGGTGCGATGAAATCAGAAACCTGGAAGAACGAGCGCTTGGTACGTTTGGCGAAGATAATCATCACCAGAATCACACCTATAAGACCGCCGTGGAAGGACATACCGCCATCCCAGACGCGGAACAGATACAGCGGATTATCAAGGAAGAGAGGGAAGTTGTAGAACAGTACGTAGCCGATACGCCCACCGAGGAAAACCCCGAGGAAGCCTGCATAGAGTAAGTTTTCTACTTCGTTTTTGGTCCAGCCACTCCCTGGGCGATTAGCACGGCGAGTCGCCAGCCACATCGCAAAAATAAACCCCACCAAATACATCATGCCGTACCAGTGAAGTGCGACGGGTCCAATTGAGAAAATGACCGGATCGAAATCCGGAAAATGCAGATAGCTACTGGTCATCTGTCACCACAAGTTCTTGTTATTTCGCTGAAGTCAGACAGCAATTGATAAGCGCGCCTGCATAATGCAGGCGCTCCGAAGTTGCGAATGATAGCACAAGGGGATCACAGCGGATGCCGATTACAGTTAAAAGATATGTATACGCCCTCGTCTTTCAAGCTGCATCTTTGTTGGTTGCGTTCACTCACCGGAGGCAGCCTCCGACTGTTCAAATTCGTTCCTGACGAATTTGTCACGGACTTACCTGTTCAATACACTCAAAATACATTGGGTGTAGCTACTGTTTCCCGCCCTGGTTTCATAATCCCCCGCGAATTAAACCGCCCATGCCACGACGCTCCATAAATGCCGCCACCTGATGGCGTACTTCTGTCGCTAGCTGCGCTTCCAGGCTGCGCTGAGCCAGCGTTTGCGCTTCATCAAAATCGATATGTCGCAGCAGATATTTTACTCGCGCCACGGAACGACCGTTCATCGACAAATGACGGAAGCCCAAACCGATTAGAATAGTTACACACATCGGATCGCCCGCCATTTCACCACACAGGCGCAAATCGATACCACTTCGCTCAGCTTCCTGCGCAATCATCGCCAGGGCACGTAACATTCCCGGATGCAGGCTGTCATAAATGCTGGCGACACGTGTGTTGTTGCGATCGACCGCCAGAATATATTGAGTAAGATCGTTAGTCCCGACCGATATAAAATCGATCCTGTTCGCCAGATGCGGCAACATAAATACCATCGACGGGACCTCCAGCATAATGCCGATGCGTGGTTTCGGGATCGCATAGCCGATCATCTCTTCCACTTCGCGTCCGGCACGTTCAATCAGACGTCGTGCTTCGTCCACCTCATCAATACTGGTTACCATCGGCAGCAAAATACTTAGATTGCCGGTTGCTGCATTTGCCCGCAGCATCGCTCGTACCTGGATCAGAAAGATCTCCGGCTGATCGAGTGTAATGCGGATCCCACGCCACCCGAGGCACGGATTCTCTTCACTGATTGGCATGTAAGGCAGCTGCTTATCCGCCCCGACATCCAGCGTGCGCAGCGTCACAGGCTTGTCGTTAAACATTTGCAGCATCCCTTGATACTGCGCAACCTGCTCTTCTTCCGATGGAAAGCCACTTTGCAGCATGAACGGGATTTCGGTGCGATACAGACCAATACCGTCGATCCGACTACCCAGCTTCTGCTCATGTTCGGGACTAAGTCCGGCATTGAGCATCACCTTAACGCGCTCGCCACTTTTCAATTGTGCAGGCTGATTAACGTCATCTTCTGCCAGGCGACTCAGCTCATTCTCTTCACTGATGAGGCGCTGATATTCCTGTATCAATACAGGTTCCGGATCGACCAACACCTCGCCGCGATAACCATCCACCACCAGCGTGCGACGATGCAATACCGATGGCTGGATATCAGCCCCCATCACGGTGGGGATACCCAACGCACGAACCATTATCGCCGCATGGGAGTTGGCGGCACCGTCCCTGACCACAACACCCACAAGCCGATCCTGTGGAAGTTCCGCCAGAGTGGTAGCTGAGAGTTCATCGGCTACCAGCACAAAACGCTCAGGCCAGGCATTCGGCCCCTGGATGGAGTCATCAAGATGGAACAGCAAACGCTGACCGAGCGCACGTAAATCCCCGGATCGCTCTTTAAGATAGCTATCACTCAGGGCAGCAAACTGTTCGGCAAACTTCTCGATGATCGTTTTAACGGCCCACTCTGCCACTGAACCATTATCCACTTCAGCAAACAGTTCACGGCGTAAACGGGTATCAGAAAGCAGGTGCGAGTAGAGATCAA
Organism: Citrobacter sp. Cm046; assembly: GCF_030333065.1. Classification (NCBI taxonomy): domain Bacteria; kingdom Pseudomonadati; phylum Pseudomonadota; class Gammaproteobacteria; order Enterobacterales; family Enterobacteriaceae; genus Citrobacter; species Citrobacter sp. Cm046. The sequence continues at coordinate 54,716 of NZ_JAOWGP010000042.1, read as the reverse complement.
AGATCGCCGCCGTTTCTTTCTGCGCCCCGGCAGCAAAACGCTTACTGTAGCGGCGGAATTCGTTAGCAGCTTCTTCCAGCGCTCCGGTCAGTCGTTCTCGTTCCAGCGCAGGATCCAACGTTGACGCCTGATACACCTGCTCCATCAACGGCAGCGTGGCATCCTGCCAGCCTTCAGCAATTGCCACACCGGGCGCTGCGGGCAGCGCACGAATGCGCGTTTGGCGGTATTGACCGAACAGCGCGGTAAGCTGCGACTGAGAAAGAATGGCTGCCATTTGCGTGGCAAGCGTGACCAGGAAGGACTCTTCACTTTCATCGTACTGGCGCAACTCGCGCTGCTGTACGACCAGCACACCTAATAGCTGGCGGCGCTGGATGATCGGGACGCCTAAGAACGCACGAAAACGCTCTTCTTTCACTGAAGGAATATATTTGAAGCTCGGATGTTTTTGCGCATCGGCAAGGTTGATAGGTTCCGCCAGCCTGCCAACCAGGCCAACGATCCCTTCATCAAACGCGAGTGCAACAGTGCGACCGCGTGGTTTTTTGAGTCCCCGGGTCGCCATGAGGTAATAACAACGTCGGTCGTGGTCGGCCAGATAGACCGAGCAGACCTCTGTATCCATCGCAAGACAGATGTCAGTAACCAGAATATTCAGCGCCTCATTAAGGCGTGGAGCACTGGCTACCTTTTCGACTATTTCGCGCAGGCGGGTGAGCATAATTTGCGTAGCTTAACCTCTTTTACGTCTGTACGCAGGCGGGCTTTGCGGCTTAGGAGTACTTTCCTGAAGCGCCATCACAACACTTGCGAATTCTTTCATCACCCTGCGATAAACATCGCGTTTAAATGACACCACCTGTCGAACCGGATACCAGTAACTCACCCAGCGCCAGCCATCAAACTCAGGTGTACTACTGGTTTGCATATTGATTTCAGCATCGCTACTGATCAATTGCAGAAGAAACCATTTTTGTTTCTGGCCGATACAAACCGGCTTCGTGTCCCAACGCACCAAACGTTTCGGTAACTTGTAACGCAACCAGTTACGAGTAGAAGCGAGGATCCGTACATCTTTACGGCTGAGCCCCACTTCTTCAAAGAGTTCCCGGTACATCGCCTGCTCTGCTGTCTCTCCTGCGTTTATCCCACCTTGTGGAAATTGCCAGGAGTGCTGACCAAATCGCCGGGCCCACATGACCTGCCCCTGGCGGTTACAAATTACTATCCCTACATTCGGGCGGTAGCCATCGTCATCAATCACCGGACTACCTCAACATAAACCTTATATACAAACGATTGTTTCACACTCCTGGGAGGCGGTAAACCACTCTGTTAAGGACACGATACTCTAATAACAATTGAATAACTCACAGCAAAGGCCCGAGTTATAAACAGAGGGAGCACTGCCAGGACGATTTTATTCACCTTTTCTGTGGATATAGTTGTGAAGAAGTACGGAATTACTATGGGAAAACCCGGAACAGTCTGAATAAGACCTTCGTCACACATAAAAAATAGTCTTATATATTCATTAAGTTAAACTCGGGATCAGGAGATAATCACACAGAAACGTGACGATCATCACGCATACGATCTTCGAGCTGATGAAAGATCAACCAGCGTTGGTTTTATCCACAGATTATGCCAATAAGTTAGGCACAATTTGTGTAAAAATTCGATTTTCGTCGCACGTCAAGGCTGTAAATTGAAACAGTAGTAGGGTTTTTTCACAGTTATCCCATCTTTCTGTGGATAACATGGTGTAAGATCCTGTTCATTGTCAGTGACCAGAATTGGAAAACCTGAATTGCTGTTGCGCAACTCCGCGAATTGAAATCTAAAAACCAATATAAATCATATAATTGAATATAGCATGTGGAAAAAGATAAACTCTGTCCACACGGTATAAAATCATTGCTCATTTTTTCGCCTAAGGTATAACCCAATGCCAGAACTCCATCCGTTACTTTTACCTCCTGAATCTGAGACTCAGTTGCTTACCCAGGCACGACAACTCTCAGGCTACGCTTTGGGAGAGTTGGCGACGATGGCGGGTCTTGTTACGCCAAAGGATTTAAAGCGGGACAAAGGCTGGATTGGCGTGCTGCTGGAGATATGGCTTGGCGCCAGTGCGGGCAGTAAGCCAGAACAGGATTTTGCCGCGCTCGGCGTGGAGCTGAAAACAATCCCTGTGGACAGTCTTGGCAGACCGCTGGAAACCACCTTTGTTTGCGTAGCGCCACTGACCGGCAATACAGGCGTAACGTGGGAAACCAGCCATGTCCGGCACAAACTCAAACGCGTACTGTGGATCCCCGTTGAAGGTGAACGCAATATACCGCTGGCTGAACGGCGCGTCGGCTCTCCGCTACTGTGGAGCCCAAATGAAGAAGAGGACCGACAATTGCGTCTGGACTGGGAAGAGTTAATGGACATGATTGTGTTGGGTCACGTCGAGCGCATTACCGCTCGCCATGGGGAAGTACTACAACTACGCCCAAAAGCCGCCAATGCCAGAGCGCTTACCGAGGCAATTGGTGCCAATGGCGAACCAATCCTGACCTTGCCACGCGGGTTTTACCTTAAAAAGAACTTCACTCGTGCCTTACTGGAGCGACATTTTTTATTCCAGCCCTAATAGGCACTGCCCGGCCTTTCACCCGCCGCGTTACGGGCCTATAATTAGCGCTTCTTTTTTTTGGCAGGACTTTGTTCGATGTTATTTGCATGGATAACCGATCCTAACGCCTGGCTTGCGCTCGGTACGCTGACGCTGCTGGAGATCGTTCTCGGGATCGACAATATTATTTTCCTCTCTCTGGTAGTTGCCAAACTTCCGACCGCGCAACGCAGTCACGCCCGACGTATTGGGCTGGCGGCAGCGATGCTCATGCGTCTGGCTTTGCTGGCCTCTATCGCCTGGGTAACTCGTTTGACAAACCCGTTATTCGAGGTGTTTGGCGAGGCGATATCCGCACGAGATCTCATACTTCTGCTCGGTGGATTATTCCTGATCTGGAAAGCCAGCAAAGAGATCCACGAGTCGATTGAAGGTGAAGAGGAGGGGCTGAAAACTCGCGTATCCTCTTTCCTGGGTGCGATTGTGCAGATCATGTTGTTAGACATTATTTTCAGTCTGGACTCCGTCATCACCGCGGTAGGCTTGTCCGATCATCTGTTTATCATGATGGCGGCGGTGGTCATCGCCGTGGGTGTGATGATGTTTGCAGCACGCCCAATAGGCGAGTTTGTGGATCGTCACCCTTCGGTAAAAATGCTGGCACTCTCTTTCCTGATTCTGGTTGGTTTCACGCTGATTCTGGAAAGTTTCGATGTCCATGTACCGAAAGGATACATTTATTTCGCCATGTTCTTCTCTATCGCGGTAGAGACCCTGAACCTGTTGCGCAATAAAAAAAATCCGCTCTGATAAAATCTGTCGCTCCCCGCAAGGGGAGCGAATAGCCTCATCATCTTCCCCTTCTCACAGATTAAGATTTTCCCTCTTTCGTCCTGCATAACTTCGCGTTATTACTAAACTATTGTCAGACGCAGGCCATGTGAGGATAAACAGATGAAAAAATGGGCAGTTTTAATTTCCGCCGTAGGATTGGCTTTTGCAGTTTCCGGATGCAGCAGTGATTATGTGATGGCGACAAAAGACGGTCGTATGATCCTGACCGACGGTAAACCGGAAATTGATGACGATACCGGTCTGGTGAGCTATCACGATCAGCAAGGCAACGCGATGCAAATTAACCGTGACGATGTGTCTCAAATTATTGAACGTTGATGGTTGAGGTCAGCAATGCTGCTGGCCTTAACAATTTTTGCTTCCCTTTTTCCCTTCCCTCAGCCATTTTTATAATCCTTATGTCGTGATTATAAAAAGGAAACGGCTATGCAATATCACCGTATACCCCACAGCTCGCTTGAAGTCAGTACACTGGGGCTGGGCACAATGACGTTTGGTGAACAAAATAGCGAAGCCGACGCACATGCACAGCTCGACTATGCCGTTGCACAAGGCATAAATTTAATCGACGTTGCCGAGATGTATCCGGTACCGCCTCGCCCTGAAACTCAGGGGCTCACAGAAACTTACGTCGGCAACTGGCTCGCCAAACATGGTAGCCGTGAAAAACTGATCGTGGCCTCGAAGGTCAGCGGTCCGTCACGTAACAATGACAGCGGTATTCGCCCCGATCAGGCGCTGGATCGTAAAAACATTCGCCAGGCGCTGAATGACAGCCTTAAACGCCTGCAAACCGATTATCTGGATCTGTATCAGGTACACTGGCCTCAGCGCCCTACCAATTGTTTTGGCAAACTTGGCTACAACTGGACGGATTCCACACCGGTAATTACTCTGCTGGAAACACTGGAAGCTCTGACTGAATTTCAGCGTGCGGGGAAAATTCGCTATATCGGCGTTTCCAACGAAACCGCATTCGGCGTGATGCGCTATCTGCACCTTGCTGACAAACACGACCTGCCACGCATCGTCACCATCCAGAACCCATACAGCCTGCTGAACCGCAGCTTCGAGGTTGGGCTCGCGGAAGTCAGCCAATATGAAGGGGTTGAACTGCTGGCCTACTCTTGCCTGGGTTTTGGTACCTTAAGCGGTAAATATCTGAACGGCGCTAAACCTGCCGGAGCACGGAATACACTGTTTAGCCGTTTCACGCGCTACAGCGGTGAACAGACGCAAAAGGCTGTCGCCGCTTATGTAGATATCGCGAAACGTCATAATCTGGATCCAGCCCAGATGGCGCTGGCGTTTGTTCGTCGCCAGCCGTTTGTCGCCAGCACTCTGCTGGGAGCCACGACGATGGAACAGTTAAAAACCAATGTCGAAAGCCTGCATCTGGAATTAAGCGAAGAGGTACTGGCGGAGATTGAAGCGGTGCATCAGGTTTATACCTACCCGGCACCGTGATAATGCGCATTGTGTGCCGGGTAAAGCCAAACCGCTACCCGACACACAAATTAATGACGGCGTTGCCAGACCCACAGCGCCGTAATCGCCAGCGCAAATAAGCCGCCAAACCCGATGCCAATCGCGACCGCCGGAAGCCCCACCAGAACCGCTAACGAGTAGATGCCGAGCATTAGCAGCATAGCGCTGTTTTCGCCCAGGTTTTGCACCGCAATAGCATTACCCGCACCAACGCTTTTTTTGCCCCGCTCCTGCAGCAACGCATTCAGAGGCACAACAAAAAAGCCGCCCAGTACACCGATAAGCATCAGCAACGCATAGGATGGAAGCAGCGCATGTTGCAGAGACAAAAACAGCACCCCCACGCCAATCAGGATCCCCGCCGGCATGCAGCGAGACACCGTTTCCAGCGTTACCAGCTTAGCTGCCGCTCCGGCACCAACCACAATCCCGATAGCCACCATAGCATTGAGATAGGTTGGCGTGGCGTTATCAGTGATGCCCAGAGCCACCGGTACCCATAACACCAGCAGAAAACGCAACGTCACACCTGCGCCCCAAAAAAGGCTAGTACCTACTAACGAAAAACGTGTTTCACCGTCACGCCATAACGAAGACGCTGCGCAGAAAAAACTACGCGTCATTTTCCCCAGATGCCACGATTGCCCGGGACGAGCAGCGGCCAGTTTTGGAATATACAGGTTAGCCAGGACAGCTCCGGCGTATGCCAGCGCGCAAACAGAGAGTGCGGCAATGACATGCCAGTCGGCCAGAACGCCGCCAGCGACAGATCCCAGCAAAATAGCTGCGATGGTTGAAGCTTCCATCAGTCCGTTGGCTTTCACCAGTTTGTCGCCAGTGGTCAGCTCGCCGAGAATGCCATATTTGGCCGGTGAATAAGCTGCAGCGCCAATACCCACCAGCGTATACCCCAGAAAAGGGTTAAAACCGAAGCAAATACTCGCCGCACCCAATAGCTTGAGGCCGTTGGCGAACATCATCACTCTGCCCTTGGCAAAGCTATCCGCCACCTGTCCGACAAAAGGCGCAAAAAGAATGTAAGCGCCCACAAACACCATTTGCAGGATCGGTTGGCTCCAGTCCGGGTAGAATTGCGCCTTCAGCAACGCCAGCGTGGCGAACAGCAACGCATTATCGCCAAACGCCGACAGAAACTGCGCGGCGATAACGGACAACATCCCTTTAGACCAGATTGAAGTGTTAGTGTGTACTGACTCAGGCATGTTGTTCTTCCGGTTCATCAACCCAGCTTTTCAGCGTGACAAAATCAGGCTTACCGCTGCCAAGTAGAGGGAGTTGTTTCAGGTGGCGGATATCACGTGGCACGGCAAGTTCCGGAACGCCATGGGCGCGCGCATACTGCAGCAATTTATCTCGCGTCAGCTCTCCATCCGTGGTGAACAGCACCAGCGCCTCGCCTTTACTGGCATCACTCTTGATAGCCGTAGCATGCATTTTGTCGGCGGATACCGCCAACGCCAGTTGCTCGACCATTTCAAGTGAGACCATCTCGCCGGCAATTTTGGCAAAACGTTTAGCACGCCCCTGAATTTGCACGAAGCCGTTCTCATCAAAGCGCACGATATCACCGGTGTCATACCAGCCGCGTTCAAGCTCGCCTTGCGCATTCTCTGCCGTCGGCACTTCCAGTACACCGGGTTTTTCGACGCGCAAATAGCCGTTCATAATATTAGGGCCTTTCAGCTGTAAACGCCCACCCTCCTCAATCCCGGGAACCGCCAGCAGTCGGGCATCCATCCCCGGTAGAATACGCCCTACCGTGCCCGATTTTGCCGCCATCGGCACGTTAATCGAGACGACTGGCGCACATTCCGTCACCCCATAGCCTTCGAGGACACGCAGACCAAACTTCTCCTGCCACAACTGCCTGGTACTGTCTTGCAGCTTTTCTGCTCCCGCCACAACATAGCGCAGGCGGTGGAAATCATAAGGATGTGCGAAGCGTGCGTAGTTACCGAGGAACGTTGAGGTACCAAACAACACAGTGCAGTTCCGGTCGTATACCAGTTCTGGCACGATGCGATAATGCAGAGGACTGGGATAAAGAAACACTTCAGCACCAGTCAGTAACGGTGTGAACAGCCCCACAGTCAGACCAAAAGAGTGAAACAACGGTAGCGCTGACATAAAGCGATCGTCAGCGGTAAAATCGGCAATAGTTTTAATTTGCTCGACGTTAGCCAGGATACTTTTGTGGCTGTGCACTACGCCTTTCGGGTGACCCTCAGAGCCAGAGGTAAAGAGGATCACTGCAGCCTCTTCAGGTTGCTGCTTGACCTGCGCCAGATGCGGCATCAGCAGATGAGAAAAAATCCACAGCTTGTCACCCAGGGTAACATCGGCTTTTAAATCTTCCAGATAAACCCAGCGTACCTGAGTAATCTGCTCCGGCAGATGCCAGAGTTTGCCTTTATCGAGAAACTGTCGGGAGGTAAAAATGGTTTTGATTTCAGAAGCGGTAATTGCGCTGGTTAACCCTTTTACGCCCGCCGTGTAGTTCATCATTGCCGGGATGCGTCGGCGAGCCATAGCGCCAAAGATAACGGCTGCGCTGATACCCGCGTTTGGCAGCATCAGGCCGATTTTCTCGCCTTCCGCGCTGTACTTTTCCAGAATGCGGGCAACAAACAGCGTTTTAGTCAGCAGTTTGCGATAGCTATCCGGAGTAAAGTTAACGTCTTCAATGCAGTTTTTACCTGCGCCAAAGCGGTATTTCGCCGCCAGAAGGGATTCATACAACGTTTCGCGAGGGCGCACCGCCATGCGCGCTTCCATCATAATCTGATGCAACATTTCACCGGCAATCTTGCGACGATCGCGGGCGCGCGGCGCTTCAGGCATTGGCAGTGCCGTTGGCGGCAAAATGTGTAGCCGGATACGTGGGAAGAATCGCTGCTTAACCAGACCCTTCAGCCGGCTGAAGTGACTCAGTTCTGCCCCTTCAATGCGCACAGGTACTACCGTCGCCCCTGATTTTGCCGCGACAAAACCGGCACCGTCATAGATTTTCATCAATGATCCGGTCGTTGAAATACGGCCTTCCGGGAAGATAACCACCGGGCGTCCCTGCTCAACCAGGCGAACCAGATGTTTAATCGACATCGGTTTAGTTGGGTCCAACGGAACGAAATCAATCAATGGGGTTAACCAGCGCATATACCATTGCTGGCTGATAGAAGTATAAACGGCAAAGACAGGGCGAATGGGCAGGAACAGCGCCAGAAGAATACCATCTATAAATGAGACATGATTGGGAGTGATTAGGATGCGTTCTCCCTGTAGCGCACTAACATCGCCCATGACGCGAACACGAAAAAGTACGCGAAACAGAATACGAAATAACCCAAATAGCATCTCAACTCCCTGTACCATCAATTATCTAAAGATGAATGGTGGCAGATTATACGAGTTGGGGATTGCGTGCGACAGGTAAATAGAAGACGAAAAAAAACCTGCGCATCCGCGCAGGTTGGTGCAAGAGACAGGTACGAAGTGCGTACCGAATAATCTCACCAATCAATACCTCTGGGATCTTGATTGTGGTCGTCACCCGACTGATTCGCCAGTACGAAAACGCAAAGGAATGAACGTAAATGCAACCAGTTGTGTAAATTATCGGTTACTGTTACAGATACGCCTGAGATAAAAAAAAACCTGCGCATCTGCGCAGGTTGGTGTAAATCTTGTGATCAACCCGAAAGTTGATTTCACCTATCAATACCTCTGGGATCTCAACTTTAGCAATGTGGCCAGTTCCCTCACCAGCGAACAATCGCAACAGCCCATCGCAAAGTGTAAGCAAAGGTTTTCATTTCCCCCTTTCTGTCTTACTTCGCTCGTGCGCGCTCACATTTGCGACGTTCTGGCGGGCAATCTGCTTGAACAGCCAGCCATTTTCCGTAACACTGGCGGAATGTAAGCGTTTACCCACAACAGGTACTATCATGGCGACCATAAAGGACGTAGCCCGACTAGCTGGTGTATCAGTCGCCACCGTTTCTCGAGTGATCAATGATTCCCCTAAAGCCAGTGAAGCCTCGCGCCTGGCTGTAATGAATGCCATGGAATCACTCAGCTACCACCCCAACGCCAATGCGCGTGCGCTGGCACAACAATCCACTGAAACCATCGGACTGGTGGTAGGTGATGTGTCAGATCCTTTCTTTGGGGCAATGGTAAAAGCTGTCGAGCAGGTGGCCTATAACACCGGAAACTTTTTACTGATTGGCAACGGCTATCATAACGAACATAAGGAGCGTCAGGCGATTGAGCAGCTTATTCGTCACCGTTGCGCCGCTCTCGTTGTACACGCGAAAATCATTCCGGATGCTGAACTTGCGTCGTTAATGCAGCAGATCCCCGGCATGGTGCTCATCAACCGAATCCTGCCCGGCTTCGAGCAACGCTGCGTTGCCCTGGATGACCGTTACGGGGCATGGCTTGCCACCCGGCACCTTATCCAGCAAGGCCATACACGCATCGGTTATCTGTGCTCCAATCACACCATTTCGGATGCAGAAGATCGTCTGAAAGGCTATTACGATGCATTAGCAGAAAGCAATATACCGGTGAACGAACGGCTGGTGACCTTTGGTGAACCGGATGAAAGCGGCGGGGAACAGGCCATGACCGAGCTGCTTGGTCGTGGAAAAAGCTTCACTGCGGTAGCCTGTTATAACGACTCAATGGCAGCCGGTGCCATGGGCGTATTAAATGATAATGGTATTGATGTACCGGGCGAAATATCACTGATTGGCTTTGATGATGTGCTGGTTTCACGCTACGTGCGCCCACGGCTGACAACGGTACGTTATCCTATCGTAACGATGGCAACGCAGGCCGCTGAACTGGCGCTGGCGCTGGCGGAAAAACGCCCGGTGCCCGAAATTACCAATGTATTTAACCCAACTCTGGTACGCCGACATTCCGTTTCAACGCTGACAGAGCCAGGGAATTCATCGTCAAACGATTAAACAGGATTGCGTCATAGTTCCAGCGCTAAGAGTTCGTTAATGGTCTGGCGACGGCGAATCAGCCGCGCCACTCCGTTATCAAACAGCACTTCCGGCAGTAGCGGGCGGCTATTATAGTTCGACGACATCGACGCACCGTACGCCCCGGTATCATGCAGTACCAGATAATCACCCGGTGCCACCGCAGGCAGCAGACGGGTCTCAACTTTACCGCCCTCCTGCTGGGTAAACACGTCGCCGGACTCGCACAGCGGACCCGCAACAACGGTTTCTCGTTGAGGCTCCAGCTCCAGCGAACGACCATCCCCCGCCAGCGCGGAGATATGATGATAACTGCCATACATCGCCGGGCGCATCAGATCGTTAAAACCTGCATCGATCAACACGAAGTGGCGGCTCCCCATCTCTTTTACGCTGCGCACCTGCGCTACCAGTACGCCCGCTTCCGCGACCAGGAAACGTCCCGGCTCAATCTCCAGCTTCACCGGATGCCCAAGATGTCTGGCGATCTGCTCACGCGCGGCGTTCCACAAACCGAAATAGTGATCGGTATTGATCGCCTCTTCTCCTTCGCGGTACGGGATCGACAAACCACCGCCTGCAGAGATCGCCTCGAGATCCTGGCCAAACTCCATCACCTGGCGCACCATCGCGCCACATACCTGCTCCAGGTGTCCGTAGTCCACGCCAGAGCCGATATGCATATGAATACCGACCAGATTCAGTTTATAACGCTGAATGACGTCCAGCGCTGCTGGCAGATCGCTGTACCAGATTCCGTGCTTGCTGTTTTCTCCACCAGTATTGGTTTTCTGACTGTGCCCGTGACCAAATCCAGGATTGACGCGCAGCCATACGCGGTGACCCGGCGATACCTGACCAAGCTGTTCCAGCATATCCACTGACCCGGCATTAACCGGAATTTGTAACTCATGCACCCGTGCCAGCGTCGCTTCATCAATCATATCGGCAGTAAAAACGATCTCATCTTTACCCGCGACATAGCCTGCAGCCAGCGCACGTTCAATCTCACCTAACGATACCGAGTCCACCTTCACGCCCTGCTCGCGCATCAGACGCAGAATATGAATGTTCGAACATGCCTTCTGGGCAAAGCGCACCACGTCGAACTGATTCAGTTTAGCGATCTGCGCAAGGATAATCTGCGCATCGTAGACCCATACCGGGCAGCCAAATTCGGCAGGCAGACGCAGCAGGTTGTCGGCGGTCAGGTCAGTATCGGTGTTATTAAGCGAGCGTGGCATAGCGGACTCCGGTATTCATTTTTTTATGATTACGCCACAAGCTAAAGAGAATAAAAAATATCGTTTTATCGCGAGTCTATGCAAAAATGATATGTACTACCTGATTCGAGGAACGCCCATGCCTGCCGTTAACCTGCGACACATTGAAATCTTTCACGCCATCATGACAGCGGGCAACCTGACGGAAGCCGCACGGATGCTACACACTTCGCAACCCACAGTCAGTCGGGAACTGGCGCGATTTGAGAAAGTATTGGGGTTAACGCTGTTTGAACGTACTCGTGGTCGACTGCAGCCAACGGTACAGGGCCTACGGTTATTTGAGGAGGTACAACGCTCCTGGTATGGTCTGGATCGCATTGTTAATGCCGCAGAAAGCCTGCGAGAATTCCGCCAGGGCGAGCTGTCAATTGTTTGCCTGCCGGTGTTTTCACAATCGTTTTTACCTACCCTACTGCAACCGTTTCTGGCTCGCTATCCGGACGTGAGTCTGAACATCGTTCCGCAAGAGTCACCGCTGCTTGAGGAGTGGCTTTCAGCCCAGCGCCACGATCTGGGATTGACGGAGACCTTGCACACGCCCGCAGGCACTGAACGTACTGCACTGCTGACGCTTAACGAAGTGTGTGTCCTGCCTTCAGGACACCCGCTAAGTGCGAAAGCCATACTAACGCCAGAAGACTTTCAGGGTGAAAATTACATCAGCCTGTCACGCACAGACAGTTACCGTCAGTTGCTGGATGCCCTGTTTAATGACCATCAGGTTAAACGTCGAATGGTCCTGGAAACGCACAGCGCCGCGTCCGTTTGCGCGATGGTTCGTGCCGGCGCAGGGATCTCGGTCGTAAACCCACTCACTGCATTGGATTATGCCGCCAGCGGCGTTGTCGTTCGACGTTTCAGTATCGACGTACCGTTTACCGTTAGCCTGATTCGCCCGTTACACCGACCGGCATCCGCACTGGTCGATGCATTTACGGCACATTTGCAAGCCCATCTTCCTGCTCTGATCGATCCGCTGGATGCTATTTTGGATCCGCTTACGACAGCATAAACTCCACCGCATCAGCCGCGTGAATCGCAGCCGTATCAAACACCGGCAGCGGACTCATCTGCGCCGGAACCAGTAGGCCAATCTCGGTACAGCCAAAAATGACGCCTTGCGCGCCCTGACGAGCCAGGCCATCAATCACATTAAGGTAATAATCTCGCGAAGTGTCACTGAATTCACCCAGGCACAGCTCTTCGAAGATTATCTGGTTAATCTTCTGCCGGTCATCCTGTTCGGGGATCAACGTGTTAATACCAAACTCTTGCTGCAGGCGTCCACGATAAAACTCCTGCTCCATGGTGTAGCGCGTACCGAGTAGCGCCACGTTAGACATTTTCTGCTGGCTGATGGCCCTGCCCGTTGCATCAGCAATATGCAGGAACGGCACCTCGCAGGCCGTTTCAATCGCCCCGGCGACCTTATGCATCGTGTTGGTACACAGAACGATCCCTTGAGCCCCCGCCTGCTGAAGCCCCATGGCGGCCTGCGCCAGAATCTCACCAGCCTGCTGCCAGTCGCCACTTGACTGACAAGCTTCAATCTCGTGGAAATCTACGCTATGCAGCAGGATCTGCGCCGAATGCAGGCCTCCCAGACGTTTCTTCACACCTTCATTAATGAGTCGATAATAAGGAATAGTGGATTCCCAGCTCATACCGCCTAACAGACCGATGGTTTTCATCTTTTTTTCCTTGTTCGTTGGTGTCGCTCCAGTGAACCAAAGATGTGATCAACTTTCCACATCTGTGAGCCTGCGTTTCCTTTTAATTATTTATGATATAAATTTAATGAAACATTGTTTCAACATAATACAGGACCGCCGGATGTTTATTTTTCATAAAGAAACCACCCTCGAAGATCTGGGCAACGGCGTTACCCGCCGCATCCTGGCTCACGACGGCAAAATGATGGCTGTTGAAGTGAATTTCGAGCAAGGCGCAATTGGTCCGATGCACAACCACCCGCACGAACAGCTCACTTATGTGTTATCCGGCGAGTTTGAATTTACCATTGGCGAAGAAAAGCATGTTGTCCGCGCAGGCGACACGCTGTACAAGCGACCCAATATTATGCATGGCTGCGTTTGTTTAAAACCAGGCACATTACTGGATACTTTCACCCCCGTACGCGAAGATTTCCTGAAAGCATAATTCCACCGTTCTCAGGTCACCCTTTTAGCTTCTTATCTGAAATGTAAGGGATAAAAGATAAAAAACCCTGCTGTTTGGCAGGGTTTTTGTTTGTCGATACAGGAAGAAGACCCGTTAACGTGCCAGCCAGCCGCCATCTACTGCAACGGTATAGCCGTTGATGTAGTCAGATGCACTGGACGCCAGGAATACAATTGGCCCTTTCAGATCGTCTGGTAATCCCCAACGTCCCGCCGGGATGCGATCGAGAATTTCTGCACTACGTTGCTCATCAGCACGCAGCTGTTGCGTGTTGTTGGTTGCCATATAGCCCGGAGCAATCGCATTAACGTTGATGTTGTGTTTTGCCCACTCGTTCGCCATCAGACGAGTTACGCCCATTACACCACTTTTTGATGCGGTATAAGACGGAACGCGGATGCCGCCCTGGAAAGAAAGCATAGAGGCGATGTTAATAATTTTGCCGCCCTTGCCCTGCGCGATGAAGTGCTTAGCCGCAGCCTGAGACATAAAGAACACGCTCTTAATGTTCAGATTCATCACGTCGTCCCAGTCTTTTTCGCTGAAATCGATCGCGTCGTCACGACGAATAAGACCTGCGTTATTGACCAGAATGTCGATATGACCGAATTCTGCAACTGCACGCTCCAGCAGCGCCGGGATACCGTCGATTTGACGCAGGTCTGCAGTCAGACTTAAAAAGCGGCGGCCCAGTGCGGTAACACGTTCGATAGTTTCAGTCGGCTCAACAATATTGATACCCACGATATCGCAACCCGCTTCAGCCAGGCCCAGCGCCATACCCTGCCCCAGACCAGTGTCACAACCTGTCACAACGGCGACTTTACCTTCAAGAGAGAATGCATTCAAAATCATTATTAATCCTTACTTTTTATAATGCCTGTCACAGACAGGCAGGGTTGCCGCCCGCAACTAGCGCAGATCTTTTACTGCAACGTGGTCCATATCATCGAAGACCTGGTTTTCACCGACCATGCCCCAAATGAACGTATAAGCTTTTGTACCGACGCCAGAGTGAATAGACCAGCTTGGAGAAATTACTGCCTGCTCGTTATGCATCACAATGTGACGCGTTTCCTGAGGCTGCCCCATCATATGGAAAACGCAGGTGTCTTCTTCCATGTTGAAGTAGAAATAAACTTCCATGCGGCGTTCATGGGTATGGCACGGCATGGTATTCCACAGATTACCAGGTGCCAGTTCCGTCAGACCCATGCTCAACTGGCAGGTTTCCAGTACGTCTGGTACAAAATATTTATTGATGGTACGACGGTTACTGGTGAGATCATCACCCAGAGTCACTGGAGCAACATCGGCTGGGGTCACTTTTTTGGTTGGATAGGCTGTATGTGCCGGTGCGCAGTTATAGTAGAACTTGGCTGGTTTTGTCGCATCGATGCTTGCAAACACAACTTCTTTCGCCCCTTTTCCCACATACAACGCATCGCGGTGACCGATTTCATAGCACTGGCCGTCAACGGTAATTGTGCCCGGACCACCGATGTTGATCACACCGAGTTCGCGACGTTCCAGGAAGTAGGTTACGCCCAACTGTTTGCCCACTTCGCCACCCACGGAAACGGTTTTTGCCACTGGCATAATGCCGCCAACAATAATGCGGTCGATGTGGCTGTAAACCATGGTGTATTCGTCAGCGACAAACACTTCTTCTACCAAAAACTCATTGCGCAGCGCCTGAGTGTCCAGGGTTTTAGCATGCGCACTATGGATGCTTTGTCTTACGTCCACATTTACCTCCAGTGATAAATTGACCGTGAATTCTTGAACGGATAACAAAACACCGTTCCGTTTTTAACTAATGGGTTAATGATATCCCTCCCGGAACACGTTTTCAATTACAACTAAAACGATGTTTCACTTTTTCTGCATCTTATTATCAAAAGTGTAGTTGCGATCACGTTAGGGTCTCAAAAATAGCGGAAAAAATGATAGCAAAGGCATATAAAAACCATATAAAACAATAAAATAGATAATTAATTAAATAGTGATTCAGCAGTGGTTGAGATAATGCACTGAAAATACAGAGTTAACCAGGACGGCTACCGAAGAAGGAGATATTGCAGGTTAGAAAGACGACGGTAGCGTACGCGCCAAGTCAAAGCCCATGCGGAAGGTAAAACTATACCCAAAATAATTCGGGTGGCCTGTAGGTGGCAACAGAGCGAAGCCCCGGGAGCTTACACAAGTTAGTGACTAGGGCCAGGAGCCGTTTTGAACACTGCGGAGCGGCGGTCCGTAAGGGCGAGACTCATGGTAAGCCAAGTAACGCACAGCTAACATCCAGGCAACTTGAAGTATGACGGTATTCAGGCATGAATTCTTGTGTGCTTGTATTAAAGATATCACTCACCGACGCTGTCACATTTGCATGGGACAGCGCAGCAGAAGAGCGTGTTTGAAAGGGGAGTATAAAGCGCTTCAGTCTCGTTCAATGGCGAGCGCGACGCCCTGGCCGCCACCGATACACAGCGTAGCCAGGCCTTTTCGCGCCTGACGTTTGACCATCTCATGTACCAACGACACCAGAATACGACAGCCGGATGCGCCAATAGGATGGCCAAGCGCGATGGCTCCACCATTGACATTGACCCGCCTCTCATCCCATTCCAGCACTTTTCCCACCGATAACGCCTGGGCAGCAAATGCTTCGTTAGCTTCGATAAGATCAACATCAGCCAGCTGCCAGCCGACTCGTTCAAGACAGCGACGGGTAGCATACACTGGCGCAATCCCCATTAGCGCAGGATCGACCCCGACGCTGGCAAAAGCTCGAATACGCGCCAGTATGGGCAAATTCAGCTCCTGCGCCTTGGCTTCGCTCATCATCATCACGGCTGCGGCGCCATCATTTATCGACGACGCATTGCCCGCCGTGACAGAGCCTGAACGATCAAATGCGGGATCCAGTCGCGCCAGCCCTTCAGCACTGGCATCCGTTCTCGGCTGTTCATCGGTATCAACAACGATCGATTGTCCGTTACGTTGGGTCACGACCGGCACAATCTCATCTTTAAAACGCCCGGCGTCGATCGCCATACGCGCTTTATGCTGAGAGCGAAGCGCGTAGTCATCCTGCAATTCGCGGCTAATTCCGTATTCCCGCGCCAGGTTTTCGGCGGTGACGCCCATATGGTAATCGTTGAAAGCGTCCCACAAACCGTCATGCACCAGGCTGTCCACCAGTTGGCTATTGCCCAATTGCGCGCCGGTGCGGCTGTCGGTGAGAACATGCGGTGCGCGGCTCATATTCTCTTGTCCACCAGCAATCACAATATCGGCTTCACCACACTGGATAGCCTGCGTTGCCAGATGCAGCGCTTTGAGGCCCGAACCACAAACATCGTTAATAGTGATAGCAGAAACGGTATTGGGTAATCCCCCATTGATAGCAGACTGGCGCGCGGGATTCTGCCCGGCTCCTGCGGTGAGCACCTGCCCGAGGATCACTTCGTCAACAGCATGGACATCCACGCCTGTGCGTTCCAGTAACGCCCTGACCACCATGCTGCCTAGCTCAACGGCAGAATGACGCGCCAGCGTCCCCTGGAAGCAGCCAATGGGTGTCCTTAACGCCCCCACTATCACAACCTCTTTCATCACCACCTCAGCGCAAAATAACATCGCAATAGTAGATGATTGTTAAAGATAGTTATCACAGTTGTTTAAAAATGGTGATTTTTATCACAAAGGAATTTCGTATCATTTATTGGTCATCTGAACGCCACTCTGCTGTAAATGGTCGCGTAACCAGCTTCCCGCCACGCCAGGAGGCGATTTCTTATTCCACAGCAGGTCGATAGAGATAGCCTTTGGCCAGCCGGGCATCTTCAACTGTACCAGCGGTTTTTGTGCCGCAAATTCTTCCACCAGCGCGCAAGGTAGCGCGCACCAGCCAAACCCCTGAACCGCCATACTCAGCAATAACAGATAGTTAGGAGCAGACCATACGGGACCACGCGCCACGTTAGTGCCGCTTTCCAGATAGGTATTCAACCGCAGTTCGCGCCAGGTGTGGAGCTGCTCCCATTGCAGGTTGTTTTGCGTAGCCAGCGGATGCGAGGCCGCCACATATAACCCCATCCAGGTTTGCATTGGCAGACGAGTGACGCCCATATCCGTTGGATAGTCCTCGCGCGCCTCAATAAGCCCAACCTGAGCTCGTCCCTTTTGCAGCAGATCGATCACATCTTCATCTTCGCCAATCAGACATTCAAACTCGGTATGGGGAAACAGGCGGTCAAACTGCACCATCAATTCTTCCAGCACATCCGGATGCAGCGTGTCAGAAAGCACAAACGTCAAACGCGCTTCCGTTGCGCCTGAAAGTGAAATAGCAGCTTCATCCAGACGATCGCTCGCTGACAAAATCGCCTGAACGTAGCCAAGTACCCGTTTACCTTGTTCAGTGAGCGTCGGCTGGCGCGAGGAACGATCAAATAGCGCAAAACCGAGATCGGCTTCCAGATGCGCAATCGCCGTACTGATAGTGGACTGACTTTTACGCAGCCGCCGCGCTGCCGCAGAAAATGAACCGCAGGAAACGGTCTCAACAAATGCTGTTAATGCTTCGGGAGAGTAACGCATAACCTATCTACTTTATCGATGGATTCTATCTTTTAGATATCACATAAAACGATAAAATTTCCACCATTCCGTTATCCGGGCATCAAAGAAGGTTTTACGTTATGCAACACGATACAGTCCAACGCCGTTCGTTACTGGAACGTATTTTTCACGCCGTCTGTTTTGAGGGCATTGCCACCGCTATTCTCGCACCAACCACCGCATGGTTGATGCAACGTTCGGTGCTGGAAATGGGCGGATTGACCGTACTCCTGGCTACCACAGCGATGATCTGGAATATCATTTATAACGCCCTGTTTGATCGCTTGTGGCCGTCACACCTGGTGAAACGTACGGCGAAAGTACGGGCATTTCACGCCTTAGGTTTCGAAAGTGGTTTTATCGTTATCGGGGTAACCATCGTGTCGTATGTGCTGAGCGTCAGTCTGCTGCAGGCATTCACGCTAGAAATAGGTTTCTTCCTGTTCTTCCTGCCGTACACCATGTTTTATAACTGGGCATACGACACGGTGCGTGAACGCGTGATGAAGCGCCGTCAACAGCGCGTTACTGCCTGATAATTCAACGAATAGTCGGAATTATCCCGATTCCGGCTATTCATCCATTCACCAGCCCACTTGTTCACACCTCCCCCAGCACCTCTCATTTGTGGTAAATTGCGCTTCTTTTTGTTTATTTTATAGTTGATACGTTCAAATAATGTCGAAAATTTGGTCAAAAGAAGAGACTCTCTGGAGCTTCGCGTTATATGGGACTGCCGTCGGCGCAGGAACCCTATTTCTCCCCATACAACTGGGTTCTGCTGGGGCGGTCGTATTGTTTATCACCGCACTTGTTGCCTGGCCTTTAACTTACTGGCCACACAAGGCTCTGTGCCAGTTTATCCTGTCATCGAAAACGTCAGCTGGTGAAGGGATCACCGGTGCGGTAACGCACTACTACGGCAAAAAGATTGGTAGCTTAATCACCACTCTCTATTTTGTTGCCTTCTTTGTGGTCGTGCTGATCTACGCCGTGGCAATCACCAACTCCCTCACAGAACAGCTGGCAAAACATATCACCGTGGATCTACGCATCCGCATGCTCGTCAGCCTTGGCGTGGTGCTGGTACTGAATCTCATTTTTCTGATGGGGCGACAAGCCACTATTCGGGTGATGGGATTTCTGGTGTTCCCTCTCATCGCTTACTTTTTGTTCCTTTCGCTCTATCTGACCGGAAGCTGGCAGCCTACGTTACTCACCGGCCAGATGTCTTTCGATCAACACACGCTTCATCAGGTATGGATATCAATCCCCGTGATGGTTTTTGCTTTTAGCCATACGCCAATCATCTCCACGTTTGCCATCGACAGACGCGAGAAATACGGCGAGCAGGCCATGGGTAAATGCAAAAAAATCATGAAAGTAGCCTACGTAATCATCTGTCTGAGCGTGCTGTTTTTCGTCTTCAGCTGCTTACTTTCTATTCCAGTAAATTATATTGAAGACGCAAGAAATGAAGGCGTGACGATTTTGTCAGCGCTCTCAATGATGCCGAACGCCCCTGCATGGCTGTCGATTTCAGGGATTATCGTAGCCATTGTGGCGATGTCAAAATCGTTTCTGGGTACGTACTTTGGCGTGATTGAAGGAGCAACCGAAGTCGTAAAAACGTCGTTGCATCAGGTGGGAGTGAAGAAAAGCCGGGCCTTTAACCGCGCCCTGTCGATCATGCTGGTCTCGACGATCACGTTTATCATTTGCTGCATTAACCCGAATGCCATCTCAATGATTTACGCAATCAGCGGGCCGCTCATCGCCATGATTCTTTTCATCATGCCGACGCTGTCGACCTATTTGATCCCGGCTCTGAAGCCGTACCGTTCAGTGGGCAATTTGATTACCCTGATTGTGGGTCTGCTGTGTGTTTCGGTGATGTTTTTCGGCTAAAAATGTTATGCAACGGCTCATTCATCAGTGGGTGAATGAGCCGCATATCGCCTTACTTGATGTAGGAATCCAGTACCTTCAGCACCACATCCAAATCTTCTTCGCGTTTTATTTCATCGCCCTGATGCACAATATGCTCAGTCAGGTGACCTTTAATCACTTCTCGCATTAACCCGTTTACCGCCCCGCGGATCGCCGCAATCTGTTGTAACACCGCCGCGCATTCATGCGGTTCATCAAGCATGGTTTTCAGCGCCGCCACCTGCCCCTGAATCTTACTGGCACGGGCCTTGAGCTTTTGTTTGTCGCGGATCGTATGTGACATCGTCCTGTCCCCGTTGCATAAATCACGGCTCACTATACCGCGCCGATCTACTGGGGGGTAGTATTCTGTACTGGGGGGGAGTAGAATCTGGCGAAACAAAACAACTAAGAATCATTCTCATGGGTGAGTTTTCTACGCTTCTTCAGCAAGGTAATGCCTGGTTCTTTATTCCCAGCGCGATTTTATTGGGCGTGTTACACGGTCTGGAACCGGGACATTCCAAGACGATGATGGCGGCATTTATTATCGCCATTAAAGGAACCATCAAACAGGCGGTGATGCTGGGGCTGGCGGCTACGCTGTCACATACCGCTGTGGTGTGGTTGATTGCGCTCGGCGGGATGTATATCAGCAAAGCGTTTACCGCCCAGGCCGTCGAACCCTGGCTGCAGTTTGTCTCTGCCATCATCATTCTGGGCACGGCAATGTGGATGTTCTGGCGGACATGGCAAGGCGAACAGAACTGGCTGACCCAGACGCATCACGAGCACGACCATGATCACGAACATCACCACCATGAGCACCATGAGCACCATGAGCACCATGAGCACCATGAGCATCATAACCATGATGACGATCACCACCATCATCACGACCACGATCATGACCATGCCGTGCTGGCAGAACTCACCGAAGGTTCGAAAGAGTATCAGGACGCTCACGAACGGGCACATGCCACCGACATCCAGCGTCGCTTTCAGGGTAAAGACGTCACTAACGGGCAAATTTTACTTTTTGGCCTGACCGGGGGGCTGATCCCGTGCCCAGCAGCGATTACGGTCTTGCTGATCTGCATCCAGCTCAAAGCCTTCACGCTGGGAGCAACAATGGTGCTGTGCTTTAGCCTCGGGCTGGCGCTGACGCTGGTGACGGTAGGTGTCGGTGCGGCAATCAGCGTGCAGCAGGCGGCAAAACGCTGGAGCGGATTTAACACACTGGCACGTAAAGCCCCCTATTTTTCCAGCGCACTCATCGGCATGGTCGGATTGTATATGGGGATCCACGGCTATATGGGCATCATGGGTTAGGAACGAAAAAGAGAGGAAACGCGCAGCAGCCTGTGCCACTGCGCGTGGAATGACGCTAGCTGGCGACATTTCCCCACACCAGTTGCCCTTTATGGAAGGTCGCTGTACGTGGAGAGATCCTTGCAACCGCTTCTGCTGAGCAGGAGGCATCAACCAGTACAAAACTGGCCTCATCCTGCGCTTTTGGCCAGACGCGCTCACCTTTATCATTCAACGGCAGCACATCGCCGGTGGCGAGGAACAGCGCCCGTGACAGATTCAGCTCATTAGGACGAATATAGAGCTGCGCGTATAGATTCGCCTTCTCCAGCATGTCCCCCAGCCCATACGGTGACCAGTGGTCGATCACGCTGTCGGTACCGGTAATCACCACCACACCTTTGTCACGCAGTTGTTTCAACGGCATGTGCATCGTGCCAATCGGCACCGTCGAGGCAATAGTAATTTGCTGAGCCACCATGCGGGTCGCCAGTTCATCCACCTGCTGCTCATTAAGCGTAGACAATGCAAAAGCGTGGCTGATGGTCAGTTTACCCTTCAGCTGTGGCGTTTTCTCCACGGTCTCCACCATGTAATTCACCGCCGCAACGCCAGCCGGACTGGTTTCATGCAGATGGATATCCACGCCTTTATCGTAATCCAGCGCAATCTGGAACATAGTATCGAGGGATTTCTCCATCGCCCCATCCACGCTGGTCGGATCCAGCCCGCCAACGTAGTGTGCTCCCGCCTGCATCGCTTCACGCATCAGCGGTTCAGACTTTGATAACAGCAGACCATGCTGGGGAAACGCCACGATCTCACAGGCAAAACCGGGCTGACGACGCGCCAGCACCGCCTGTAAGTTTTCCAGATTTTTCAGTCCGGAAACCGGCTCAATATTGCAGTGGCTGCGCGCAATCGATGTACCTTTTGACTGCAGCAGGTCAATAAGCTTTTCCGCGCGCTCCTGGGTGTACGGTTGTAGCTCGGGCAGCAGCTTTTGCTCCAGGCGGATCATATCCTGAATGGTAGTGCCCGCAGGACGATTAAGTGAGCGCCACGGGCCACCATAAAAAGTTTTATCCAGATGGATGTGCATATCTCGCATGGCAGGAAGCATCAACTTTCCGCCTGCATCGTAGTGTGGCAACGTCGCATCCGGATGCTGCTTATTCTCACGCAGCGCAACAATCTTTCCGTCCTGAATTTCGACAGTTTGTAGCGCGGTACGGGTATGTACCACCACGGCGTTTTCGTAATCAAATCCCGCTTCCAGCAGAACGTTATCCAGATAATAGTGTTTATCGTTAATCGTCATTGTGCTTTTCGCGCCACTGGTTGTCCCGACAGGATTAGCAGCATACGCGACCGGGGCCACCGCGCCAAACAACGCGGCAGCGGTCACCATTTTTCCGCTCTGGCTTAAAAACTCACGGCGGCTGTTACTTTCCTTCATTCGCATCTCCTCTCAGGAATGTACAATATGGGTACCCGTTTCACCACGCAGCGCGGCAGGAAGACATTCTGGCGTGGTGATAATCACCCGCTTACCGCCACGCGCCAGGAATGTCAGGCTGGCAACAATTTTGGGTAACATGCTGCCCGGCGGGAAATGCCCTTCCTGCATGTAACGGGTCATCGTCGCGATATCGACCGTGTCCAGCGCCTGCTGGTTAGGTTTGCCGAAGTGAATACACACTTTCTCTACACCGGTGGTGATCACCAGGATGTCAGCGCGGATCTCCTGCGCCAACAGCGCGGTAGAGAGATCTTTATCAATCACCGCGTCCACGCTGTGATAATCCCCCTGCTCGCTACGCACTACCGGGATCCCACCGCCCCCCGCGCCAATCACCACAAAGCCCTGCTGGGTCAGCGTTTTAATCGCCTCCGCTTCGACAATGCGCTTTGGCTCCGGAGACGCAACAACACGACGGTAACCGCGCCCGGAATCCTCCACAAAACGCCAGCCCAGATTGACCCGCTGTAGCTCATCACGCTGCGCTTCGCTAAAGAACGCCCCGATAGGCTTGGTCGGATTAGCAAAACCGGGATCGTTCTTGTCGACCTCCACCTGCGTCACCACGGTCACCGCTTTCTGCTCCCCGCGACGCGCCAGACGGTTATTTAACGCCTGCTGGATCAGGTAGCCGATGCCCCCCTGGGTATCGGCTACGCAGTTGGCCAGCGGGGTGAGTGGTAAACCTTCACGCTCATGCGCGATTTCCGCACGCCGCAGATCGAGTCCAACCTGTGGCCCGTTACCGTGCGTCAGCACAATGTTGTAGTCCGATGCCAACATCTCCAGCACCGTATCTGCGACCGCTTTCACCGCTTCAGCCTGGTGCTCAATCGACTGGCTGGCGTTATCTTTGATAATGCTGTTGCCGCCAATGGCAACGACCACAAGTTCTTTCATAGTGTCATCTTCCGCTTGCAGGCGATTCAGGTAGTTTTCGTTGGTTCCTGCTCAGGCGCAGTTACCGCTTCACGGCTGTCGAGAACATGTTTGATGACAAACATGCCGCTCATCATCAGGTAGGCCAGAACAAACATCATCGAACTGCCTTCCGCAAAGCCAACCGCCGGGGAGTGGATCACACCAAACAGCGACAGCAGTGCGCCGAAGGCTGCGGCAACCGCACCGCGCAGTGGCTTGTTCATAATGGCGAAGATAGCGACACAGCCCCACAACATACTGGCCAACGGCGCGCCGCTTCCCAGATGAACCAGCCCGTCGTAATACACGCCTTTGCTGTGCAACAGATCGCTACCCAGTTTCGCCGCTGACGTTCCGGCCGCGCCCATCACGCTGTTGACGATGGTCAGCGCCCAGTTGGCAATCCATGGGAACAGACAGATGAAGATGACGGGGACCTCGACTTTGGGCGTTTCTCGTACCACCTGATTGGCGGTCACTACGCCGATAAACACCAGGATCGGCACTATCGCGGTCATCGGAATAATGGCGAGCATAAACGCCCCCAGACCAAACAACGGCACCAGGAACATGGTGATACCCGATGCGAGGGTATAACCAATACTGGCTCCCATCGCTTTCCAGCCCGCATGTCCAACGTAGACGGTGACCGGGAACGGGTTCCCCAACATACAGCCAAGCATGGATGCAAAACCGTTCGCCATCATGACCTTACGGGTGTTGTACTCATCTCCCGCCGCGTGCGCACTTTCAATATTCTCAAGGTCAAAAATATAGTTCGCCAGACCCAGAGGAACCGCAGAAGCCAGATACGGCAGCGCGTGCGGCAGGCCTTGCAGGAAGCTGTCGACATGGACTTCCGGCGGGTTAAAGCCAAAAGAGGACATTGAGGCTTTGATCGCTTCAGGGCTTTGCAAGCCGGAGATCCACGCCAATGCCGTACCGGCAATCAGCAGCAGCAAACCGGTAGGAATGCGGGCAAAAATTGGTTTCTTACCAAACCAGTTAATGAAGATCAGCAGCAGGACGATGAAAGAGACAGTTGGCGCTTCAAATGCCTGCAACATCGGGTTCATTGCCAACAGCAACAGACCCAGGCCAGATAAACAGGAAAGCAGCACTGTGCGCGGTATCATTTTGCGGATGGTCTCACCGAGGAATGAACCACCGACCAGGATCAACGCTTCAACAAAGCACCATACCAGCGCTATCTGAATAGCGAAGTTGGCGTCTTTCGTTTGCTGATACACCGGCATTAATACCAGGAAGGTCACAGTAAAGATCGACGGTGCGCTTGGCCCGGACGGCAGCGCCGTCACGTCGTTACGCCCGGTATGTTTCGCCATCTGCAAGCCAAACCAGGCATAACAGATGCTGGCCACCAGCACCGCCAGACCAAAGGCGGGTGCAATTCGGCCGTAGACAATTTCAGTAGGGATCCCGACAACAAAAATGAGTAGCCCCATCATTGTCAGCAGGTTAGTCAGGTTGTTGGTCATCAGCCCGAAGTAAGCCGCCCAGTCACCACGTTTCCATTCTAGTTTTATGTTGTTCATGGAATATCCTTTACAGGTTAAGCATCGTTTGCGATCACGGAGATCGCCCAGCCCTGCAGGTAAGCAACGTTTTTCTCTTCGCTACCGTGGGGCTAACGGTGTTAGCCCCTGTGGTTGTTTTTAGCAGTAGCGGTCACGCCAGTTGAGGATCGCCTTTTCAAAGCAGGCGAACGGCGGGTGTACTATTCCGGCGCCGATCATGCCGATCCCCGCATCTTTGTGCGCAATGGCGGTGTTGATCACCGGCAGAATACCGGTGCTGCCCACACGCGTAATGTCGATCGCGGTTGGCACGCCCATAAAACCGAGCAGCGGAATGGTGACGTTTGGGTTTTCACCGAGGGTGATTTCACGCATCTGGCGGGAGAAGTCGACGGCTTCTTCAACCGTACCACCCACCAGCGCCACGATGGCTGGTGCGGTGGCCATCGCGAAGCCGCCAATACCGTAGGTTTCGGTAATGGCGCTGTCGCCGATATCACGCCCGGAGTCTTCCGGCTTATAGCCCGCGAACATCGGGCCAATCACCTGCTGTGCCGGACCGGTAAACCACTGGCCCGGTAAGCCGCTGATACGCAGGCCGAACTCAACGCCATTACGCGCCATCGTCGTCACCACCGTGCTGTATTCAATGCCGTGCGCAGCATCCATGGCGGCTTTACACATCGCCATCCACGTTGGACCGGAGAAATAGTCGCTGCTGAGCACAAACTCGAACACTTCACGTTGTTGCTCAACCGGATAGCCGGTCTGGATAATCCACGGAGTCAGCGCCTGAATTAACAGTGCCGTACCGGCGTTGTTGCGGTTATGGCACTCATCGCCCATGTGCAGCGCCTGTGCCAGCATCAGGCGTAAATCGATTTCACCCGCCAGTTTCATCGCATCACGCAGCATCGGTCCCATCACATCACGCATCCAGTTAAGGCGATCGATAACGCTTTGATCGTTCGCTCCCATGCGCAGGATCTTTGCCATCTGCTCGCTCATATTGGTATATGCGCGGTTGCCGTAAGTTTTGTTCTCCACGATGTGCATGAACATCGACGCGGACGTTACGCCCGCCATCGATCCCACGCAGTCATGTTCGTGGCACGGCGAGAAGTTAATTTCGCCCGAAGCGGCAAGCTCGGCGGCTTCATCCAGATCTTTCGCCAACCCTTCAAATACCAGCGCGCCGGTGACTGCACCTTTCATCGCACCGCACATTTTTTCCCAGCGGATCGGCGGCCCGGCATGCAGAATCGTGTTACGGGTCATTCCAGGTACCACATTGATGGCCTGGTCATAGCCAATCAGCACCGGATGCGACTTAATAATACGTTCCAGCGCCTGCTGGTTAGCGGCGGCAATCTTGTCTGCCAGCGGTGAATCAGCAATCTGATCCAGTGCCGCAACCACCTGCATATTGCCCTGGCCTGGCGGTGTCCAGTCGAGTTGAGTAACGGGCACGTTCTGCTTTTTCAGGTCATCGCTGAACATCGCGATACCGACGTTAATCACATTCAGCGGCTGGTTAAACAGTGTCTGGCTCATCAGGCTTCCTCCCCTTTACAGATAAATTCACGCGCCAGCAATCCGGTGTTGGTGCTACTGCTCGCCCAGATAACGCCGGCATCAGTCAGCATCTGGCACTGTTTTTCCAGCGATGGCGTATCCAGGTCGGTCCCCAGAACATAGCCGAGAATTTCCAGAGGACGACCGTCAGCGGCAGCGATGGCTTTCGCTTCATTGATCGCGTCGATCATCACGCCAACCGGATCTTCATGCGATCCAAATCCAAGGACGAAATCCATCACGATCACGCCGACTTCAGGATCTCTCGCTTCCTGCAACAAACGACTGATGCGGTTGGTCGGATCGATCATTGGATGGGGCTTGCCGTTGGTGAAATCATCATCACCAAAATCAAGGAAGGTATGCGCCACACTACGGTTGAGATCCTGCAAGCGGAACGCCGGGTCCGGATGAATGTTGCTGTACACCTCGGCATGTTTTTCCATGGCGGCAAACATCGCTTCATCACACAGCGTGCCGCCACAGAACAGTCCGCGAATATACTTTTGCTGCGGCGTCAGACGGGCGCGAACTTCTTCAATCAGCGGCCAGTTGAGCGGATGCAGATCAAGACTCTCTTTTTTCACGCCACTCAGCAGAACTGCTTTCAATGCCGCTTCTTTAGTGCCGCGAGCGAACTGCAGACCCTCTTCGTCCGCAGGCGCAGCTTCACGTCCGAGGAAACAGACCACCACCGGTTTAAAGCAGGCGCGCGCACGTTCCAGCACCTTACGGGCTACCGCAGGTGCTGGCGGTTTAGAGATCAGCGCAATGATCTCAGTTTGTGGATCGGCCTCCAGCATACCTATCGCATCGAGCATCATCAGGCCGCCAATCTTCTCGCTCAGATCGCGTCCACCGGTGCCGATCAACTGGGAAATGCCACCGCCAAATTCGTGAATGCGTACACTGAGCTCCTGACTACCGGTGCCAGATGCCCCAATAATGCCGATATTGCCGCGACGCACCGCGTTCCCAAAACAGAGCGCCGCGCCGTTAATAATGGCGGTACCGCAATCAGGCCCCATCATCAACAACCCTTTTTCATGCGCCAGCTGTTTAAGAGCCAGTTCGTCATCAAGGGAAACGTTGTCAGAAAACAACATTACGTTGAGGTTGTTTTGCAGCGCCTGACGCGCCTCGCGGGCCGCGAACAGACCATTTACCGATATCACCGCGAGGTTGCTGTCGGGGACATGTTTTTTAGCACTGGCGAGCGTGGCATAACGTGCTTCGTGCTGCCCACCTTGTTCCTTATGCGTGAACAGTTCCTCTATCGCCACCAACGTTTGCTCGTTCGCGGCCTCACTCGCACCTTTAATGACAATCATTAGATCGCCACTCTTTGCCTCTTCCAGCTCAGGCGTAAGCAGACCGAGATTCTTCAGCACGCCCTTGTTCATTTCCGTTGCCATCGCCACGAACGCCTGCTCCACACCATCAAGCTTATTAGCGCGAGTAGAGATAGACATCAGTGAGACAGAATCAAAATACGTGTTCTTTTTAACAACTATCCTGATCGACATAATTCCCTCCGGACCGTTGGCTCAGGGCGCAGGCATCCACCATGCCGTACAGCATGTCGCAGCCAGAACTTGAGCCGATATTTTTAATGTCAGTAATAAATTTCGTAGCAACGTGTGGTTGCTCAGTAATAATATGGGTCACCAACCGCGTGACACTTTCCCGATAACGTTGATGAAACGCCTCTTCCAGCGTTATTTTGCTGAGTAAGGTTGTGTTATTTCCGGCAATCTGTAATGCCGTTAAAAAATCTTGTCGATACTTATTCAGCGGATGCCCACTAATAAATAAAATTGTACTCAGGCCTACTAAATAATCATCAGACGATGGCGTCAGCCCTATTCCAAGACCAATTAAATCGCTGACCGCAACACAGATATTTTCTCCCGTACTCAGCGCCGTTATTAAACTTTGGCGGCGCAGTTGTAATTCACGAGTAATTTCCTGGTAAAACGGATTATCCCCCTGGTACAGAAATAATGTGTCGTCGCGATTAAGCTGTTGGCGGATAACCTCTGCCCAGTGGCGCCAGGATATTGTGGTGAAGCGCTCTGCATCTGGCGACCCACGAGGCATTTGCCACATCAGGCAACCAGAGGTCTCTATCCATTTATCATAACCAACAGCGATTCCTGACTGCGTAAAACTCACCGGCTCACCGGGTTGAAACAGATCTTCGCAATGCGTCAGCGCCAGCCGACAGCTGTTAGGCGCGTTATCGCAGCACTCACTCAATAACGTAAACAATCGCTGCTGTTCCGGTATGAACAGGTTCACCGCGCGGGAAAAAACCTGTTCAACTCGCCCCGTTCCCCGATACGCAAGAAACGCGCCGTCTGCAGTTAGCGCCCTCACGCATCGCCGTGATGGCGTGGCGATAGTGGCGCTCCTCTGTCAGGCTCCGGCGGCAATCAGCAGCTCGGCGATTTCATGGAACCCTTTCTCCCGCGCCAGTTCCAGCGGGGTTTTACCGTATTTATCCGTCATGTGCGGGTTAGCGCCATTGTCGAGCAGCAGCTTGACGATTTCCTGCTGCTTCGCGCCGCCATCATTAAGTACGATGGCTTCCAGCAACGGCGTCCAGCCGACAAAGTTGGTATGGTTTACATTGATATCGGTACGCTGCAGTAATTCACGTACGATCTCAACGTGACCTTTTTCGCTGGCTGGCGTAATACCAACGCCGCCAAAACGGCTCAGTCGTTCGAGATCGGGATTGGCAGGTAATACCGTACGCAGCAGCGTTAAATCATTAGTCAGGCAGCTAATCAGGAAGGGGTTAAAACAAGTTTGATCTTGTTTATTAATATCGGCACCGGCGTCAATCAATAAAGAAACGCAGTCATAATGCTTATTCAGGCTGGCAATAATTATGGCGGTACGGCCCTGGCGGTTAGTAGCATTAATATCCACATTATTTGCCAGACAGGATTTTAATCCTTCGGCATTGCCCTGTTCTGCCGCCAGCAGAAATTCAGTAATGAGTTCTTTCTCTGACATAATCGCTCTCCTGCAGTTTTTTAGACTTTTTAAATATCCGATAACCTGAGAATAGCAACAGAGTACGGAGAATAACATCCGCTTAAATTTCATTCATCGTAAGTGAGTCGATTGTTGAAACAAATTTAATAATGAGAACAAAATGTGCTGTAGTGCAATCTTTCTCTTATGACTAACGGTCTTTCAGCCATTAATCAGTCATAGGGGAAATAAAGCGGTATGCTGCACGGATAGCGGCCTGCAACTAAAACACAGAAGTGTGATTGCCTTCAAATCAAATGTAACCCTAGTGTTAAATTCTGTTCAAAACTGATTGCTCTCCATAAGGATTACAAATACATTCAACAATCATCGTATCGCGGGTTGTGGACTCAGGGGAGAAGGAATGAATTCAATATTTACCGAGGAAAACCTGCTGGCGTTTACGATGGCTGCCCGCTACAGCAGCTTCAGCAAGGCCGCCGAGGAGCTGGGTTTAACCACCTCCGCCATCAGTTATACCATCAAGCGCATGGAAATGGGGCTGGATGTGGTGCTGTTTACCCGCAGCACCCGCAGCATTGAGCTGACCGAGTCCGGGCGCTATTTCTTTCGTAAAGCGACAGACCTGCTCAACGACTTTCACGCCATCAAGCGCAGCATTGATACGATCTCCCAGGGCATTGAGGCTCGGGTGCGCATTTGTATTAATCAACTGCTGTATACCCCGAAGCATACCGCGCGACTGTTACAGGTACTTAAGAAACAGTTTCCAACCTGCCAGATAACCGTGACCACGGAGGTCTATAACGGCGTCTGGGATTCCATCATCAATAACCAGGCCAATATCGCCATTGGCGCGCCAGACACGCTACTGGACGGTGGCGGGATCGATTACACCGAGATTGGCGCGATCCGCTGGTCGTTCGCCATCGCACCTGATCACCCGCTGGCCTTTATGCCTGAGCCGATTTCAGAGAGTCAGCTGCGTTTGTACCCGAACATCATGGTAGAAGATACCGCGCACACTATTAACAAGAAGGTCGGCTGGCTGCTGCACGGGCAGGAATCAATCCTGGTGCCCGATTTTAATACCAAGTGCCAGTGTCAGATCCTCGGCGAAGGCATCGGTTTTCTACCCGACTATATGGTGCGCGAAGCAATGGAAAAATCGCTGCTGGTGACGCGACAGATCCATAACCCACGCCAGGATTCGCGCATGCTACTGGCGACCCAGCACTCGGCAACCGGGCGGGTGACACAGTGGATTAAAAAGGAGTTTGGCCCACAAGGGGTACTGACGGGGATTTATCAGGATCTGCTGCATCGGGAGTAATATGCCCGATGAGGGGAACTATTGTGGACGCACCGGATGCGCGTTGCGTCATCCGGTGAAAAGTAAAACTCAGGCACGAATGTCGTCGTACTCGCGAGTTTTATCAAACTCATGTTTGGCAAACGGACAGAGCGGGATCACTTTACGGTTTTCGCGGCGCATTTTTTCCACCACTTTCTCCACCAGCAGCTTGCCGACTCCCTGACCTTTCAGGCTGGGGTCAACATCAGTATGTTCAATGATGCTCAGATGTTCACCCGTCGGCACGAAGACAATCTCAGCAACCTGATTGCCCTCGGCATCGTTAACATAAAACTTGTTGTGCCCTTCAAGAATATCCATGGTCTTCTCACTCATTTCTGGCGATATTTAAGCGCACCGCTCGGACAGGTATCGATAACCTTAATGACCGTCGCGACATCAACTTCATCCGGGATGATCCACGGTTTACGTTTCAGGTTAAAAAGCTTCGCGCTTCCCCGCACACAATTACCCGAATGCTGGCATATCGCCGTATTGAAATAGACATCAACCTTCTCGCCGGTATAGGCCCGGTAACCTGCTTCCAGTAACTCTTTATCCACGACATTACCTCAGTTATTTTTATTGTCCTGGGAGTAATCATAGACCCAGGCGAGTCTGAAGGCTGCTGCTGGCGGCTGAAATTGTCGCAGATTAGCTCCGGCACACGATTACGTTCACCTCATGTTCTTCACTTCTGTGGAACGATACAACCCGTGAACGTAATCCAGTCCAAGGGTCAAAGGTTCTCTGTCACCGATTCATTTCTTCGTGCAACCGTTCCCTGGCTGACGGTAGCATCTCAAGCATTGCAGGTGTTGGCGGCGGCAAGCGGTTATCGGCAATATGCCTGTCCACTTCCACATAGTCGATTTCACCATTCTCATGGTGATGAACCGTAAGCACCCTCGCCTTATTCAGCTCGGTAACCAGTTCTCGGGTAATTCGCAAACTTTCTGCCAGCTCATGATCTTCAAGCCCAGGCCTGCGACTGCGTCGTTCCACACGGAAGCGATACTGGTTGTACTTCGCCCAGCCAATGAGCACCAGACCGTTTATCAATGCGATCAGGATGTAAAAAGTGACCGTATCCAGAGTTGTGAAAAACGGCCTCACGCCCATAAAGGGTGAATGAGCCAGTGCCGTAACCAGCCCTTTATAGATCAGGTACAGAAATCCAACCCAGGCAAAAAACGTTAGCAGAACGTCTATTACACGTGGCAGAAGTCGCTGTTCGGTAAAGATGAGTGGCTGGCTCATGATTCTATCCTCCCAATTCCACGGTCAGGGCTTACCCAACGCGCTCTGCCGCGTTTGCGTTTAAGCATCACTTTGGGGAAAGCGACCAGCGTGGTGAACAGACTCAGCATCCAGTACACCACCGGGAACCAGATGATCCAGAACAACGAAGCGCCGATACCTTTTTCATAGCGCCGTTCAATCATCAGACTCACCGCAAACTGCAGCAAGCAAACCACGCCGAGTATTAGCCCGGTAAATGCTGGCGGGAACAGGTTTTGCACGTATAGCGAGTCTGGCATTGGGAAAAATAACCCGCAAAGGAACAGCACAATGCTGACCGCATAGGCAAATGACCAGGCGGTAGAAAAACAGAACTCAAGGAACAGCGGCCACATGCGGCGAAATTCCCAAGACCACAGGCGACGCATGTTAACAATAAATACTTCCGCACCACCTTGAGCCCAGCGCAGACGCTGTTTCCACAATCCTCTTAATGTTTCAGGCATCAGGATCCAGCACAGTGCTCGTGGTTCAAAGAATACTGACCAGTGGCGCAATTGCAGCTTCCAACTGATATCGATATCTTCAGTGATCATGTCCGGGCTCCAGTACCCCACCTCAGCCAGAGCACGACGACGAAATGCCGCAATGACGCCAGAAACGGTAAAGATCTGCCCATAGACTCGCTGAGTGCGCTTAATCAAGCCGATAATCGAGGAGAATTCACCGACCTGTACACGACCAATTAACGTGGAACGGGTACGAATGCGCGGGTTTCCGGTCACCGCCCCGACACGCGGGAACTGTATCAACGGGGCGACAATATAGGCGACGGCATCGCGATCCAGTAAAGCATCACCATCAATGCAGACAAGATAATCACTGCGGGCCGCCGCTGCGCCGGTCCTGAGCGCCAGGGCTTTCCCCTGGTTCTCGGCTAAATGAATCACCCGCAGGCTCGGGTATTCCGTTGCCAGTTGTTCAAGCACGTCGTGCGTGTCATCTGTCGAACCGTCGTTAATGGCAATAACTTCAATATTTGTATAACGCTGCGCCAGCGCTGCACCGATCGTTTCACGCGCATTGATCCCTTCGTTATAACAAGGGATCAAGATCGAAATCAGCGGATTTCCTTCAAGCGTCGGCGGCGGTGTTTCCTCTCCCCATTTCCAGTGGCGTTCACGGTAAAACCAGAAGTAAACCCCACCGCTTATCCACAAAGCCGACATGAACAAGGGCCAGAAGAAGACGAAGTTCAGCATCACTTCACCTGTAAAAACGACAGCCACGCCAAACGGCAGACTGAACATCAGGCAAAGAATCAGGAAAGCAATAATGCGATCGGTCATTTTTGCGGGTACCAGTATGATGAGAACGTCGAGCGAATCTCTGACATCTCGGGTTTGTCGCTGATGAAATCATCCGGGTAATAACCATAGTTGCCCGCACCGCTTAACTTAAGCTGGCGCATCCACTCGGCTATTTGTTTACCGCTGATTTCGGCCTGTTCCCCGGACTTACGCCAGTCTCGTGCTTGCAGTTCAAACACGGTCTTATCCAGCGCTCCGGGCGTTTGTGCAACGGCATTCACCAGTCTGTCCAGCCAGGCGTTGGCATCATTGGCCGGAATATTCTCCATCAATGGCATTGCCATCGGTGCTGTCCAGTCATAGGTATTGAGGAAATCATTCAGGTTCTGCGCGAACCAGGCTTCACTTTCTGGTTCCAGCACCGGCATGGCGTAAATATTGCGTGCGGTTTGTACCTGT
This sequence comes from Citrobacter sp. Cm046, assembly GCF_030333065.1. NCBI lineage: Bacteria > Pseudomonadati > Pseudomonadota > Gammaproteobacteria > Enterobacterales > Enterobacteriaceae > Citrobacter > Citrobacter sp. Cm046. The sequence continues at coordinate 20,472 of NZ_JAOWGP010000042.1, read as the reverse complement.
GGGCCGCGAATATTACGTACCGCGCGGGTCAGTTCCTTTGTAAAGTCGGTCAGCATCTTACTTTTCAGGCGAGTCCAACGTTCGAATGCCTGAGGATCGTTACGAATTTGCTCAATACTGCCCGGAAGGCCTGCGGCACGGTATGCGGCTAAAGCCTCCGGCGACGCATCTTCAAAATCCGTCAGGAAAGCATCATCATGGAACAGAATCCCTTTGAAACTGGCATGCTTCGCCAGATCTTCATAAATCTCGGTGATACGCTTACGCGCTTCGCTATCCCAGGGAGAAAGACGAACATACTGCTCACGATTAATCGCGCTACGTCCGGTTTTCGGATCCCATGCCGTCACGCGTGGAATAGCGTCGTCGAGACCAAAAGCCAGCACCGGCATCCAGGCATAAACGGTAACCCCTGCCCGCGTTTGTAATTGCCAGGAGATATAGTTAAAGAGATCGGCACGCATCGGCAGCCAGCGGTTAGGGAAATAAAGCTCGTGAATATTTCCGTCACCTTGTGGATCGGCATACGCCTGCAGGAAAACATGAGAAATACGCATGTCATAGACACGCTGGATCAGCTTGTCGATATTTCTACGTTGTTGGGCAGGATCTTTGTCATACACATAATCCAGATCGATATGCATAACGCGCATCGTCTGAGGTTCACGCACCTGGCCGACCTGGCTGGCAAAGCGCTTAAGGGATGGGTTATCAGATATCAGAACACGGGGGATATCATCCAGAAACGCGGCATTCGCAAGCCCTTCGTTGAGCGTAAACGCCATCTTGTAACCGTGCTCTTTGGCCAGACTTAACGTCGTGCCATTGGCTGCGCCATAAGGCCAGACCCATGCGCGTGGCGATTTCCCGGTTACAGATTTTATTTTGTTTGTGATTAAAGAGATATCAGTGTTAATACGGCGATTGTACTGTTCGTCCGTTTCGTAAGTGCCGGTCTTTTTATCGTACAGACGGTTTGCCACAGCAGGTTCTTTACTTCCCTGCGGGTTCGCTTCACCACCGAAATGCGATGCCCATGTATGCGCACCAATTTCAACCAGCGGCGATTTCCCCATTTCCTCGACCATTTTCCAGGTGGCAAATTTGTCTCGCGCCGTCATCAGCCCACCAAAATCAACTTTTTTATTGGCGGGAGAATCAACCCAGCTGCCCACCGGTGCCCACAGTGCTGGCCAGTTATAGGCTTTCAGCAGCGGCCACACGCGGGTATAAAAACTGCTATAACCATCATCAAAGGTGAGTAATACCGCTTTTTCCGGCAGCACGATTTTCCCGTCATGCGCATCCAGAATTTGCTGCACACTGATCGGGTTATAACCGTTGTCACGTAGCCATCCCATCTGATCGCTCAGCGCACTGGTACGCACAGAGAGGTATCGCTGATCTGCCGCGCCGTCCTCTACATCGTGATAGCCCAGCACCAGGAAGCTATTTTTCGGCCATGGATGATCAGCAGCAAGCGGAGATCGCTCCGCCGGAGGAACGTAGCGCGGGGTCGTATTGTGCGCGCTACTGCACGCAGTGATCATCAACCAGCCAGCGATTAATGCGCTAACCCATAGGCATCTTTTAAACATGTACAGTCCTTAAAACCTGACATTCAAATCGAAAGCGAGGGAGATATTCCGCTCACGTTTACCGTCGTAGGGGCGTTTATCCCACACCAACATCACCCCGCCATCCACGACGTTGTTCCATTTAAGCCGCTGTCCGTATCCCACCTGAACGATGGCGCCCACGTCTTCACCTTGCTGCCAGTAGCCACCTACGCCAGCCACGCCTTGCTGCGTCCACACAGTGTCATAGTGGCGGTAAAGAACCTGCTCTGCGGCAAGCCCTGGTACAACGGAAAAATCACTCTTAGGGTTGTAATACGGCACATTCTCTTTGGTGTTGGTACTTCCGCCGATGCCCGGTGTGAAGTCCAGCGTGAAGCGCGGCGTCGTCCACATGCGCTCTTTTCCGCTCAACCCGTACTCGATACGATCGTTACCATCCGAGAAATGTGATGCGGCAAACGACAACTGATACTCTCGTCGTTCATTTTGATACCAGCGGACAAACATATCCCCGCCGTTTGCGTACACACCGCTACGCAATGCGCGAAGCGGGGTATTACGTGAAAGACGCTCCGCCGAACCGCCAACGCGCCAGTTATCATTAAAATCATGCCAGGCTGAAAGACGCCCACCAATTTTCTGACCATCGCCATAGTTACGGCCCGAAACTTCCATTTCCGCCCAATTATCGCGTGAGGTCCATTCCGCACCGGCAGCCAGGTCACGGTTGATACCCTTTCCTTCTTCAAATTCACCAGTGGCAAAGTTGAATCCGGTAAACAGTCGCCAGTTATCATTGATCGGCGGGCTGTAAATGGCGGTATTGATGTTGAAGTCATTCTTACCACTGACCGGGCTATCGGAGGAAATCCCCTGCGTGCCGCTGATCCGCAGCTCTGACATTTTGTGAACATCGCGTATGCGGGCCAGGCGCAGCGTTGCTTCATCATCCGGGCTACGGGCAATGACGTCATCGGTAAGTTCATCGGCCTGCCGCCATTCCTGAAGATCCAGCGCTACATAGGCCTGCTGGCGTTCCAGCTCCAGGTTGCTTGGCTCAATAACTTCGGCCAGTTTAAGCTCTTTCTCTGCAGCTCGAGGCAGACCACGGGCTTCAAGCACTGAAGAATAGGTTATACGCAGCCCCTGGTTACCAGATCCCGTGCGCGCCAGATGTTCCGCGAGTTTTTCTGCCTCAGGCAATTCATTGGCAGCAATGTGATATTGCGTGAGCAACGTCTGACCAAGCAGCCAGTTATCGTTAGGCTGTGGCGTAGGTGAACCATAAATCCGTCGCAGATACGGACTCTCTTTGATTAAATTGTCGACCTGCTTTTTGGCTGCAGCAAAGTTTTCATTATCAATATGCGCATAAAAAAGATCCTGCTGATCTTCAGGACTGAGAGGAGTGACTGGAAGCGGTCCATGCGGATAGTAGATGCTCATCAGCATCGCTTCGGTTTTTTCCGGCTGACGTTCGCTTAGCCACGCCGAAGCGACCCAACGTTTCGCATAGTTAGGCACCTCCCCGCTCGCTTCAAGTGACTCATATTCTTGAATCACTTCGGCAGTACGCTTGCGCACCAGCAAAGCGCCCATACGGTCAATCCTTGCCCGGCGAACATCATCCTGAGCGGACGGTTCATCTTTCCAGGCCGCGAGCAGTTGGGCATATCGGGCAAGCGCTTTATCTGCCACGATAAAACGTTCTTCTTCATTACGCGCGGAAGTATATGAGGAGCGAACGATTTCTGCTGCCGCATCAAGTTCAAGACGACGTTTAACAGGATCTGACGTCGGAACCACCTCCGTTAGCCCTAACGCAGGCCCGGATACACGGTTAGCTGACAGGGCAGATAACAACGTAGATTTTGCATTTTTGTTGCTCGGATCGATATCATTGGCCTGGCTGGCGACTAACAATGCATCCCAGTTTTTCCCCTGCGAATGGTATACATAGGCCACCAATGCATCGGAGTCAGCTCCCGGGTGCGCCTGCGCCCATTTATTCGCTTCAGTGAGCGCCTGCTGATTATAGCGAGCATCTGCAAGCGTCATTATCCAGCCGGTACGTACATCCACATTATCAGGATCTTCCTGCAAAACGTTTTCCCAGATGGCTAACGAATCATTCCATTTTTTCTGATTGCGAAAAGCCCGTGCAGCGGCGATTTGCCCACGCGCAGGCACAGCCATCTGCCCACGATATCGCAGCCAAATATCAATCGTTTCTTTATCGCTGTTATTGGCCCAACTGGAGACTTGCAACCAGTCAGCGACCTGATTTGGCGTTAGTGAGGATTTCTTTTCCTGTTCCTGAAGGTAGCGCATGAGCGGCGCACTATTACCTTCACGAGCTTCAATAATCAAACCGTCATAATCAGATGCTGCCGCAGAAGTTTGAACAGGAAAAAGAACGCAGGCCGTAAATAAACAGGTTACAGACTTAAAGCTTTTAATGAAGTTGGTATGTCGACGCATACTGAACATATCTGCCCTTATGTCTTGCATCAGAGTAAAAACAAGCGTTTTCAATAAGTTAACTTAATTTCTTAACGATTGTCGACCATCTTATATGCACTACCGCTTATTTCGTAATAGGGTTGCAAACCATTTTAATTCTTTCGTCTTATTGACTACCTGCGCCTCATCCTCTAGTTACCGGAATGGGGCAAAAACTCATAAATTTTAACACTCAGCGTACACTGTGGCTACATGATAAGAAAACCCTTAGGCAAAAAAAGTATTTTAGACCAGAATATCCTAATACTCTTGGGATCGAATTCTGAACTCGCTTTAAGACCAGGCGGAAAAGTTATGTAACTCAGTTTACTATTACCTTAAAATATAAAAACACAACGTAATTGTATGCCTGTTAACTATTAAAAGAGTTTATCCCTTTCAGGGGGCCCGGCGCCTTCATCTATACCATTATCCAGCAGTGTACCCATCATGACAGCGCTCATGACGTTACATGGAGTGGTAACCAGTATGAGTCAGCGAGGAAACATCCATAATAATGAAATAACGAAAAGTATTTTCTCGCCATTGAGACGAAAGTGAATAATAAATGCCTACAAAATGCAAAAACAGGCCCTTAGAATATCAGTATTAATATTATCAACAGCTGTTCCGGAAGCATCCTGGCTATCAATACCGATTAATAATTGCAAACCACAAAAATCAATAATGATTTATATTATTTAAACTTTAATGTTATTTAAAACAATTATAATAATGACATATTTTTTAGCATGTAAAATTCATCTCATTGATAAATATGGATATTTTACAAACAAATTTATATATAAAAAAGAATGCACCAGTGCATATAATACTGATGCTTTTACCTGCTTAAAAATTATAGTAGCGTATTAAGCCCGAAATAAAATATTCTACAGGAAATTGAATATAATATTCTTCGCTGACCGTTCTTATAACCGCAGCTAAACCAGTATCACTGAATAGCAAGGGTCGTCATGTACTTTTAAACGACACTAAAATCTGGCACCACCTTCTGGTGACGTAACAGTAAAGCTAAAGCGCAGTTCATGTAGGGTATAGAGGTAATGTCATGCCATTTGGTCTGTTAAAGAAGCGTCAACTCAGGTACCGAATGGTTCGCACCATACTTGTGAGCTTGCTTTGCATCCTGTTGGGACTCATCAGCACCTTCTGGCAGGCGGCAGCAAACCTCAAACGAACCACTAATATCCGGATGACAAATGCCCGGCAACTGGTGGAAGGAACGCTGGACAGTGCCAGGCATGCTGCTTACGCCGTAAAAGACAATCTTGGTCGGCCCTGCCTTGAGTCTGTCGCGATGAAGCTCAGGACGCAGGTGGCGTACTCGCAGAATGTGCGCAGCGTAAACCTGGTACATGGGAATAAAATCTATTGTTCATCTCTGTACGGTAGCAATGAAGAAAATATTAACTTTGATAGTTATACCAACGGGATGCTCTACCTGATGAGCGACATGCTGGTCAGGAAAGGACAGCCACTGATTATCTACCGAATGGTTGTCGGTAATAACAGTATTGTGGTCCGACTCTATGGCGAGAGGATCCTTTCCGAACTGAGTGTCATGAGCATCAATTTACCCCTGGGCCTGGTTGTTGGACAACAGCAATGGCAGACTCCAGAGATTCCTTCGTTCTCCCCCGGTACGTCTGGTTATCTGGAACAAGCCTCGACCAGATATCCATTCCGGATAGTTACGGTGATTTCCGCTGCCGATTATGCCCATTACTTCTGGATCTTCTCACGATTCTCTCTTGTTTCCTGGGCCTTGCTGGCCGCTATTCTTGGTTTCAGCGCATTTCGCTGGACAGGGCGACAGATAACTGCAGAACATGAATTACATGAGGCTCTGGAATTGCAGGAATTTATTCCTTACTTCCAGCCAGTGGTATCCGCAGAGCATACTCACTGGGTCGGTTGCGAGGTTCTAATGCGCTGGTCACATCCAACGCTCGGTATCATCCCTCCAGACAATTTCATTCCTCTGGCAGAAAGCTGTAACCTTATTATGCCGATGACTCAGGCGCTGATGGTTCAGGTACGTCAACAGTTTTTACCATTAATACATTTACTGCCGAAGGATTTTCATTTCGCTTTCAATATCAGCGCCAGTCACTTAAGAAATTTCAATCTGGTGGAAGACTGCCGGGTATTCATCCAGGCATTCAGGGCTAATCCTGTTAAGCTGGTTCTGGAGTTAACTGAGCGGGAATTACTTGTTACAGATGGTGTGACAGAAAGGTTGGTGGCAGAACTGCACAAACTGGGTGTGCTTATCGCTATCGATGATTTCGGCACCGGCAATTCCAGCCTTAAATACCTGCAAAACTTCGAGGTCGATATTCTTAAAATCGACAAAAGCTTTGTCAGCAATATAGGTATTGATTCGCATTCTGTTCATATCATCGACAATATTATTGACCTCACCCGCCGATTACACCTGCAAACGGTGGCGGAAGGAGTAGAAAATGAAATTCAGGCAGCTTATTTGAAAGCACACAACGTTACTTTTCTGCAAGGATATTTATACGGTAAGCCCATCCCCATGGAGGATTTCACCAGACAATTTTATTCCTGATGTTGAATAGTAACATCAAAACGTAGTCATCATACCGTGCAGAGGCACTTGCCAGTATATAAACATCTCGATGATAGAGGTAAAAACATATGGAATGTTCAAAAAATAATTTATTTACCAAAGAAGTATCTAACCAACTGATTATATTTATTAATGAAAGACGGAAAGACAAGTTACAGATTGACGATCTGGCTGCTATTTCTGGCTTTTCAAAATTTTATCTGCAATCTTTTTTTAAAGCTCATACCGGGATACCACTTGGCCGTTTCATCAAGGATACCTACCTTAATCATGCAGCTCATGAACTCATCAACTCCCAGAGCACTATTCTGACTATTGCTTTAAATGCCGGATATGGTTCTCAGCAGTCATTTTGCCGGGCGTTTCGTAAAAAATACAAAATAACGCCCAATGAGTTAAGGAAATCAGGTGCGACACATAAGATTTTATAATATGAAGAGTAAATATATCACTGATTATTTACAGCGTATGACGCTGGTGTCTTTAATAATTTCAAGGCAATACATAAAAAAAGACCGCACGGGTGGCGGTCAAAATGACACTTCAAAAATATAATTTTATTTCTTAGACACATTCATGCTTGTTTCATAAATACCATCAATGTGATTTTTCTCCTCACTTGAGATACCTTATAAAACAATTTCAATATAAAACCAAAAAATTCACCATGCAATTTATTTATAAAAATTAAGTTCCATTTAATGGAATCATTCCATAAATCTAAACGATTAATGCTAGCGAGACTAAGTGAATAAGGTATCCTACATTCATTAATGTATGTACAAGGCATTTTTAAACAACCCAAAATCACTAAAACAGCCACTAAAACAACACAAAATAAAAACGACGCATCAGGTTCATTGCCTTAAAAAGCACAAGCACGCTGTCCTCAGCGTACTATTCCCTGGAGACACCACGAAGGGGTAATACGTCAATAACCAGAGAGGCGAGCTTAGTTTTACCCAACCGACGAAGGGAGGAGGAATAGTATGTTCCTTAATTACTTTGCACTTGGAGTGCTAATCCTGGTATTCCTGGTAATTTTTTACGGTGTCATCATCATCCATGATATTCCTTACGAGATCGCCAAAAAGCGAAATCACCCGCATGCCGATGCCATACATGTCGCTGGATGGGTAAGCCTGTTCACTTTACATGTCCTGTGGCCATTCCTATGGATATGGGCCACGTTGTATCGCCCCGATCGTGGATGGGGAATGCAGAACGCACAGCAACCACAGTATGAAAATTTGCAATTACGTATTGCTGAACTTGAACGGCAATTCAAAAAACAACAACACGCTGACTCAGATAACACTCAAGGTAATTAATTGTGGATTTATTAATTATTCTGACTTACGTAGCCCTGGCATGGCTGGTCTTTAAAATATTCAAAATACCGGTCAATAAATGGAGTATCCCAACAGCCGCTCTGGGCGGGATCTTTCTGGTTGGGGCACTGATTTTGTTAATGAACTATAACCACCCATATACCTTTAAGGTACAAAAAGCGGTGGTCTCCATTCCTGTTACGCCACAAGTGACAGGTATTGTTCGTACCATCACGAATAAGTCAAACCAGCTAATTAAAAAAGGTGAAGTCCTTTTTGAACTGGATCCAACGCGTTATCAGGCTCGTGTTGCGCGACTTGAGGCCGATCTTGTCACCGCGATCCATAGTGCCGACTCGCTGCAATCACAACTGGATGAAGCCATCGCCAATACGTTAACAGCAACTGCACAACGTGACCGGTTATACAAAGATTACCAACGATATTTACAGGGCAGTAAAGCAAAGGTGAATCCGTTCTCAGAAAGTGATATTGATCATGCCCGGCAAAACTACCTCGCTCAGGATGCAGCAGTAAAATCATCGGTTGCCGAACAAGCACAAATCAAAAGCCAGCTTGATAGCATCCTCAACGGCGAACAATCACAAGTTGCCAGCCTGCGCGCTCAACTGGCAGAAGCAAAATACGATTTGGAGCAAACCGTTGTCCGTGCGCCCAGCGACGGCTACGCCACTCAGGTATTGATCCGTCCCGGTACTTTTGCGGCAGCGCTGCCGCTGCGCCCGGTTATGGTATTTATTCCCAAACAAAAGCGACAGATTGTGGCGCAATTCCGTCAGAATTCATTGTTGCGCCTGAAAGCTGGTGATGAAGCAGAAATCGTTTTTAATTCGTTGCCCGGCCAGGTCTTTACAGGAAAACTGGCTGGAGTCCTTCCCGTGATCCCTGGCGGTTCTTATCAGGCCCAGGGGACGCTTCAATCCTTGACTGCTACCCCAGGGAGCGAGGGGGTTCTCGCTCTTATCGATCTGAATCCAGATGAGAATATTGATGCATTACCAGATGGCATATATGCGCAAGTTGCGGTCTATTCGGATCATTTTTCTCATGTGGCCATTATGCGTAAAGTTTTACTACGCATGACCAGTTGGATGCACTACCTCTATCTGGACCATTAAGCCGTTCATTGTGCCTTGTTGATATCGGGTAATTATATCAGGACGTAGATCATCTACACTGAAAGCAAGGCACTATCCTCACAGAACAGCCATGATGAAACAATTAAAAATCAGAGATTTAAAAATACTCCTGGACCTTGTTGAAACGAAAAGTTTCAGTCTGTCTGCTAAAAATGTCGGCCTGACCCAGGCCAGCATCAGTAAAAGTATTGCGGCAGTAGAAGAAACGTTAGGAATCAAAATAATTGATCGAGAGAGTCGTCCGGTCAGGCTGACTGCATTCGGGGAAACTCTTCTGCCTAACATTAGAAAGTACATTATTGAAAATGATGAACTCTTTGAACTAGTCGACCATTATAAGAAAGCGCCATCTGGTGAAGTTAATATTTTTTCTCCTTCCGGTATGCAGGCTTATCTTGCAGAGAATATTCTGCCGCCATTGTTTCAACGATTCCCCGATTTGAACGTGACAATAACAACATCCAATCACTATAACGCGGACTACTTTAAGGGCGTGAGCTTTAATAACTCCTGTGACATGCTCATATCCTATTCCCCACCACATAATCAGAATCTGATTGCCCGAAAAGTAAAGCGGATACGGATGGATGTTTTTGCTACCCCAGCGTTTTTTGAACATCACCCTTTCACGACGCCAGAAGAGTTATCTCGCCATCCTTTCATTTTATTAAGTTCGATGGCCAATAACAGCTATGAAAATGCGCTGGAGTTCACCCATGAAAAAACGGCTGAAGTGAAATCAGTCAACGTCACGGGGAAACTAAAATTTGACAATATCTATACAGCCATCAACTGCTGCAGAAATGGAATGGGATATATGGTGACATCCCATCTACTTCTCAAAGACACAAGCGGAATAATGTCTGTACTTCCTCCAGAATGGGGAGTTTTTATTGATTGCTACGTTATTTACAGAAACCGGAAAAATCTTCCGCTACGAGTACAACTATCGTTGGATTATATAATTGAACTAATGACAAAAGAAAAATGAGATGCCTGTAGATTTACTCTGAGTGATAATTAAGACAATGCTCATTTAAAAATCGCAACTTTTCGAGGATCATTGCTCATAGCCACAGAAAATTTCAAAAATGTTTCTCCGATCATTTTATCCAGTTCTACCGCATATTTCGTCGGGCTCAGGCAACGACCTTCTCTCTCAAACAATGGAACGGGAAAGTAAGAACAAAAGCGTTTGAGCATGATGCTAACTGTTGGCGCAGAACAGTTTAATACCACACTAGCATTAAAAATTGTCTTATAACTCATCACCGCAGAAAAGTAGAGTGCTGAATTTAAATCAATGTTCTTTATACATTCAAAATCATGTTTTTCAAGCATACTTATACTCTCAACGCTATCAATATTCACTTGATCAGTGTCTCATATAACAATACAAAAAATAAGTATTTTAAATTATTAATCAAATAATCACTAACACTATAAGTGTTAGTGATTAGAGCCATATAGTTCTGGAAAAGGTTAAGTGACCAGGTGACTTATTTCAGATAAATCAGTGATTTTAAACAATAACTCCAACACATCAGATTAATTAAACTATTTGATAGACTACAATAGTTTTCATATTGCTATCTTTATTTAGAAAAAGTCCGAATCCAAGAACAGTTCACAAAGATTACCAAAACCACAAAAAAGATAAACAATTAAAAGATACAAAACAGTGAATACTATTATTCCAAAATTAGTATGGCTCTGGGGTTGCTAGCATGCAGGCTCTTTTTCAACGAACCGAAGAACGACTCAGACACCACGTACTATTTTTGAGAATATGGTTTTCAGAACGGAATAGTCGCTTTTAGATATAGCTGGGAGCCGACTGGCCGATTGAGAACATTCGTTTCCTTCTGCCATTTCAATATAGGTAACCAGTTCTTATCGTTGGCGTCACGGACAGAAGGACCAACTGAAAATGCCCGCACCTTTGCCTGCGCTGCATTAGGCCCGTCATCATCCGTTGTTTGAATGAAGTTATAGCCACCAAGACCAATCACCCAACCATTGCCAAAAGCCCATTCCAGGGCATAATCGGCATGAAACGCCTGACCTGAACGCGTACGGGTCTTACCATTGCGGAAATTAAAGTCGTACATCATTTTGATATCAGCATTGACGCCTTTTTGAGGGATATAGCTGATCGCCCATACCGGTTGTACCACCCAGTAATTTCGCCCCAGGCTGGAAAGATCAAACTGGTTATAGTCGCCTGTTGGCACATACATATCAAAGCTCAAAACATAGTGAAGATCCCGGGTGGGATGAAAGCCCAATGCAGTACCCAGCGTGATATCCCCTAACCCCATTGATTCTATTTATCTGTAGGAAATTTGAAGCAATGATTGTGTGTAATAGTAAAATCAGGACAGGTTTCATAAAAACCTGTCCGTCACGAACTCAAATTACACCAGTTTTGGTAAAATATTCAGTACGTTACCAAACCAGCAAAAGATAACGACAATGCCAAAGATAATCACTACGGCTGGAATAATGCGCCCACCCCATACTGTAAACATCTGATTGGGAAATTTTTTACGAGACTTCAATGCGAGTACCGCAGGAATAATAACAGCCCATATCGTTGCACATAATCCTGCGCCACCTATCCCATAGATAAAACCGTTAGGAAATAGCAGATAAAGCAGTGTTGGTGGCAGGAAGGTAAGAAGGATTGTTTTAAAACGACCAGTATGCGAGTTGTCAAATTTGAATAAATCAGCAAGAAAATCGAATAATCCCAGCGTCACACCAAAGAAAGAACTCGCCACTGCTAAATTAGAGAAAACGAGTAAGCAGAACTCAATCATGCCACTCTGATTTGTCCCAAGAAATGATCCTACCAGAGCATCAACATTTCCACCGGAAGCAATGATACCTTTGAAACTCTCGCGCGGAATATTCCCCATTGTGCAATACAGCCAAAACAAATAGATAACCAACGCCAGAAAAGACCCCAATACAACACTTTTTATTAATTTATCTTTTCTCTTCCCATAACAAATGATAAGACTGGGAATATTACCATGAAAACCAAAGGATGCCAGACATACTGGAACCGCCATAAATATATAGAGGAAGTAGGAATGACTAGTTTCATTTACGCCACTGATACCACTTAAAATTGAGTAATCGACCTGAAAGAAAAGTGAACCAAAAACAATAACGAAGGCAATGATTTTTATACCGAGAAAAAGCGAAGTAATCCGACTCGCAGCTAGCGAACTAAACCATAACACCCCGGCCACGAACAGAGCGGTACAAACACCTATAATTCTGGGGTTAACATGTTCTCCTGAATGCATAGATATCGTTTCACTAATAATAGCTCCGTTTGCTGAAATATATGCATACGTTAATATGTATAAAACAAAGGCAACCGTAGCGCCACTAATGATATTCCATTTGTTACCAATTAGATCTTTAGTAATAGTATTAAAACTGGAACCCACTGGATAGTTTAAGTTTGCTTCCAGTAGTAACAATCCTGAGTGTAACATTGAAAACCAGGAGATTATTAATATAAACGCGCCCCAAAAAAACCAGGCACCTGCAAGATCAACGGGTAAAGCAAACATCCCTCCACCAATTACGGTTCCGGCAATAACCATAACTCCCCAAAAGGATGAATGCTTTGAACTGGAATTTTCTTCCATGCGAGCCTCTTATCTTGAGTTATATATCTTCATTGTCATGTCATTTTTATAGAGCGAGATAGAACATGAATGGCCATTAAATATGGCCATTCATATTCGGTTGCTAATTATCAGATTTCTTTCAGTCGGGCAGTAAAGTGACGCAGAACTTTAGGTTCATAGGTGAATGTTAATCCTTTAATATTATTGGCATTTTCTTTCACATGACCAAACGCCTCAATAATAAAGTCCATATGTGATTGCGTATATGTAGCGCGTGGAATGGTTAAACGGAGCAATTCTGCCGGACAAGGTAATTGAATCCCTGTTTTAGGATCTCTTCCCAATAAGAACGATCCAATTTCAACAGCCCGAATCCCAGCAACTTTGTAAAGCTCACACGCCAGGGCCTGTGCAGGAAACTGTTCGGCAGGGATATGAGGTAACAACTTTCCTGCATCCACGAAAGCGGCATGTCCGCCCGCCTGCTGACAGATGACACCAATGGCTTCAAGGCCATCAACCAGGTACTGGATCTGTGCGATGCGATATGCCAGCCAGTCCTGATTCATACCATCATAAAGACCAACGGCCAGACGCTCCATTGCCCCGCCTTCCAGACCACCATAGGTTGGAAAACCCTCCTGGACCACGCAAAGTGTTCTGCATTCGGTGTAGACATCAAAATAACTGTCATCTTTAATGCATAACAATCCGCCCATTGGCACCATTGCATCTTTCTTCGCCGACATAGCTAACATATCAGCATATTTATATGTTTCGCGGGTTATGTCTTCAATGCTCCAGTCTTTATAAGCGGCTTCTCTTTGTTGGATAAAATATGCGTTTTCAGCGAATCGCGCTGAGTCCATTACTACCGGAATGTCGTACTTTTTCGCTAACTGGTACGTTGCTTTCAAATTTGCCAAAGATACCGGCTGACCGCCTGCGGAGTTGCATGTAATAGTGGCAACAATATAGGGGACATTATTTGGACCTACTTCCTGGATTCCTTTCTCCAGTTTATCAAGGTCAAAGTCTCCTTTAAAATCACAACGAACTGAAGTATCAAATGCTTCTTTGATATAAACATTACGAACGGTACAGCCATTTATTTGACTATGCCCTTGGGTGGTATCGAAGAAATAATTTGAAAAAACAACCATTTTGCTTCTGTCGAGTCCTTTTTCCTGCTCACGTTTACGAATTAATACAGGAATATAAATCTGCTCGGCCCCCCTTCCCTGGTGCGTTGGAATAGTATAATGATATCCAAAAATATTCTTCACTGCCTCAGCAAGTGCATAGTAACTTCGACTTCCGCTGTATGCCTCGTCTCCCCGTAGCATTGCGGCTTGCATATTTTGGGTAACTGCGCCTGTACCACTATCTGTCAGCAAATCGATAAATACATCTTCACTGTCAAGCAGGAACGGGTTCATCCCTGATTTGAGAATGGCATTTTCACGATGATCCCGTGTTGTACGTTTTACGGGTTCAATAACACGAATACGGAATGGCTCTGGCAAATGTTTGAAGTTATTCATGGAATAGTCCTATATTAGATAAAAGACATGTCAGCCTGCAGCAACTCATTAAACATGAATTACCGATATAATTTATTTAAAACCCGCAAAATTAGTCCATGGAGATATTATTAGCACACCAAGCATTCCCTTATCGCAGGCCTTTTTCAGGCATACAGACAGAGAAACGTGATTGTGCAGACAATAATTTATGGATTATTCAGGGCATGCAAAACAGACAGATTTTTTAATCTGCTTCTGTCCTTCATTGCATTTATAAAGAGGAAGGGAACTTATGGGCGATGATTGACAATGATGGTATCAATGTTGAACCATTTGGAAGTCGTGTATGTATTAATTAAGCTAATCATTATATGTCAACCCTTATTAAACATGCTGACATCATTATAGTGTGGAGAAAATTTGTCTATTAGCAGATAAACTTAATGTGATAAAAGTCACTATAAATTTATTATACACAATAAGGAATTAATTAACAGATACAGGTTTACAGCTGATTGACATTACCTCAGTAAGACCTGGTCAACATACAGGAATTTGTACATTCGACCCGAAAATTGTCCAGGTTTTAGTTTTGCGTTAACGAGCATTTCACCCAACGAATGCTATTGCAACACTTGTACTGTTATTGCTGAGTTAAGCAACGGGTGAAAGCCACAGTCACCGACCAGTTAGCAGGAAGAAAAATAGAGCTCAACTGACGAACAGAATGCAACAACTGCTTATTTATCAAGGGTAAATTGAGTTAGGTAGATTTCAGGAGAATTGAATTTGGAGCGGGCGAAGGGGTTAGAACAACCCCGCCAATAACTTGAAAAATATAGAATTTTCAAGTTATATCTTAACTTATACCCCCAAAGATACCCCCAAAGCACAGAGGCTTTGAATTCAAGTAATTACCTTTGTCGATAAATCAGCAGGAAGCGAGATGATAGCAAATGGCAGGCATACTCGAAAGCAGCGACACCAGTAGCATCAGACTAATTACGATTTAATAAACCCAGATCGCGGCGGGCCCTCATGATATCAATATTCGTGAGATATGGCGTTTGTTCTTGCCAGCTAAACCCTCTGCGATCGATACGAACCAGTTCGTACTTTTCCACTAGAAAGTTAATGGCATTAGCGAGAGTGATACCGGCATCGAAATGTTCCTTTATAACGGTTTCATCACTGAACGGCGTATCGTTCAGGGTCAGACCATAGTGTTTTTCCAGTAGCCGTGTAAGAAGCAATTGCCAGACTGCAACGGGTGGCAGGCAGGGCTTCGCCGCCCGCGAAATTGTAGCCGGTAGAATTTTCATATTTGTTCTCGTGAAATTTGTTAGCGCTGAGTGGAATAAACAGCGACGTATACATAGCCACAACTGCCAAGGGTATCGGCTTCGCAGGTAAAACCGTTGTGGTACAGGGTGACGCAGTGGGCGTGGCGAGGATTCATTTCACCCGTGCTCAGCATGGATTCCATCCGGCTGATAAAATGCGGAAATGCCACATCCAGCTTAAGACATTCGGCATCACTGAACTTACCTGTGATACAGGCCCGGTCAGCCAGGTAGTGCAGCTGGTTGCCCTCCTGCACCAGACGTGTTCCCAGGCGCGGCGTGATATCGCGCTGCAGGCCCCAAATGATGTTGCTCATTACAGTTCTCCACAATTGTCAGTTCAGGGTGATGCTCATCAGGCAGGCATAAGGCCCGTTGCGGTCCTGGCGGCGTTCGGCGTACACAGCCAGGACTCCTGTGATATCCGGAACATCCCTGCCGGTGTAATGACAGACGCTACCGTGCCACTGATATTTTCCGGTGCAGTAGCGAAAGATTCGGGACTCAGGATGCTGGCGGTATATCGTCATTGCCCGGCGTTTACTGATAATTTTCATGTAATACCTCACAACAGACCGTGTTCTGCGAACGAATAGATTTGCCTGCCACCAACAATCAGATGGTCAGGAATACGGATATCCACCAGTTGAAGTACCTGAGTCAGTCGCTGCGTGAGGGCTTTGTCAGCCTGGCTGGGTGTCGTCTCGCCGGAAGGATGGTTATGCACCAGTATCACCGCCGCCGCATTGAAGTGCAGTGCACGTTTGACCACTTCCCGGGGATGGACCTCGGTGCGGTTAATCGTGCCACTAAAGAGCGTCTCATGGGCGATAAGCTGGTTCTGATTATCCAGATACAGCACCCGGAACTCTTCCCGCTCAAGTGCGGCCATATGCAGTCGCAACCACTCCCGAACGGCGTGAGTAGAGGTGAAGGCTACCCCTGGCTCATGCAGGTGCCGCTCCAGAGCCCTGAGCGCCCGCTGAATGAGACGCCGGTCCTGTGGCGTCATCTCGCCGGGTAAAAAGGAGAGCTGTTTCATCCTTTGTTCCTCCGTTCAGTCGATGATACGCAGAATGGCGTGAGCTTCAGGATGCTGCAGGGCATAGTCCCGCAAGCGATAATAGTGTGCGGTCATTGCGTCACACTCTGTGCGACAGGCGTGATGGCTGTATTCAATCATGCAGACCGCGATACCTGCGGCTTCCACGCTCATTTCCGCGCCATTGCCGTTCATGCTATTAAACAGATGCCATTTATCGCCACCGTCAGCATCAGGGGCCATAAACGCGCCGCCATTACTGAGCGTGTAAAAGGACCAGATACCACCGCTGTACTCATCACAAAAGCGCTCCATCCAGGCGAAAATACGCGGTTCCAGCGTTATCCACTGCGGGATAGTGCCAAAGTACAGCGGCCAGAAATCGAGACGCTGTTCGTCAGGTACTGGTGTTGCTGTAAGGGCAAATTGAGGTTCATTAGCGGGTACCAATTCGCATTGAGTTTGTGTCGTCATGGATTTTCTCCGTCAATAAAAACGCCAGCGACGATGGCTGGCGTATGGGAAATAAAGGACAGACAGGGATGATGAATGGGTGTGGTCAGGAGGAGGATGCTCTGAGCATGCCTGAGTTGCGGATATAACGGTTAAGCCCTTCACCGGCATCCGGTTCAAAGCACCACGCCCGCCAGATCATTCGACCTTCAGAGTCACGAACCACCAGGCGGAAGTGTGTGCCCTGGTCGTCTTCAATGCTGATGTTGCGATACCTGCGGGTAACCGCTTCGGCCTGCTGTCGGGTAAAAGGTCCCGGTGGCAGCATGTGAGATTCAGACATTCGATGTACCTTAAAAGCAAAAGCCCCTGACGCAGACGCGTCAGGGGCTTTGGGAATATGCGGGTGTGGGGAGATTGTCAGTAACCGGTTTGTACCTTATACAGCCGCAGGGTTTTGCTGCCCCGAACAATCTTCACATACAGGGCATTATCTTCCGCGCTGCGTACAAAACCGGCCTTCACATCGCCCTTACAGTCACCACCATCGTAAGGAACATTGATGCCGGTCTGGCGCACCAGGTCGATAATCCCGAAGCTTAAATCTTCACAGGCTGGGCCCGGCAGGTCCTGAATCAGGGCAAATTTATGGTCGTCGCTGACACCGGTCAGTGAGCACATGGACGTATTGATGTCGTTTCCCTGGCACCAGTACTCCTGGCCGGGATTGTCTTTATCCATCAGACTTGCCGGAAGCTGAGCGGCACCGGCACTGAAGGCGGCAAGTGACAGAATGAGGGCAGGTACAGCAGAGGTCATTATTTTCAGCATGGTCTTCTTCCTGAATTAATCCAGCCCGCTGTCGGGCAAAATGAGAGAGGTTGATATCGGGTGTTATCAGAAGCGCCGGTAGCGAAACAGCTCTTTGCCCTGGTAAAGTGCCACCAGGTCGTCATATTCCGGCTTCTTCTGGTTGGGTTTAAAGGTCACTACCGTGCCCGGACGGCACAGGTCTTTTACGGTGAGTCCGTATTTCTTGTCCGGAGTAATGGTGAATCCTTTCGACACATCGTTGCGCATGATAGTTATCCAGCCCCACAGGCCGCCTTCGCAGTCTTTAAAGGGTGCGGAACGCACCGTGACCATCCCGCCCAGGCGGTCAACAGACATGGCTTCGCATTTTCCGGTAACCTGACGATGCGCATCGCACCAGAAAATGTTCCCGTTGTTGTCATTAACTACAGCAGGGAGGGTCCGGTTATAAGGCTGAGCCTGAGCGCCCACACAGAGCAGAAGGCTGCCGGTAATACCCAGTACTTTAATCAGTGTTTTCATTACGTTGGTCCTAAACAGAGAAAGAATCAGGTAGCGGTCATTCAGGCCCAGACAGTCAGGGCCAGCATCAAAAGCCATACCCAGAAGTAAGCCGGTTTCTGACCGAGAGTTTTCGCCCGCCGCCACAGATAGAACGGCACCAGCCAGGCCAGTTTGCCGAACGTGGTGGTGTCCACTCCGGCCTTACGCAGGCGTCGTTCATCGAGATACCCCAGAGCAATATTGAGCAGCAGCGTGATAAACCAGTACTGCCCACCCGAGACGGCATCATATGCCTCGTCAAATGACATCCCGCTCAATCCTGCAGTCCACAACTCCAGCGCGTAGCCAATGAAGGGAGCAAATGCCAGCGTCCACACAACGCCACCCGGAATGCGGTTCCCCGGCAGCGCTGGTGGTGTGGTGCTCCGGAGCAGCGTCGAAGCCAGCGGAGTAGCGGAGACCGGCTGCCACTCTGCCATTCCCTGTCGCCACACCAGAGTGGATGCAGTCAGTTCACCGCGCATAATCAGGCTGGTGATGTCGTCTTCGGTCACATTGTCGTGGCGTATGCCATTTTTCTCGTAATGCCAGGTCATTGTTTTTCCTTCTTAACAGAGGTAATTAAATCAGTGTGTTGCCCGGCTCCTCCTCTGAGGGCCCAGGAGACAGGACTTCACGGATACAGCTGAAGTGCGGAAGGGCCCGGATAAAGCCCGCCTGTGTGGTTAACTGGCTGAGACGTTTTAGCGGGGTGAAAGTTGTATTGAGGACTGTCACCGCATGGATGGTCGCCAGTGGATGCACGGTGATATGCCCGTTAAGTTCACCGGTGAGGTACCAGCAGCCGTCGAGTGATATCAGGCGGTACGGGGCCAGTCCGTCACAGCGCTCTCCCTCAGCCAGCAGCAGTACCCGTTGGCAGGCGGTAATAGCACTGACGAGACGGTAGAACACCAGTGAGGTGGCCGGTGATATAGTCTGTGGCGGTTGCCACACCAGACAGGGCATCCCTCCTGCTGTGAGCAGCATGCCCGCCAGACGCCGGTCCAGCCCCGGAAAGATATCGGCCAGTCCGGACCGGTGAGCAAAGGTCAGCGCATCCAGCTCACCCTGTACGCCCCCACTGGTGCTGCGCAGGCGGCATTGCCCTCGTCGATACTCCAGGTCCAGATACATCAGCCGTTCGCGAAAATCCCGTCGCAGGGTACGGACTGACACACTAAACTCTGCAGCCAGCCGGGCCATGTTCAGCGTCTCACCGGCAACCAGGCGGCTGATTATCAGTGACAGCCTGACAGCCAGTCGGTCGTGACGGCGCTCTGCCTGTGTTATCTCAAATCTCCGTAATAATTAACTGACTGAATATGAAATGATTCTAAAGAGGGGGGCGGACAGGGTATGGACATGGAATGAACTATTTTTTATCTGCCACCGGAGGCAAGCCCAACGCGGCGCACCGTGAAATACGGTGATAAAACACTCAATCCAATGGAGGTAAAACGGACAGGGAGTGTCCTTTCCCAACATGCTGATAACAAGCTCAGGACTGAAACCCACTCAGCATCGCTTCCGCCATCACCCAGAGAGCCCGGTTGAGCTTCACATCGCCGTCGATACCACGCACGGCGCGGGTATGTGTTCGCCCACCTTTTGCACTCCGGCCACTGAGCCCGCCCTTAATCAGGTTCTCCTGAATACGCTGGTATGTGGTCCACAGGTCATTGCTCTCATCCTGCCAGCGGCGTGGGGAGAGTATCTGAGGTGCTGTCACCGGCTGGTGGTCCTCACCAAAACGGTACGTCAGTGCGGCCTGTGCCAGAGCCTGTTGTGCGGGCGGCGGCAGCATCAGCGACTGCATGGCATCCCGCTTCTCTTCCACACGGTCAAAAATACCCAGCACTTCATACGCCCCCTCAATCACCTGACTCACGACATCTCCTTTGTGCGG
>NZ_JAOWGP010000041.1:135371-188246 GCF_030333065.1 Citrobacter sp. Cm046 | reverse complement strand
GAACGGTTCTTTAAGGTAAGGAGGTGATCCAACCGCAGGTTCCCCTACGGTTACCTTGTTACGACTTCACCCCAGTCATGAATCACAAAGTGGTAAGCGCCCTCCCGAAGGTTAAGCTACCTACTTCTTTTGCAACCCACTCCCATGGTGTGACGGGCGGTGTGTACAAGGCCCGGGAACGTATTCACCGTGGCATTCTGATCCACGATTACTAGCGATTCCGACTTCATGGAGTCGAGTTGCAGACTCCAATCCGGACTACGACATACTTTATGAGGTCCGCTTGCTCTCGCGAGGTCGCTTCTCTTTGTATATGCCATTGTAGCACGTGTGTAGCCCTACTCGTAAGGGCCATGATGACTTGACGTCATCCCCACCTTCCTCCAGTTTATCACTGGCAGTCTCCTTTGAGTTCCCGGCCGAACCGCTGGCAACAAAGGATAAGGGTTGCGCTCGTTGCGGGACTTAACCCAACATTTCACAACACGAGCTGACGACAGCCATGCAGCACCTGTCTCAGAGTTCCCGAAGGCACCAAAGCATCTCTGCTAAGTTCTCTGGATGTCAAGAGTAGGTAAGGTTCTTCGCGTTGCATCGAATTAAACCACATGCTCCACCGCTTGTGCGGGCCCCCGTCAATTCATTTGAGTTTTAACCTTGCGGCCGTACTCCCCAGGCGGTCGACTTAACGCGTTAGCTCCGGAAGCCACGCCTCAAGGGCACAACCTCCAAGTCGACATCGTTTACGGCGTGGACTACCAGGGTATCTAATCCTGTTTGCTCCCCACGCTTTCGCACCTGAGCGTCAGTCTTTGTCCAGGGGGCCGCCTTCGCCACCGGTATTCCTCCAGATCTCTACGCATTTCACCGCTACACCTGGAATTCTACCCCCCTCTACAAGACTCTAGCCTGCCAGTTTCGGATGCAGTTCCCAGGTTGAGCCCGGGGATTTCACATCCGACTTGACAGACCGCCTGCGTGCGCTTTACGCCCAGTAATTCCGATTAACGCTTGCACCCTCCGTATTACCGCGGCTGCTGGCACGGAGTTAGCCGGTGCTTCTTCTGCGAGTAACGTCAATTGCTGAGGTTATTAACCTCAACACCTTCCTCCTCGCTGAAAGTACTTTACAACCCGAAGGCCTTCTTCATACACGCGGCATGGCTGCATCAGGCTTGCGCCCATTGTGCAATATTCCCCACTGCTGCCTCCCGTAGGAGTCTGGACCGTGTCTCAGTTCCAGTGTGGCTGGTCATCCTCTCAGACCAGCTAGGGATCGTCGCCTAGGTGAGCCGTTACCCCACCTACTAGCTAATCCCATCTGGGCACATCCGATGGCAAGAGGCCCGAAGGTCCCCCTCTTTGGTCTTGCGACGTTATGCGGTATTAGCTACCGTTTCCAGTAGTTATCCCCCTCCATCGGGCAGTTTCCCAGACATTACTCACCCGTCCGCCACTCGTCACCCAAGGAGCAAGCTCCTCTGTGCTACCGTTCGACTTGCATGTGTTAGGCCTGCCGCCAGCGTTCAATCTGAGCCATGATCAAACTCTTCAATTTAAGTTTGATGCTCGTGAATTAAACTTCGTAATGAATTACGTGTTCACTCAGAGACTTGGTATTCATTTTTCGTCTTGCGACGTTAAGAATCCGTATCATTGAGTGCCCACACAGATTGTCTGATAAATTGTTAAAGAGCAGTGCCGCTTCGCTTTTTCTCAGCGGCGCGGGGTGTGCATATTACGCCATCCCGCTTCAGAGTCAAGCATTTATTTTTGCTTTTCTCCGCGAAGTTCTCAGTGGAACCCCGCTGACCCGGCGGCCTGTAGCCCGTTGTTCCGTGTCAGTGGAGGCGCATTATAGGGAGTTATTTCAGGCTGACAAGTTAAAAATATAAAAAACCTATCAATCGATTACTTTTCAATCAATACATGTGATACAAACCCATTAGAGCCTTCTTTTTAAACAAAAACGGGTCCTGACGGACCCGTTTTTGATGTTTTGCGGCTTACTGCACTGCCACAATACGATCGTCATTCACTTCCAGGCGAATCGTTTTGCCCGGCATCAGCTCACCAGACAGGATTTGCTGTGCCAGCGGGTTTTCGATCTGCTGCTGAATAGCACGTTTCAATGGACGCGCCCCGTAAACAGGATCGTAGCCATTCGCACTCAGCAGTTTAAGCGCCTCATCAGAAATGTGGATTTCATAGCCACGTTCTTCCAGACGTTTGTACAGACGCTGCAACTGAATCTGGGCAATAGATGCAATGTGTTGTTCCCCAAGAGGATGGAATACAACAACTTCATCTATACGGTTGATGAATTCCGGACGGAAGTTTTGGCTCACAACTCCCAGCACCAGATCTTTCATATGGCCGTAATCGAGTTCACCGAAACGTTCCTGAATCAAGTCTGAACCGAGGTTAGAGGTCATAATCACTACCGTATTACGGAAGTCAACCGTTCTCCCCTGCCCGTCAGTCAGGCGGCCGTCATCAAGTACCTGCAGCAGAATATTGAACACATCCGGATGCGCTTTTTCAACTTCATCCAGCAAAATGACCGAATAAGGACGACGACGCACTGCTTCCGTCAGGTATCCACCTTCTTCATAACCGACATATCCCGGAGGCGCCCCTACCAGACGAGACACGGAGTGTTTCTCCATAAACTCGGACATATCGATACGTACCATTGCGTCATCGCTGTCGAACATAAAGTTGGCCAGCGCTTTGCACAGTTCAGTTTTACCCACACCGGTTGGTCCAAGGAACAGGAACGAACCAATCGGGCGATTAGGATCGGACAGCCCAGCACGGCTACGGCGAATAGCGTTAGAAACAGCTTCGACCGCCTCATTCTGCCCAATGACGCGACTATGCAGTTCCTGCTCCATCCGCAGCAGTTTTTCACGTTCACCTTCCAGCATTCTGGCGACCGGGATCCCCGTCCAGCGCGCCAGCACTTCAGCAATTTCCGCATCAGTCACTTTATTACGCAACAGACGCATCGTTTTGCCTTCGGACTGGGTGGCTGCTTCCAGCTGTTTTTCCAGCTCAGGAATTTTACCGTATTGTAATTCGGACATCCGCGCCAGGTCGCCAACACGACGAGCCTGTTCAATCGCGATTTTCGCCTGCTCCAGTTCAGCCTTGATGGTTTGCGTTCCGGAGAGTGACGCTTTTTCCGCTTTCCATTCTTCCTCTAACTCAGAATACTGACGTTCTTTCTCGTCCAGCTCTTCGTTGAGCATATCAAGGCGTTTCTTGCTCGCCTCATCAGACTCTTTCATCAACGCCTGCTGCTCCAGTTTCAACTGGATAATTCGGCGGTCGAGTCGGTCCAGTTCTTCCGGCTTGGAGTCAATCTGCATACGAATGCTGGACGCGGCTTCATCGATCAGATCGATGGCTTTATCCGGTAACTGACGGTCAGCGATATAGCGATGGGACAGCGTCGCTGCAGCAACAATTGCCGGGTCAGTTATCTGCACGTGGTGGTGCAGTTCATAACGTTCTTTCAAACCACGCAGAATGGCAATGGTGTCTTCTACTGAAGGCTCAGCGACAAACACTTTCTGGAAACGACGCTCCAGCGCAGCATCTTTTTCGATATACTGACGATATTCATCGAGCGTCGTGGCACCCACGCAGTGAAGTTCCCCACGCGCCAGCGCTGGTTTCAGCATGTTCCCGGCATCCATTGCGCCATCCGCTTTACCTGCACCTACCATAGTATGCAATTCATCGATAAACAGAATGACGTTGCCTTCCTGTTTCGAAAGATCGTTCAGAACACCTTTCAGACGTTCTTCAAACTCACCACGATATTTCGCCCCAGCCACCAGCGCGCCCATATCCAGCGCCAGTACGCGACGGCCTTTTAAACCTTCTGGCACCTCACCATTAATGATTCGCTGAGCAAGGCCTTCAACGATTGCCGTCTTACCGACACCAGGCTCACCAATTAATACCGGGTTGTTTTTAGTACGACGTTGCAGTACCTGAATGGTACGACGAATTTCTTCATCACGCCCAATAACCGGATCGAGCTTGCCCTGTTCGGCACGTTCGGTCAGATCAACAGTATATTTTTTCAAGGCTTGACGCTGGTCTTCAGCCCCCTGGTCGTTCACGCTTTCACCTCCACGCATCTGTTCAATTGCCTGAGTGATATTGGCGGTCGTCGCCCCCGCTGATTTTAATAAATCTGTCAGCGTACCGCGCGACTCAAGCGCCGCCAGAACGAACAGTTCTGACGAAATAAAGTTGTCCCCACGCTTTTGCGCCAGCTTGTCGCAAAGATTCAGTACACGCACCAGTTCTTGAGAAGGCTGCACATCACCGCCGGTACCTTCTACCTGCGGTAAACGGCTCAACGCCTGATCAATAGCTGTACGTAACTGGCCGGCATTAATGCCAGCAGACGTTAATAAAGGACGTACCGATCCCCCTTCCTGATTCAGCAAGGCGCTCATTAGATGAAGTGGTTCGATGAATTGGTTGTCGTGCCCCAATGCGAGTGACTGGGCATCGGCAAGAGCAAGCTGGAATTTATTAGTAAGACGATCCAGACGCATAACTCCTCCCATAACAGGTCAAAATTGCTACTGGAGATTAAATGAGGTCATCCCTCAATTATTCAAGGTGAATGACCTGAATTATGTGAAAAGAAAATTACGCGTACCGGATCGTCTTGATTCTTTAGGTTATATCAGCCAAATAAAACTTGCCATACGACCCGTGGTATTGTCGCGACGATAAGAGAAGAAAGTCTCACTTTCGCTGAAGGTGCAATGGTCGCCTCCGTAGAGGTTCTCAACCCCGACATTTGCCAGACGCTGGCGCGCTAGTTGATAGATATCTGCCAAATACTTTTCACCGCGAGCCTGAAATGCGCTTTCCGCTTGCGGATCTATTGCCATAAACGCTTCGCGGACTTCTGGTCCCACCTCAAAAGCGTTCGGGCCAATCGCCGG
The DNA here is from genome assembly GCF_030333065.1 of Citrobacter sp. Cm046. Classification (NCBI taxonomy): domain Bacteria; kingdom Pseudomonadati; phylum Pseudomonadota; class Gammaproteobacteria; order Enterobacterales; family Enterobacteriaceae; genus Citrobacter; species Citrobacter sp. Cm046. Next base: position 183,267 of record NZ_JAOWGP010000041.1, on the reverse strand, counting down.
CCCTAACCAGGCAATAATGTTTTCAGGTTTATCAGTAAAACACGACACCGTCTCTTCCAGGACACCCGCACATAGCCCGCGCCAGCCCGCATGGGCCGCCGCGACTTCCGTTCCTGCTCGGTTACAGAACAGCACTGGCAAACAGTCCGCCGTCACCACCGCACATACGGTGCCTGGCGTATTGCTCCAGGAGGCATCTGCACGCTTTGAAGAGTAAGGCCCGCCGCTAAGCTTGAGGACATCTTTACCATGAACCTGTTCTAGCCAGACGGGTTTCGAAGGCAGATTGCCCGCAGCAAACAGCCGATTGCGGTTCTCTTCAACATGCTCCGGGTTATCGCCGCAATGGGCCCCCAGATTCAGCGAATCATAAGGCGGCATACTGACACCGCCAATACGTGTAGAACTACAGGCTGCGACGCCTTGCGGCAGCGGCCACTGCGGGACAATTAGCTTACTCATAACCAGGCAACATCATCCTTATGTTCTTCGAAATCGGCACGCATTACCGCGATCAGATCAACCATATCTTGTGGAATCGGCGCGTGCCATTCCATTTCGATACCAGAGATCGGGTGATACAGGCGCAGCATGGTGGCATGCAGTGCCTGACGATCAAATTTACGCAGCGTAGAAATGAATTCGTCCGATGCACCTTTCGGTGGGCGCGGACGACCACCGTAAACCTGATCGCCCACCAACGGATGGGTGATATGCGCCATGTGCACGCGGATCTGGTGCGTACGTCCGGTTTCCAGACGCAGCCGCAGACGCGTGTGCACACGGAAGTGCTCCATAATACGATAGTGAGTCACCGCCGGTTTACCCATTGGATGGACTGACATATGCGTACGTTTGGTTGGATGACGACTGATCGGTTCTTCAACCGTACCACCCGCAGTCATATGACCGATTGCCACAGCCTCATATTCACGCGTGATTTCACGCAGCTGCAACGACTCTACCAGACGCGTTTGTGCCGGAACGGTTTTTGCCACCACCATTAATCCGGTCGTGTCTTTATCCAGGCGGTGCACAATACCGGCCCGCGGAACATCCGCGATTGGCGGGTAGTAATGCAGTAACGCATTCAGTACCGTACCATCCGGATTACCGGCGCCCGGATGTACCACGAGGTCACGTGGTTTGTTGATGACAAGAATGTCATCATCTTCATAAACGATATCCAACGGGATATCCTGAGCTTCAAAACGGACTTCTTCATCAATTTCAGCATTGATGGAGACTCGTTCTCCACCTAACACTTTTTCTTTCGGTTTATCGCAAAGATGACCATTTACCAGCACGCGCTGATCGAGGATCCATTCTTTTATGCGTGAACGCGAATAATCAGGGAACAATTCGGCCAAAGCCTGATCTAAGCGTTGACCGAGCTGATTTTCGGAGACTGTTGCGGTGAGTTCTACTCGTTGTGCCATAAACTGCTTCTTCGTTTAACGTTGGGTTTTACGGCTTTGCCGTTTAATATAGTGTGCTATTGTAGCTGGTCTTAACCGGGAGCAGGAACAGAGAATCTCCCGTAAAACATTTTGAGGAAAGTCAAAACGTCATGACGCGCATGAAATATCTGGTGGCAGCAGCCACGTTGAGCCTGTTTTTGGCGGGTTGCTCTGGTTCAAAGGAAGAGGTGCCCGATAATCCGCCAAATGAAATCTACGCGACTGCTCAGCAAAAGCTGCAGGACGGTAACTGGAAACAGGCAATAACGCAATTGGAAGCGTTGGATAACCGTTATCCATTTGGACCGTATTCTCAGCAGGTGCAATTAGATCTCATCTACGCCTACTACAAAAACGCCGATCTGCCACTTGCTCAGGCTGCTATCGATCGTTTTATCCGCCTGAACCCGACACATCCTAACATTGATTACGTCATGTACATGCGTGGCCTGACCAATATGGCGTTGGATGATAGCGCACTGCAAGGATTCTTTGGTGTCGATCGCAGCGATCGCGATCCTCAGCATGCCCGAGCTGCGTTTAATGACTTTTCCAAACTGGTACGCGGTTATCCGAATAGCCAGTACACGACGGATGCCACCAAACGACTGGTCTTCCTGAAAGATCGCCTGGCGAAGTATGAGTACTCCGTTGCTGAATACTACACTGCACGTGGCGCATGGGTTGCAGTTGTGAACCGAGTGGAAGGAATGCTGCGCGATTTCCCGGATACACAGGCAACACGTGATGCTCTACCGTTGATGGAAAACGCCTATCGCCAGATGCAGATGAATGCACAGGCCGAAAAAGTGGCGAAAATTATTGCCGCCAACAGCAGCAACACCTGATTTATCTGTAAATGCAAAACGGCAGCCTTTGGGCTGCCGTTTTTTTATCCGTTGACGCTGTAACTGAAGCGGTTTAGCTGCAACGCATCCAGTCAAATATGGCCTGCTTTCAGGTATTCCTCAAGTAATAAATCACCTGTTCCTGCGGTGCCTCACAAAAAGGTTTTCTTGACAAAAAGCGACAAAAAAATGTGATTTAAATCACACATTTTGACATTAGGAACGGTATGCTGGAATCACCAAGACGGGAAAGACAAGAGGTAAAATTTATGACAATGAACATTACCAGTAAACAAATGGAAATTACTCCGGCAATTCGCCAGCATGTCGCAGACCGTCTCGCCAAATTAGATAAATGGCAAACTCATCTGATTAATCCACATATCGTCCTGTCCAAGGAGCCACAGGGTTTCATTGCTGATGCCACCATCAATACACCGAACGGACATCTGGTCGCCAGCGCAAAACACGAAGATATGTACACCGCAATTAACGATTTGATCAACAAGCTGGAACGGCAGCTCAATAAAGTGCAGCACAAAGGCGAAGCCCGTCGTGCAACAACTTCAGTAAAAGACGCCAACTTCGTCGAAGCAGAAGAAGAGTAGTCCCTTACATTGAGTGTATCGCCAACGCGCCTTCGGGCGCGTTTTTTGTTGACAGGGTGAAAACAGTACAGGTACTTTACTGTCGTAGCCAAAGGAAAATTACATGAAACTTGTCCCGTTCTTCTTCGCATTCTTTTTTACCTTCCCCTGAATGGGAGGCGTTTCGTCGTGTGATAAAGAATGCGAAGACGAACAATAAGGCCTCCCACAACGGGGGGCCTTTTTTATTGATAACAAGAAAGGCAACACTATGACATCGGAAAACCCGTTACTGGCGCTGCGAGAGAAGATAAGCACGCTGGATGAAAAATTACTGGCTTTGCTGGCTGAGCGACGTGGACTGGCCGTAGAAGTCGGCAAAGCTAAGCTGCTTTCTCATCGTCCGGTACGCGATATTGACCGCGAACGTGATCTGTTAGACCGGTTGATTCAGCTTGGTAAAACACATCACCTCGACGCACACTACATCACCCGACTATTCCAGCTCATCATCGAAGACTCCGTACTCACCCAACAGGCGCTCCTTCAGCAGCATCTGAACAAGATCAACCCACACTCAGCACGGGTCGCTTTTCTGGGGCCAAAAGGCTCTTATTCTCACCTTGCAGCACGTCAGTATGCTGCACGCCACTTTGAGCAGTTTATTGAGAGCGGCTGCGCAAAATTTTCCGATATTTTCAACCAGGTAGAAACCGGGCAAGCCGACTACGCTGTGGTACCGATTGAAAACACCAGTTCCGGTGCGATCAACGATGTCTACGACCTCCTGCAACATACCAGCCTTTCTATCGTGGGGGAGATGACGATAACTATCGACCACTGTGTGCTGGTTTCCGGTACTGCGGATCTAAATAGCATTGAAACCGTGTACAGCCACCCGCAACCGTTCCAGCAGTGCAGCAAGTTTCTCAACCGATATCCACACTGGAAGATCGAGTATACAGAAAGCACCTCTGCAGCAATGGAAAAGGTCGCGCAGGCCAACTCACCACACGTAGCGGCTCTTGGAAGCGAGGCCGGTGGCGTACTGCATGGTCTGCAGGTCCTCGCACATATTGAAGCCAATCAGTCGCAAAATATTACCCGTTTTGTCGTGCTGGCACGCAAGGCAATAAATGTTTCCGACCAGGTTCCGGCGAAAACCACGCTGCTAATGGCGACGGGTCAGCAGGCTGGTGCGCTGGTTGAAGCGCTCCTGGTGCTGCGTAACCATAATCTGATAATGACTAAACTGGAATCACGCCCGATTCACGGCAATCCGTGGGAAGAGATGTTTTATCTCGATATACAGGCCAATCTGGAATCACCAGAGATGCAAAAAGCATTGAAGGAGCTGGGGGAAATTACCCGTTCGATGAAAGTACTTGGCTGTTATCCAAGTGAGAATGTAGTGCCAGTCAATCCGAGCTAAAGTGTGACAATGCCGGATAGCGCTACGCTAATCCGGCCTACGATTCATACGATTTTGTAGGCCGGATAAGACGCGTAAGCGTTGCCATCCGGCATTTTACTTACTGGCGACTGTCGTTAGCCTGGCGCAACAGAGTACGGCTTTCACTCTGAAAACGTTTAGCATAATCACCAAACCAGTGTTCAACCTTACGGAAGCTGTCGATAAAGGCCTGCTTGTCCCCCTGTTCCAGTAAACCAATCGCTTCGCCAAAACGTTTGTAATAACGTTTGATCAGCGCGAGGTTACTCTCTGAAGACATAATAATATCGGCATACAACTGCGGATCCTGGGCAAACAGCCGTCCTACCATCGCCAGTTCAAGGCGGTAGATCGGTGAAGAGAGCGCCAGCAACTGCTCCAGTTGCACATTCTCCTCTGCTAAATGCAAGCCGTAAGCAAACGTCGCAAAATGACGCAACGCCTGGATAAAGGCCATATTCTGGTCATGCTCAACGGCGCTAATCCGATGTAGCCGCGCGCCCCAGACCTGAATCTGTTCCAGGAACCACTGATAAGCTTCCGGCTGACGTCCGTCACACCACACAACCACCTGCTTTGCCAGGCTGCCGCTGTCCGGGCCAAACATCGGATGTAAACCCACTACGGGACCATCGTGCGCCGCCAGCATCGCCTGCAGCGGGCCATTTTTCACCGAGGCCAGATCGACCAGGATACAATCAGCAGGCAAGCGCGGTAATTTCGCAATAACCTGCTCCGTGACGTGAATTGGCACACTGACAATCACCATTCCGGCGTCAGCCACAATTTCCTGCGCACGATCCCAGTCCTGCTGTTCGAGAATACGCACCTGATAACCCGACAGGGTGAGCATTTTTTCAAACAGCCGCCCCATCTGACCGCCGCCACCGACGATCACCACCGGACGCAGAGAAGGACAAAGCGTTTTAAAGCCTTTGTCATTCTCGCTGGAGTAAGACTCGCGCATTACCCGACGTAAAACATCTTCAATAAGATCTGGAGGGACTCCGAGCGCTTCTGCCTCCGCACGGCGCGAAGCCAGCATAGATGCCTCGCGCTCAGGTACGTAGATCGGTAGCCCAAAGCGGCTTTTAACTTCGCCGACTTCAGCAACCAGTTCCAGACGGCGCGCAAGTAAATCCAGCAGCGCCTTATCCACTTCATCAATTTGATCGCGCAACGCGGTCAATTCAGCAACCATAACTAACCTCTTAAACCAGGCGCGTCGCCAGATGGCCGTTCAAGTCTTTGCTAATTTCACGCAACAACGCGTCCGTCATTTCCCAGCTAATGCAGGCGTCAGTTACAGAGACGCCGTATTTCATTTCACTGCGCGGTTGCTCGGAGGACTGGTTGCCTTCGTGAATATTACTTTCAATCATCAGGCCGATGATTGAACGGTTGCCATCTTTAATTTGAGCAACCACAGACTCAGCCACGGCTGGCTGACGACGGTAATCTTTATTGGAGTTACCATGACTGCAATCTACCATCAGTGAAGGCCGCAGTCCCGCCTGCTCCATCTCTTTTTCGCACTGTGCTACGTCTGCCGGACTGTAATTCGGCGCTTTACCGCCACGCAGGATCACATGGCCATCCGGGTTACCCTGGGTTTGCAGCAATGCAACCTGCCCTGCCTGGTTAATGCCAACAAAGCGGTGCGACTGCGCAGCTGCGCGCATGGCATTGATTGCTGTCGCCAGGCTGCCGTCAGTTCCGTTTTTAAAGCCTACCGGCATGGACAAACCCGAAGCCATTTCACGGTGAGTCTGCGATTCAGTCGTACGCGCACCAATAGCTGACCAGCTAAACAGATCGCCCAGGTATTGCGGACTGTTTGGATCTAATGCTTCCGTTGCCAGCGGCAGCCCCATATTAACCAGCTCAAGCAGCAGTTGACGCGCAATCTTCAGGCCTGCTTCTACATCAAAAGAGCCATCCATATGAGGATCATTAATCAACCCTTTCCAGCCGACGGTGGTACGGGGTTTTTCAAAATAAACGCGCATCACCAAATAGAGGCTATCGCTGACCTCTGCGGCAAGGGTCTTAAATCGACGAGCATATTCAAGAGCAGTTTCAGGGTCGTGAATTGAGCAAGGACCACATACCACCAACAGACGCGGATCGCGACCCGCTATAATGTCAGAAATGGTTTTGCGCGATTGAGCAATTTGCTCCTCTTGCGCCAGGCTCAACGGGAATTCCGTTTTGAGTTGTTCCGGGGTCATCAGAACCTGTTCGTCGGTGATATGTACGTTGTTCAGCGCGTCTTTTTGCATGGTGGTGATCCTGTTTAGCTCGTTTGCGATAGTGTCCTCTGCGAGGAGGAGATAACGATAACATAACAGGTAAAGATTTCAATCCACAATCCGTAAATTTTAATTTACACCACTACATTTTAACGCAAAAAACTGGCCTATAGATGTACATTTAAATTTACATCCTTCATATTTCAGATCCACTATGCTTTTTTAATAAACCCAGGGAGTACAGGCAATGAAGCAACTCATCAGCACCCTATTTGTATTATTTCTTAGCGGCTGCCAGATAGATCCTTATACCCACGCCCCCACATGGACCAGTACCGACTGGTACGATGCGGGGATACAAGACTCTATTTCGGGTAATGTCATTAAAGATAATGAAATACTTGCCGACAACTACAATGATCCAGAGGTCGATCGTCCACAATATCTTAAGGGTTATGCCGAGGGACAAAGAAAAATCTGTCAGCCAGACTTTGTCTATGCACGAGGATTGAGCGGAAAAACCTTCCCCCCAGCTTGCGATACTGTCGAGAATGTCAGCCAATTACACAGTGCCTGGCAAAAAGGAGCAAACGAGGGAGCTGCCTCAACAAGATTAAATTAAACAAAGACTTACAATTCACTAATCACTGAGGTTTAGCTTAGGTCGTCAATATTAGCCCTCCAGATATAATGACGCCCTGAAAAAATAATGTTATTTTGCTACAAACAATCGCCAATTTATTTCGACGTATACAGCTGACGCTAGTAGGTAACATCTCATGAGCTTTTCTTATCGACTCATACTTCTACTGGCACTGCTCATGACCGGGTTACCGCTGTTTGCCCAAAGCATGACTGAAGAAGCAAAATCTGTACGTTCAATGGTTGCCGGCATCGTCAGTTACACTCGCTGGCCAGCACTTTCAGGTCCACCAAAACTGTGTATTTTCTCTTCATCACGTTTTTCCAGCGTATTGCAAGATACCAGTTCTGCGGCGTTGCCTTATCTTCCCGTCATTGTTCATACGGACCAGGAAGTTTTAGTTGCACAGTGTGATGGTTTTTATTTTGGTAAAGAATCGCCTACATACCAGGTGGAATTAAAGAATAAATATCCATCTAAGGCATTGTTATTAATTGCTGAAGAGAATACTGAATGCGTTATTGGTAGCGCCTTCTGCCTCATAATTAATGATAAAGACGTAAGATTTTCCGTAAATATGGATGCCCTGTCGCGCAGCGGTGTAAGGGTTAGTCCAGACGTATTGATGCTGGCACGGAATAATAAGCATGGATAAGGGTATTTCTCCCATAAAACGCCCGACGTTTAAACGGACATTACGGCGTATCAGCATAATCAGCGTTCTGGTAACAATGACGCTGATCTGGCTGCTGCTTAGCATTTCTTCCGTGTTAGCTTTAAAGCAATATGCGCAAAAAAATCTGGATTTGACCGCCGCGACTATGACTCACTCGCTTGAAGCCGCGTTAGTCTTTTCTGATGGCTTTGCCGCAACAGAAACACTGGCTGCACTGGGGAAACAAGGGCAATTTTCTGTTGCCGAAGTACGCAACCAGGATCAAAAAGTGATCGCCACCTGGCGCTATGATGCACAGGATACAACAGACAAAATCAGCGGACTGATAAGCCACTGGCTTTTCCCACAACCGGTTACTCAGCCCATTATGCACAATGGCAACGTTATCGGTGAAGTATGCGTGGTTGCGCGCGATAGCGTGATCAGCCATTTTATTTATTTGTCATTAGCCGTTCTTACCGGATGCATTTTATTGGCATCGGGTATTGCATTAATGCTCACTCGCTATTTACACAACGGTGTTGTGGAGGCTCTGCAGAATATTACTGAAGTGGTGCATGATGTTCGTACTAACCGTAACTTCTCGCGACGAGTTTCAGAAGAACGTATTGAAGAGTTTCATCTTTTTGCTCAAGACTTTAATAGTCTGCTGGATGAGATGGAAGAATGGCAGCTACGGCTCCAGGCCAAGAATGCACAACTATTGCGTACCGCACTGCATGACCCTCTTACCGGTCTTGCTAATCGGGCCGCATTTCGTAACAGCATTAACGCCCTGATGAACGACAAAGACGCTCACGGTAGTTCGGCGTTGTTATTCCTCGATGGTGATAACTTTAAATTTATTAATGACACCTGGGGGCATGCTGCAGGCGATCGGGTTCTGATTGAAGTCGCCAAAAGACTGGCCGAATTTGGTGGCAATCGCCATCAACCGTACCGTCTGGGAGGGGATGAATTTGCCATGGTGTTGTACAGCGTTCATTCAGAACACGAAGTTGAGCACATTTGTACCGCACTGTCGCAAGAGTTTAACCGACCTTTTGACCTTGATAATGGTCATCTGGCAAGCATGACGCTAAGCATCGGTTTTGCGCTGACGTGGGAACATGCCTCTGCTGAAAAATTACAAGAACTGGCCGATCACAATATGTATCAGGCGAAACATTTGCGTTCTCAACGCATAATTAAAAAATAAGGAATTACACACATGCTGAAACGTCTATTATCCCCGTTTATTTTGATAATGCTGATTCTGGCAGGCTGTCAGGCTCCTCAGGGTAAATTTACACCTGAACAAATTGCAGCCATGAAATCATACGGGTTTACTGAAGCTTCGGGAGACTGGTCTCTGGGTCTGTCCGATACCATCCTGTTTGATAAAAACGACTATAAACTCCGCCCTGAAAGTGAAAAACAGATCCAGGAAATGGCATCCAAACTGGCTGCTACCGGCTTGAACCACGCTCGTCTGGATGGTCATACCGACAACTATGGTGAAGACAGCTACAATGAGGCTCTGTCACTCAAGCGTGCTAACGTAGTTGCAGATGCCTGGGCTCAGGGTGCTAACATCCCCAGAACTAATCTGACGACGCAGGGACTGGGTAAAAAATACCCGATCGCCAGTAACCAGACGTCAAAAGGTCGTGCCGAAAACCGCCGTGTTGCGGTGGTTATCAGCACGCCTTAATCATCACTCGGCTGACTGCGCCAGAACAGTATGCGAAGCACTGAACCAGCGCAGCCAGTCAATTGCTATAAAAAACAAAAGACTAATACCTGCAACTGGCATCAAGGCCCCCAGAACAATCGCCACCGCCAGCACAGCAAATCGCCCTTTCCCATTGAGCATCAGCCAGCACTGAACCAGCGTCTGTGCCGGGTTAACCGCTGAACGAGCGGGTCGACGAATCCACCACAGTCGATAGCCAATCACAATCATCAGGCAAAGCCCTGCACCAAAGATAATCAACAGCCATTGATTCAATTGACCAAACAGGATCCCCATATGGAAATCAACGCCCCAACGCGTCAGTTTCGCGATTAACGGGAAATCAGCAAATCGCGTCCGGTCGATTACCTGCATCGTTGTCGCATCAATAGAAACCGCATCGACCTGAGTAGGCCAACGGCGGTCAATCTCAGTGACGGTCCAACCATGCTGTGTATCTTTTGCCGGGCGGATCTCCAGCTTTTTAGCCTTTATCCCCGCCGCCTGCGCCACACGTAAAACGACATCAAACTGGTTACCGTCAATGACACTCATTGCGGGCATCACCATTTCAGCGTGATGCCCGGCATGGTCATGGTGAGATTCTATGGCACCATGGAGTTGAGTATTGACCTGCGGCGTCAGCCAGCCAAAAGCCGCGCGCATTTTATCCACATTCCCCCCAGCCCATTGTGACCAGGTCAACCCTGTAGCGGAGAACAACAACATTCCCCCCAACAGAAACCACCCCAGCACTACGTGTAAGCGACGGCTGTTTTGCACACGATTATTCAGCCTGCGTTTTGGTCGCGTAAAAAACCAAAGCGCGATGCCGCCCAGGGCCGCTATCCACATCCAGGATGCCGCCAGTTCACTATACAGACGCCCTGTATCGCCCAGCAGCAAAGAACGGTGAGCATAGTCGATCCATTGTCGCAGAGGTAAGATCCCACTGGTGCCATATACGGTCATATCCCCATTTACCGACAGCGTAACCGGGTCGATAAAAATCGCCCGGTTTTCTGAGGGAGCCAGTGTCGGATCAGCAAACATGACCTGGGTTGTTGTCCCTGACTCCAGAGCAGGCCGTACCGCATGCACACGCAACTGATTGCCGGTTATCTGCTGCGCTTTTGCAACTTGAGCCGCCAGCGATTGCAGCTCCCCTGGTCCTGTTCCCTGAAGCGCTCGTGAGTAAATCGCCTCTTCCAGCTGAGGCGTGGCGACATAGAGTGTACCGGTAAGCGCCGCTACAAAGATAAATGGTCCGACGAACAGACCGATATAGAAATGAAGGCGTCGCAGCAGGGCTACCCATGCCGCACGCGGGGTGCAGGTTGTCATACTTTTCCTTAGAAAAAGCAAAAGAGTGTCGTAGCGCTTATGCGTACAAACGTATTGTTAGAATCAGGAAAAAGCAGGCCTGCGCGGCGGCGCACGGGTATCGGGATAAAGCCAGGGGAAAAAGTGCCAGAATGTCGCTGTAGGATGCAACGGCATTTTTTTCTGAATAAGTAACACACCACACAGCAGGATCACCAGCGCCAGTATCAGCCCGGGGACATGAGCCAACAGGACACAATAGCCGCACGCTTCTCCGTGATCGACAGGCATCGTCATCGGTGCTGCACTCGAATGAGTTTCAGCGTGCTCCGCCATCATGCTCATGTCATGGTGCATACCCGGCATAGTGCTCATGGGATCTTGTTGCAAAGAGACAGAAATCAGCGGCGCAACGACGATCAACAGGATCGCAAACAACGCAAACCATGCCGCGTATCGTTGATTAATTGACTGAGAAGTTACACCAATAGCCACTGTTCCTCCGGCAACGAAGAGTCATTGTAAATGATTTATGAACTAATGGTTAACAATGTGAGTTTCAACGATATAAAAAAAGGGGCCAGCCAATTGGCCAGCCCCTTCTGTCAGGATGTCGCCTGAGCGATATCTTAGTTAAGACGCTCTTTGATACGAGCAGACTTACCAGTACGCTCACGCAGGTAGTACAGTTTAGCTTTACGAACAGCACCACGACGTTTGACAGAAATGCTGTCAACTACCGGAGAGTGAGTCTGGAAGACACGCTCAACGCCTTCGCCGTTGGAGATTTTACGAACAGTGAATGCAGAGTGCAGACCGCGGTTACGAATAGCGATAACCACGCCCTCGAATGCCTGCAGACGTTTTTTGGAACCTTCAACAACCCATACTTTCACTTCCACGGTATCACCCGGACGGAAGGAAGGTACGTCCTGCTTCATCTGTTCTTGTTCAAGTTGCTTAATAATGTTGCTCATAATTTAATCTCTTATCCTGGGTAAACTGATATTGGGGGCTTACGCCTGCCCATCATGTTTATGTTGCTGTTGTGCGTGTTCCTTTTTGAACTCCGCCAGCAACCTTGCTTGCTCTTCAGTCAGAGCCAGGTTTTCCAGAAGTTCAGGTCTTCTAAGCCAGGTCCGGCCCAGCGACTGTTTCAAACGCCAGCGACGTATCTCAGCGTGGTTCCCCGACAGTAACACTGCCGGTACTTCCATCTGTTCTAACACTTCAGGTCGGGTATAGTGTGGGCAGTCCAGCAACCCGTCAGCAAACGAATCTTCGATTGCTGATGCTTCATGACCCAGAACTCCCGGAATAAACCGGGAAACGGAGTCGATCAGCGTCATTGCTGGTAACTCACCACCGCTGAGAACGTAATCGCCGATTGACCATTCTTCATCAATTTCGGTTTGAATCACGCGCTCATCTATTCCTTCATAGCGACCACACACCAGAATCAGCTTCTGATTCGTGGCCAGTTCGCTAACGCCCGCTTGATCAAGCTTGCGTCCCTGAGGTGACAGATAAATCACCTTTGCGCCTTCACCAGCCGCAGCTTTTGCTGCATGAATGGCGTCCCGTAAAGGTTGCACCATCATTAACATCCCCGGTCCGCCGCCGTAAGGACGATCGTCCACGGTACGGTGTCGGTCATGAGTAAAGTCACGAGGACTCCAGCTCTGGATGTTCAGCAGACCATTTTTTACTGCCCGGCCAGTTACCCCGTAATCGGTAATTGCGCGGAACATTTCTGGAAACAGGCTAACGATACCTATAAACACAAGCCAATCCCCATAACGCCGACTTTTACCGTTTATCCGGTGGTTTAAAAACCAGGATCCCAATCTACTTCGATAGTACGAGTAGCGAGATCGACTTTCTTGATAACCTGCCCATCGAGGAACGGTACTAAACGTTCCTTGATACCAAACGCATCTTTCAGGTTTGCCTTAATGACGATTACGTCATTCGATCCGGTTTCCATCATATCGACGACTTTACCGAGATCGTAGCCTTCAGTGGTCACTACCTGACAGCCCATAAGGTCTTTCCAGTAGTAAGAACCATCTTCCAGCGCTGGCAACTGCGAGGAATCTACGACAATTTCGCAATTCGTCAGTAGATTCGCCGAATCACGATCGTCAACGCCTTTCAGCTTGATGATCAGATCCTGATTGTGGTGCTTCCAGCTTTCCAGCTGTACTTGCTGCCACTGACCCGCCTTCTGGATAAACCAGGGCTGATAGTCAAAAATGCTTTCGGCGTCTTCAGTGGAAGAAAACACTCTGAGCCAACCACGGATACCGTAAGAAGACCCCATTTTACCCAAAACGATGGGTTCCACGGGTGCCTGTGCGGCGAGTTGCTTGCTCATCATGACCACCGTGACAGATTAAGCTGCTTTGTTTGCTGCTTTGATCAGCGTAGCTACGCGATCAGAAATAGTCGCGCCCTGGCCAACCCAGTGAGCGATGCGATCCAGATCCAGGCGAGTGCCTTCTTCTTTTTCGCTAGCGATTGGGTTAAAGAAGCCAACGCGCTCAATGAAGCGACCGTTGCGTGCATTACGGCTGTCGGTGACAACAACCTGGTAGAACGGACGCTTTTTAGCGCCGTGACGAGCTAAACGAATAGTTACCATAACATCCTCTTGTGTGAATAAAACACCGGGCCCCATCGAGGGAAGGGACCCGGTGTCATATTAAAAGCCCGAAAATTTTACTGATTTCTGGGAAAAAAGCAATCAGCATGTGATGAAGCTTTATGCCAGGGCGTTACCGTTGCAGCCAGTTTGACGTCGGCGTGCGCGCAGAAAGCGGAGCGTACACGCAGTTCGTGAGCATTTACTCGCTCCGCTCGCCCTGCGGGCCGCCCTGAAGTGCGTTCAAAACACTATAGTGTTTTGTTGAGCACACTCCGGCGTCAAAATGGCAAATAAGGTAGCCCGATATATTTATCTACCAGGGAAGCCTGGCGGCATCATGCCCTTCATATTCCGCATCATCTTCGCCATTCCGCCCTTCTTCATTTTCTTCATCATGCGCTGCATGTCGTCGAACTGTTTCAGAAGACGGTTAACATCCTGTACCTGCATACCACAGCCCAGTGCGATACGGCGTTTGCGAGAACCTTTGATAATTTCCGGCTTGGCGCGTTCTTTCATCGTCATTGAGTTGATGATGGCTTCCATACGCACCAGCACTTTATCGTCCATCTGCGATTTCACGTTGTCAGGAATCTGACCCATACCCGGCAGCTTGCCCATCAGGCTTGCCATACCGCCCATGTTTTTCATCTGTTTAAGCTGCTCTAAGAAGTCGTTCAGGTCGAAACCGTCGCCCTTCTTCAGCTTGGTCGCCAGCTTTTCAGCCTGCGCGCGGTCAACCTTGCTCTCAATATCTTCAATAAGCGACAACACATCGCCCATACCGAGAATACGCGAAGCAATACGATCCGGATGGAACGGCTCCAGCGCTTCTGTTTTTTCACCCACACCGAGGAATTTAATCGGCTTACCGGTGATATGACGAATAGAAAGCGCAGCACCGCCACGGGCATCACCATCGACTTTAGTCAGAACCACACCGGTTAACGGCAGTGCTTCGTTAAAAGCTTTTGCGGTATTCGCGGCGTCCTGACCAGTCATGGCATCGACAACAAACAGCGTTTCTACCGGATTGATAGACGCGTGGACCTGTTTGATTTCGTCCATCATGGCTTCGTCAACGTGTAAACGACCAGCGGTATCCACCAGCAACACGTCGTAGAACTTGAGTTTGGCTTCTTTCAGCGCGGCGTTAACGATATCAACCGGCTTCTGACCAACATCAGACGGGAAGAAGTCCACACCGACCTGCTCGGCCAGCGTTTCCAGCTGCTTGATCGCCGCCGGGCGATATACGTCAGCGGATACGACCAGCACTTTCTTCTTGTGCTTCTCGCGCAGGAATTTACCCAGTTTACCGACGCTGGTTGTTTTACCCGCACCTTGCAAACCCGCCATCAGAACGACGGCCGGAGGTTGCGCAGCCAGATTCAACGTCTGGTTTTCTTCGCCCATTGCCGCAACCAGTTCGTTACGGACAATCTTGACGAACTCCTGCCCTGGCGTCAGGCTTTTGTTAACTTCATGACCAACCGCTTTCTCTTTTACGCGATTGATAAACTCACGCACTACCGGCAGCGCAACGTCAGCCTCCAGCAGCGCCATGCGCACTTCGCGCAGCGTTTCTTTAACGTTGTCTTCAGTAAGGCGTCCACGGCCACTGATATTGCGCAGCGTGCGCGACAAACGATCGGTTAAATTATCAAACATTGTCTCTCGCCTGGGGTGGAAACGGTCGGTCGCGACAGCGACACATCAACAGAAATTTGTCGCAGTATAACATGAAGCCGCCTTTGTTGTTATGCAACGGTTGGAGCAGCGGTCACGTAACGCTATACTGCTTTTCTTTATCACTGGCCAAACTGTCGACACATATATGCCCGTTTTTGCTCTGTTCGCCCTTGTCGCCTATTCCATCAGCCTCGCGCTGATCGTTCCCGCCCTGCTGCAGAAAAACAGCGGCTGGCGGCGCATGGCTATTCTTTCGGCGGTTATCGCACTGGTATGCCACGCTTTTGCCCTGGAAGCTCGTATTCTGCCCGGAGGCGAAAGCGGACAAAACCTGAGCCTGCTGAACGTTGGTTCACTGGTCAGCCTGATGATTTGTACCGTAATGACCATCGTAGCCTCACGCAATCGTGGTTGGCTATTGCTGCCGATTGTTTATGCCTTCGCATTGATCAATCTGGCATGCGCCACGTTTATGCCCAACGAGTACATCACCCATCTCGAAGCCACGCCGGGTATGATGATCCATATCGGACTGTCGCTATTATCTTATGCAACGTTAATCATTGCCGCACTGTATGCACTGCAGTTGGCGTGGATCGATTATCAGCTCAAAAACAAAAAACTGGCTTTCAACAACGAAATGCCGCCGTTGATGAGCATTGAACGTAAAATGTTTCATATCACCCAGATAGGCGTAGTTCTGTTGACGCTGACCCTGTGTACTGGCCTGTTTTACATGCATAATCTGTTCAGTACGGAAAATATAGATAAAGCCGTTCTCTCTATCGTGGCATGGTTTGTCTATATCGTTCTGCTGTGGGGGCATTACCATGAGGGCTGGCGCGGACGTCGTGTCGTGTGGTTTAACGTCGCGGGCGCAGGCATTCTGACGCTGGCCTATTTCGGCAGCCGCATACTGCAGCAGCTTGTGAGTTAAGTCTTTAAGGAACCCTACGTGGAACATATCTCCACCACCACGCTCATTGTCACTCTTCTCATCATGGTGGTTATTTCTGCCTACTTTTCCGGCTCTGAAACCGGAATGATGACCCTGAACCGCTACCGTCTACGTCACCGGGCAAAACAGGGTAACCGTCAGGCAAAACGCGTTGAAAAATTACTTCGTAAGCCAGACCGCCTGATAAGCCTGGTGCTCATCGGTAATAACCTGGTAAATATCCTGGCCTCGGCGCTCGGTACCATTGTCGGTATGCGCCTGTATGGCGATGCGGGTGTGGCGATTGCCACCGGTGTTCTGACTTTCGTCGTGCTGGTGTTTGCCGAAGTGTTGCCGAAAACTATTGCCGCGCTGTACCCGGAAAAGGTCGCCTATCCCAGCAGCGTATTGCTTGCCCCATTGCAAATACTGATGATGCCACTGGTCTGGTTGCTTAATACCATCACGCGTCTGCTGATGCGCCTGATGGGCATTAAAACGGATATCGTGGTGAGCGGTTCGCTGAGTAAAGATGAACTTCGTACCCTGGTGAATGAATCGCGCTCGCAAATCTCTCGCCGTAACCAGGATATGCTGCTGTCAGTGCTGGATCTGGAAAAAGTCAGCGTTGACGACATCATGGTACCGCGCAACGAAATTATCGGTATTGATATTAACGATGACTGGAAATCAATCGTGCGCCAGTTGTCGCACTCCCCGCACGGTCGCATTGTGCTGTACCGTGACTCGCTGGACGACGCCATCAGCATGCTGCGCGTACGTGAAGCCTGGCGCCTGATGGCCGAGAAAAAAGAGTTTACCAAAGAGACTATGCTACGCGCCGCCGACGAAATCTATTTCGTCCCGGAAGGCACACCGCTCAGCACCCAGTTGATTAAATTTCAGCGTAATAAAAAGAAGGTGGGTCTGGTGGTCAACGAATATGGTGATATTCAGGGACTGGTCACGGTCGAAGATATTCTGGAAGAGATTGTCGGCGACTTCACCACCTCAATGTCACCAACGCTTGCAGAGGAAGTCACGCCGCAGAATGACGGTTCAGTGATTATTGACGGCAGCGCCAACGTTCGTGAAATCAACAAAGCCTTTAACTGGCACTTACCGGAAGATGACGCGAGAACGGTGAACGGCATTATTCTTGAAGCGCTGGAAGAGATCCCGATTGCCGGTACGCGAGTGCGCATTGGTCAGTACGATATCGATATTCTCGACGTGCAGGACAATATGATTAAGCAGGTACAGGTATTACCGGTAAAACCGCTGCGCGAGAGCGTGGGAGACTAGGAAGATGATTGTAGGCCGGGTAAAACATCTGCATTACCCGGCACTACAGGCTGGTTAGCCTTTGGCTTTTGCCACAGACACCATCGCTGCACGAATGGTACGTCCGTTCAGGGTATAACCCTTCTGCATCACCATCAGTACATTACCGGCAGCCACTTCGTCAGACTCAACCATTGCAATAGCCTGATGCACGTTCGGGTCCATCGGCACATCAATATCCGCAACCACCTGCACACCAAACTTCGCTACGACATCCAGCATCGACTTACGGGTCAGCTCAATACCTTCAACCATCGCCGTCATGGAATCGCTGTCTTTGTTCGCCACTTCCAGCGCACGATCCAGGCTATCCAGCACCGGCAGCAGTTCGTTGACGAATTTTTCCAGCGCGAACTTATGCGCCTTTTCTACGTCCAGTTCGGTACGACGACGCAGGTTTTCCATTTCAGCTTTGATACGCAACACGCTGTCACGCTCACGCGTTTCGGCCTCGGCAAGCTGAGCTTCCAGATTCGCAATTTTTTCGTCGCGCGGATCCACCTGCTCAGCAGAAGCGTCTGGTTCAACCGCCTCAACTTCTTCGTGCTGATCCATGATAATTTCTTCCGGGGCTTGCCCCTCAGGCGTTTTCTGTTCTTTACTACTCATGAATTTCTCCGCGTTTTTTTCGCATTCATCTCGCTAACTTGGCTTATTATGGGGATCAGATTCAGGGATTCAAGGGAAGTACTCACATTGTCACTAATCTTCGCTACAAGGACCTCGAGAAAATGAACAAACATTTCAAGTGTATTGGCATTGTGGGGCATCCACGTCACCCCACTGCACTGACGACACATGAAATGCTCTACCGCTGGCTGTGCACGAAAGGTTATGAGGTTATCGTGGAGCAACAAATCGCCCACGAACTCCAACTGAAAAATGTGAAAACCGGCACTCTGGCGGAGATAGGCCAACAGGCGGACCTCGCTGTGGTTGTTGGTGGCGATGGCAATATGCTTGGTGCAGCGCGCACACTGGCACGCTATGACATTAAGGTTATCGGGATTAACCGTGGCAACCTCGGTTTTCTGACAGACCTTGACCCGGACAACGCCCATCAACAGTTAGCCGACGTGCTGGAAGGCCACTACATCAGTGAAAAGCGCTTTTTGCTTGAAGCCCAGGTCTGCCAGCAGGATTGCCAGAAGCGCATCAGCACCGCCATCAACGAAGTTGTTCTGCACCCTGGAAAAGTCGCGCACATGATCGAATTCGAGGTCTATATCGATGAGACCTTCGCCTTCTCCCAACGCTCGGACGGGCTCATTATTTCTACGCCAACCGGCTCAACGGCCTACTCGCTTTCCGCCGGCGGTCCGATTCTGACGCCATCGCTCGATGCCATTACGCTGGTACCGATGTTCCCGCACACATTGTCGGCACGCCCGCTGGTGATTAACAGTAACAGCACAATTCGGTTGCGCTTCTCCCATCGCCGGAATGACCTGGAAATTAGCTGCGACAGCCAGATTGCGTTACCTATACAGGAAGGTGAAGACGTATTGATTCGTCGTTGTGATTACCACCTGAACCTGATTCACCCAAAAGATTACAGCTATTTCAATACATTAAGCACGAAACTGGGTTGGTCAAAAAAATTATTCTAATTTAACACCAGCCTCTTTACTGTATAAAAAACCAGTTTATACTGTATGTAATTACAGTTATGGTTTTTCATACAGGAAAACAGCTATGTTGGCACAACTGACCATCAGCAATTTTGCTATCGTTCGTGAACTTGAGATCGATTTCCAGAGCGGAATGACCGTCATCACCGGTGAGACCGGGGCGGGTAAGTCCATTGCCATTGATGCCCTCGGTTTGTGCCTGGGTGGGCGTGCAGATGCCGACATGGTGCGCACTGGTGCCACACGTGCCGACCTGTGTGCCCGCTTCTCTTTGAAAGACACACCTGCGGCGCTGCGCTGGCTGGAGGAAAACCAACTTGAAGAAGGTCGTGAATGTTTGCTCCGACGCGTGATCAGCTGCGACGGACGCTCCCGCGGCTTTATCAACGGCACCGCAGTTCCACTGTCACAGCTTCGCGAACTGGGCCAACTGCTTATTCAAATCCATGGCCAGCACGCACACCAGCTCCTGACTAAACCTGAGCAGCAAAAATTCCTGCTCGATGGCTACGCCAATGAAGCCTCACTGACTCAGGAAATGGCTGCACGCTACCAGCTGTGGCACCAGAGCTGCCGTGACCTGGCGCATCATCAGCAGCAAAGCCAGGAGCGCGCCGCCCGTGCGGAGCTATTGCAGTATCAGTTAAAGGAGCTGAATGAATTTAACCCTCAGGCGGGTGAATTTGAACAAATCGATGAAGAGTACAAGCGTCTGGCTAACAGCGGGCAATTACTCACCACCAGCCAACAGGCGCTGGCTATCATGGCAGATGGCGAAGACATTAACCTGCAAAGCCAACTGTACACAGCAAAGCAGTTGGTTGGCGAACTGGCGGAAATGGACAGTAAGCTCTCCGGTATTCTGGACATGCTCGAAGAGGCCACCATCCAGCTCAGCGAAGCCAGCGACGAATTGCGCCACTACTGCGACCGACTGGATTTAGACCCAAACCGTTTGTTCGAACTTGAGCAGCGGATTTCTAAGCAAATCTCTCTGGCGCGCAAACATCATGTCGCACCGGAAGCGCTTCCTCAGTTTTACCAGTCTCTGCTGGATGAACAACAGCAGCTTGACGATCAGGCCGACTCGCTGGAAACCTTAACGCTGGCCGTGAACAATCACCACCAGCAAGCGCTGGAAACAGCTAAAGCACTGCATCAGCAGCGGCTGTATTACGCTCAGGAGCTTGGGCAACTGATTACAGAAAGTATGCATACCCTCTCTATGCCGCACGGCCTCTTTTGTATTGATGTAAAGTTTGATGAACATCATCTGAGCGCAGACGGTGCCGATCGCGTTGAATTTAAAGTCACCACGAACCCTGGTCAACCGATGCAGGCCATTGCGAAAGTTGCTTCTGGTGGGGAACTGTCACGTATCGCACTGGCTATTCAGGTCATCACTGCGCGTAAAATGGAAACCCCGGCACTGATTTTCGATGAAGTTGACGTCGGTATTAGCGGCCCTACAGCCGCCGTCGTGGGGAAAATGTTACGCCAGTTGGGTGAATCAACACAGGTTATGTGTGTCACACACCTCCCACAGGTTGCTGGTTGTGGCCACCAACACTTCTTTGTCAGCAAAGAAACTGACGGCGCGATGACTGAAACGCATATGCAACCGCTCGACAAACGCGCGCGCCTGCAAGAGCTAGCCCGCTTGCTTGGCGGTAGCGAAGTGACGCGCAATACCCTGGCAAATGCAAAAGAACTGCTGGCAGCGTAAACTTTTTTCCCTTGTAACGGTCTGAGTTCAACATAAAATCGCCAGCCGACCCGACAGCAAAAGGTTTTAAAGTGGTGAAAGGTCTATTATCATCGGCATATTACATATGAGCCGCGTACTGCTCGGGCCCGAAAAGGAATCAAATCACTATGCGCTGTAAAACGCTGACTGCTGCTGCAGCAGTACTACTGATGTTGACTGCAGGCTGTTCCACTCTGGAGCGAGTGGTTTACCGTCCTGACATCAACCAGGGAAACTATCTGACCGCTAACGATGTATCCAAAATTCGTGTGGGTATGACGCAACAGCAGGTTGCTTATGCTCTGGGTACGCCGATGATGTCCGATCCTTTTGGCACCAACACCTGGTTCTATGTGTTCCGCCAGCAACCAGGACATGAAGGCGTAACGCAGCAAACGCTGACTCTGACCTTTAACAGCAGTGGTGTATTGACCAATATCGATAACAAACCAGCGCTGACTGACAATAAATAAGGTTCAGAACGCAGGTTTCAGAGATCAAAAAAGGTGCTCAGTGAGCACCTTTTTTATATCTGCTACTTTTTAGCAGATTTCTCTGCCCGCTGTCTGCGCAGCTCTTTCGGGTCAGCAATCAATGGTCGATATATTTCTACCCGATCACCATCATGCACGATATCGGCAAGTTTTACCGGACGACTGTAGATACCTACTTTATTTTTACTGAGATCGATATCGGTGCGTAATTCCAGCAACCCGGAGGTGCGAATGGCCTCTTCAACCGTTGCCCCCTCTTGCAGCGTTACGCGTTGCAGGTACTGTTTTTCCGGCAGCGCATACGCGACTTCGACGACAATCTTAGCCGACACTGACACTGTAAACCTCTTTTGCACGAACGGTGAAGGCCTGCACCATGTTAGACGCCAGCTCTTTGAAGATCCGGCCAAACGCCAGTTCAATTAACTTGTTGGTGAACTCAAAATCAAGCTGAAACTCAATGCGGCACGCATCCTGGCTGAGCGGCGTAAATTTCCATCCGCCGATCAGTTTTTTGAAAGGGCCATCGACCAGATGCATCAGGATGCTCTGGTTATTGGTCAGTTGATTGCGCGTGGTGAACGTTTTGCTGATCCCTGCTTTAGAAACATCCACAGCCGCCGTCATCTGTCCTGGTGTTGACTCCAGGACACGACTTCCGGTGCAACCGGGTAAAAACTGGGGATAGGATTTAACATCATTCACTAACTGATACATCTGTTCCGCACTGTAAGGTACTAAAGCGGTCCGGCTAATCTGAGGCATAACAATTTCCATCAATATCAATCGTACAAATAATACCATTTATCATCCGCTAAAAAAAACGCTATAGCCTAACTCGTGCTAAGATAGCGCCTTACGCCCCGCTGGATGAAATGGGGTGTTTTTCGATTCCAGATTACCTATACTGAGCGGCATTATGACGAAGAAAAAAGCACACAAACCTGGCTCAGCCACAATCGCGCTTAACAAACGCGCACGACACGAATACTTTATCGAAGAAGAGTTCGAAGCCGGACTCGCCCTGCAAGGCTGGGAAGTTAAATCCCTGCGCGCAGGCAAAGCCAATATTAGCGATAGCTATGTCATTCTCAAAGACAGTGAAGCTTTCCTGTTTGGCGCAAACTTCACCCCGATGGCGGTTGCCTCAACACACGTTGTGTGCGACCCCACCCGTACCCGGAAACTGCTGTTAAACCAGCGTGAACTTGACTCTCTTTATGGTCGAATGAACCGTGAGGGTTATACCGTGGTTGCACTTTCGCTGTACTGGAAGAATGCCTGGTGCAAAGTGAAAATTGGCGTCGCCAAAGGTAAGAAGCAGCACGATAAACGCTCCGATGTGAAAGAGCGTGAATGGCAGTTGGATAAAGCTCGTATTATGAAAAATGCAGGCCGATAAATCTCCATACTTTGTGATCAGTCTCTCCCGCGGAGACTGGTCGTTATTGTTTAGTTATTGAAACCACCCCAATACATTCACCGTATTTATAGTTTATTTTTGCTGAATCGTTAAAATCCCAAATACACCGTTCTCTTTTTATTGACCCTCATAGCTTAATAAAATAAAACATCAAGCCACCGCCATCATATTTCCACCGGTGAATAACATTATTATTACTGGTGTTTATTACATATCTTCCCGACTCAGCAGATAAAACCAAAAAACCTTAAAATACAATGCGATATAAAAACACCCGTACTCAAACAACCTTTAATTAGTATCTACCTGAATTATCACCATATGTTTTTAATATGTAGAAGTTGCAGAATACTTTCTTTGTGACTATATCATCTAATACGAAAGAACTATCTGACCACAGGGCCTGGATTAATTTTATATAAGCAGCTGACATCATTACGACCTAACCAATGAAATTACATGTGTAAATTCATCTTCATGATGAACGGGGCACCTGTCTGCTCATTATTCCCAGCGCGCCGTTGCGAATTAATACTCCCGGCCAGCCATCAGGAGTGAACATATGCGTCTACTCGCCGTTGTATCAAAATTGACTGGTGTCTCCACAAATATTGAAGCCTCTGAAGTTACGCTCAGTGCACCGTCTGTCGTGAAGCTGTCCGTTCAACGTGAGGACATCAGTCAACTGACTCGTATTAATCAGGATCTGGTTATCACACTCCGCTCAGGCGAAACCATCACGATTAGAAATTTTTACGTCGCAAACGGTAATGACAAAAGCCAGCTCGTTCTCGAAGATAACAACGGCGCACTGTGGTGGGTTCAGGATACCGATGGCGCATTCCACTTTCAGCACATTGATGACCTGACACCGCTGATGACAGCGGAAGGCAGTCATGAAGGCGGAGCTGTCTGGCCCTGGGTTCTCGGCGGCGTCGCGGTTGCGGGGGGCATCGCCCTCGCTGCAGGCGGTGGTGGAGGTGGTGGTGGCGGTGGTGGTGGCGGTGATAGCGGGAATAACGCTGGCAACGGAAATGGCAACGGCGGTAATGGTAGCGGAAACAGTAATAACGGTAATGGTGACAGCGATGGTGATGGCGGTGCGCCGCCGACAACGACGCCAGCAACACCAGATGTGCCCGTTATTACCAGCGTAACAGATGATCAGGAGCTTATTACTGGCATCGTAAATCAGCAGGAATCCACCAACGATAGTACCCCTACTCTTCAGGGAACCGGCCCCGCGAACACTACTTTGCATATTTTCGACAACGGCACTGAAATTGGCCAGGTCACTATTGATGCCAATGGTAACTGGACATTTACGCCTTCATCTCCTCTCGCGGATGGTACTCACGAGTTCACGGTCAGCGCATCGAACAATGCGGGCAGCAGTGAAATGTCTGAAGTCTGGGAGATTATCATCGACACCGTCTCCCCTGATGCGCCAGTAGTCAGCCAGGTAACCGACGATGCAGATTCCATTACCGGACCTGTCAACAATAACGCCGTGACTAACGACGACACGCCAACCCTCTCCGGTACCGGTGAAGCCGGCAACTTCATCAGCATTTCTGATAATGGCATCCTGATTGGCATGACCCAGGTTGATGAGAATGGCAACTGGACTTTTACGCCGGATATACCGCTGAGCGAGGGCATCCACAATCTGACGGTCACGCAAACCGACGCTGCAGGTAACGTGAGTACAGAAACCTCCGTACCAACATTTACCGTCGATATCACCCCACCGTTAGCCGCAACAATTTCCGGTATTAATCCTGAAGGTACAACGGTAACCGGCAACGCGGAAGCCGGTAGCAAAGTCATGATTATTGGCAGCAATAACCAGTTGCTCGGCTCAGCCATCGTCGAGCCAGGCGGCAATTTCTCTATTAATATTTCACCATCGCAGACACATGGCGAATCACTTACAGTCAGGATTCAGGACGAAGCGGGCAACGTTGGTCCGGAGACGCAATTCAACGCTCAGAACTCTGGCTATCCGGGTGTACCGGTTATCGTCAGCGTGATGGATGACGTCGCACCGTCTACCGGAACCTTGAGCAACAATCAGGCTACTAACGACGCTACACCTACCCTTTCTGGAACCGCAGAAGCCAACAGTACAGTTAAAATTTATAACAACGGTACGCTTATCGACAATGTGCTTGCAGACGGTAGCGGCAACTGGAGTTGGACGTCCGACATGCAGTTGCCAGATGGTCCGTACGCTTTCACTGTCACCGCGACTAACCAGTCGGGTACAGGGGGAATGTCGCCAGCATTCAACATAAATATCGACACTCAGCCACCATCACCTCCGGATGATCTGAACGTATCAACTGATGGATCCGTCGTCACAGGAACGGCCGAGCCAGGCAATACTGTGGTTATTACCGATGGCAACAGTAATCAGATAGGTAGTGGCGTCGCCGGACCGGATGGTTCTTTTACCATTACGATTACCCCGCCGCAGACCAATGGCGAAACGCTAACGGCCATCGCAACCGATCCGGCAGGAAACCCGAGCCAGCCAGAAACCGCGCTTGCACCGGATACTACCGCCCCACTGCCGCCTGGCAATTTGCTGATCACTCCTACTGGCGACCAGGTCTCCGGCACGGCAGAGCCCAACAGTACAGTGCATATACTGAATCCGGCCGGCGACATCATTGGTACAGCAACAGCCGGCGTTAACGGGGAGTTTACCGCTACGCTGGTTCCGCCACAGATTAACGGAGAGAAGCTTGCCGCTAACGCCACTGATGCGGCTGGCAACACAGGTGAAAATGCTAATGTCACCGCGCCGGACACCACGGCGCCTGATGCACCAACAGGCGTAACCGTCGCCGGGGATGGTGGTTCGGTGAGTGGTCACGCTGAGGCGGGTAGCACCATCACCATCAAAAACAGCAATGGCATTGCTATTGGCACTGGCCAGGCAGACAGCGGGGGGAATTTCACCGTGCCGATCTCGCCGTCACAAATCAACGGTGAAACGGTAAAAGCCACCGCAACGGACAACACAGGAAACGAGAGCCAGCCGACCACTGCGCTTGCCCCGGACCTCACTGCGCCAGACCAGCCCGTTATCATTGCCGTCATAGACAATGTTGCCGAGATCGTCGGCAACATCGATAACAATACGCTCACTAACGACGACAAACCGGAAATCAAGGGCACCGCCGAGGCCGGTTCTCAGGTCAAAATATATGATAATGGCGTACTGCTGACGACCGTTACCGCCGATATCAACGGTAACTGGAACTACACACCAACCACCTCACTGGGTCAGGGTGCGCACGTATTTACAGTGACGGCGACGGATGCAGCCAACAACACCAGCAGCGCCGCAAGCTGGAAAATTATTGTTGATAGTGTTGCTCCAACCGTACCGGTCATTACCCTGATAAGCGACGATGTCGGCACTATCACCGGTAACATCGCGAATAACGGCTGGGTGACCAATGACAGTACACCCACCATCTCTGGGACCGGTGAGCCTGGCTCTCTGGTGACGCTGTATGATGGCAGCCTGCTGATGACAGTGATACTTATCGATAAATCAGGTACCTGGAGCTATACCGTACCAGCGGACAAAGCGCTCAGCGACCGCGATCACCATTTTAAGGTGACAGCCACAGATGCAGCCGGTAACGTCGTCACCTCACAAACCATCGTCACTGTTACCGTTGATACTCAGGCCCCTGGAGCCCCCACTATTTCGACCGCCACAGACGACGTCGGAAATGCGCCAGTCGATCTGCCTTCCGGTAGCCGTTCAAACGATAACCTGCCGCTACTGAAAGGCACCGGAATAGTTGGATCCACCATCACTATTTACGATGGTGCTACCCCTATTGGAACGGCGACAGTCATCACGGGAGGGGGCTGGAGTTTCCAGGTTAGCCAGCCTCTCAGTGAAGGCCCACACAATCTGTCTGCTATCGCGACAGACACAGCGGGCAATGCCAGTAACGCCGGAAATTTCACGCTGACTATTGATACCACACCACCCGCAGCACCCGTCATCACTTCTGCGGAAGGCCTGATTGGCAGTGATACGAAAACGTTGAGTAACGGGGGCAGCACGAAGAGTACCGAGCCAAAACTGTCTGGAACCGGTGAGGCTGGTGCGACAATTACTATTTTTGATAATAGCGGTCCCATTGGCACCGCCCTCGTGAAGCCCGATGGAACCTGGACATTTACGCCTCCCACTCCCCTGTCGGATGGCCCACACAAATTCACCGCAACGGCTACCGACATTGCGGGCAACACGGGGATCCCGTCAGCAGGCTTTACTCTGACGGTGGATAATCAGCCGCCGGTGAGGCCCGCTCCACCGACGATGACTGATGATACCAACCCGATAACCGGAATTATCACCAACGGTACCACTAACGATACCACGCCAACCTTTAGCGGGACGGGGAGTGCCGGGGATCGTATTTCCATTTTCCTTAATGGCAATACTATACCGCTGGGTGAAGCGACGGTCGGTGCAGATGGCAGCTGGAGTTATACGCCAACCACCCCAGTCGCTCAGGGTAATTACCAGGTGACTATCACGGCAACCGATCCGGCAGGAAATGTCAGCTTACCATCGGATCCTGTCCTACTGACCATCGATACAACACCGCCTGCACCTCCGGTGATTATCGCCGCCAGTGATGACGTCGGTAACGTCAAAGGCGATATCGACCCCAATGCCGTGACCGATGACACGACACCGACCATTCGCGGAACCGGTACTACCGGAGACACCATCACCCTGTATAACGGCAGCACGGTTATCGGCACCACTACTGTCGTTAACGGCGAATGGAGCATCACTCCCGGAATGGCGCTGGCAAACGGAAACTATACCCTGAACGCCATCGCAACCGATGTGGCTGGTAACGCCAGCGGCAGCTCAAACAGCATCTCGTTTACGGTAAACAACACAACATTGACCTCGCCACTGGTAACAGATATTCAGGATAACGCCGGCTTTATTACGGGTTCGCTTGGTAACGGAAGCGTCACGGATGATACGACCCCCACCATTAGCGGAACCGGCACTCCCGGCAGCACCGTATTAATTTATGATGGCAGTAATCCTGTCGCTATTGCTACGGCAACTGTTGGCGCGAATGGGAACTGGAGTGTTGAAGTTACTCTCTCCGCTAACGCCTCTCACACACTGACTTTCGGCGCAAAGGATGCCGCAGGTAACGTGCTACCAGCAGGGAACGCTGTCACCTTAACTGTCGACACTCTGGCACCCGACGCACCTACAGTCACCAGCGTAGATCCAAACGGTACGCTGGTTATCGGTAAAGCCGAAGCGGGCAGTACCGTTATCATTCGAAGCGGTACTACGGTTCTCGGCCAGGGGATCGCAGACGGTTCCGGAAATTATTCCGTCACCCTGTCACCGGCGCAAACAACAGGTCAGGCATTGAACGTCATCGCCCAGGATCCCGCGGGTAATCAGAGCGATCCAACCTCTTTTGCAGCCGCCACTTCCAGTGTACCGCACCCGCCAACTCTTGAAATCGTGGATGATATCGCTCCCGGCGTTGGCGTCATTGGTAACGGTAAAACCACCAACGATACCCAACCGCTACTGCAAGGAAACGCGACTGCTGGCGCAACGGTCAATATATTTCAAAATGGGATCCTGCTGACCACAGTGACTGCCGATGCCATTTCTGGCGCATGGAGTTATCAACTGCCTACAATCCTGGCGGAAGGTACAACCTATAATTTTACTGTGTCACAAACTGTTGGCGGTACTGACAGCGGTCTGTCACCCAACTACGCCATCACCATCGACAGCACCGCCCCGCTGGCGCCGACCATCACCAGCATCATAGACGACATCTCACCGGGCGCAGGATCGTTAGATAAGGGGCAAATGACTAACGACTCGCGCCCAACCTTAAACGGAACCGGTGAAGCTGGCGCCACTATCACCCTCTATGATAAAGGTGTTGCGATTGCCACAACCACGGTAAACAGCAGCGGATTCTGGAGCTTTACCCCGACAAACGCGCTGGGAGAAGGCGAGCATATTTTTACCGTGCGCGCGACTGACGTAGCAGGCAATGAGGGAGATGAGTCTACGGACTTCCGGATTATTGTTGATACTTTGATCCCGGACGCCCCATCCATTGTGACGGTGACGGACGATGTTGGCACTCCCCAAACGCTTACATCAGGACAGTCAACCAACGATAGTACGCCAACGCTCAACGGCGTTACCGAGCCTTATTCCATTGTCACTATTCGCGATAATGGCGCGGTAATTGGCACTGCCACCAGCGACGAAAACGGCAACTGGAACTTTACGCCGCCATCTTCACTCAGCGAAGGCAGTCATTCGTTGACCGCAACCGTCACGGATGGTGCTGGTAATATCAGCCCGGCGACGCCACCGTTCGTCCTGATTGTCGACACACTACCACCCGCCGCGCCGCTTATTACCTCAGTAATTGACGATCAACCCGGCAGCACATCGCTGACAAACGGGCAACTGACCAATGACGCGCAGCCTACGCTGAACGGTACAGGGGAAGTTGGCTCCACCATCACGATCCGCGATAAAGGCGTTGATATCGGCACGGCCCTGGTCGATGAGTCAGGTAACTGGAGCTTCACACCGGATAACGCGCTGAGTCAGGGGCAGCATGTATTTACCACCGTTGCTACTGACAAGGCGGGTAATACAGGCGGTTCCTCCTCGTCCTTCACCCTCGAACTGGATTCCCTTGCCCCGCAGGCACCGGTCATCAGTACAGTGCAGGATAATACGGCTCCCACAACAGGCCCGATTAATAATGGTCAGACAACGAACGAAACCCGCCCGGCATTGAGCGGTACTGGCGAAATTGGCGCAACTATTACTGTCCTGAGTGACGGTCAGCCAATCGGCACCACCACCGTAGGCGCTGGTGGGACCTGGAGTTTTACCCCCACAACAGCGCTGGGCAATGGTACGCATACGCTGACCGTAACCGCCACCGACAGCGCAGGCAACACCAGCCCTGCATCTAACGGTTTTGTGCTCACGGTTGATACCGTATCGCCAACCACGCCCGCCATCACTCAGGTCGTCGATGACGTCGGCCCGATAACCGGTATTCTGAGCAACGGCCTGGCCACAAACGATGCACTCCCCACACTTAGCGGCACCGCCGAGGCCAATTCAACGGTCAAAATTTACGATAACGGATCGCTTATCGGTACGGTTTCGGCAGACGGGAATGGAGTCTGGAATTTCACCCCCGGGACCGCACTTGGTAACGGCAATCACACACTGACCGTGACGTCAACGGATGCCGCCGGAAACGTCAGCCCCTCGTCGGCCGGGTTTGGTATCATCGTTGATACCGTCCCCCCTCTTGCGCCCACGATTATTGAAGCTTTCGATGACGTGCAGCCAGGAACCGGTACGCTGTCGAGCGGTGCGTTTACTAATGACACTCGTCCTGTTCTGAGCGGTTCAGCAGAGGCCAGTGCGCGAGTCGCCATTTACGACAATGGCACACTGCTGTTTACGGTAACAGCGGCAATAGATGGCACCTGGGAATATCTGCCAGCTACCCTGAGTAATGGCCAGCACGTATTTACCGCCATCGCCACCGACGCCGCCGGAAACGTCAGCTCTGCCTCCGCCGGGTTTATTATCAATGTCGACACGGTCCCGCCTTCAATACCACAGCTAATCACGGTGGTGGATGATGTTGCAGGCGGTGCGTTTAATGTGGCGCTGAGCAACGGGCAACTGACTAATGATGCCCGTCCAACGCTAAACGGCACCGCCGAAGCGGGCAGCACCGTTAGTATCTATGACGGTGGTACACTGCTCGGCACCGCGCTCGTGCAAAGCAATAACAGCTGGTCGTTTACGCCAGGCACACCGCTTGCTAACGGTTCACATACCTTCACTGTGACCGCCACCGATGCCGCGGGAAATATCAGCGGCGCGACAGCCGGGTTTACCGTTATCGTGGACATTACTGCTCCGGCGCAACCATCAATTAGCAGCATTATTGATGATGTGGGACCAAACACAGGGGTAATTGGCAACAACCAGGTCACCAATGACGCGCGCCCGACATTAAACGGCACCACGGAAGCCAATGCCCGGGTCGATATTTATGACAACGGCAACTTTGTCATCAGCGTGACGGCAGACGGAAACGGCAACTGGAGTTACACCCCACCCACAGCGCTGACTCAGGGTGCGCATGCCTTTACTATCACGGCAACGGATACCGCAGGAAATACCAGCGGGACATCGTCTGCCGCCGCGATAGTGGTCGATACCCTCGCTCCGGGCATTCCTACCGGACTGGTGATTAACGCCAACGGCACCACGTTAACAGGTGTTGCTGAAGCAAATAGTACAGTAATCATCACCTCAAGTAGCGGAACCGTACTCGGCACCGCAACGACCAATGCATCCGGCAACTTTACTTTCATCCTTAACCCACCGCAGATCAGTGGGCAAACGCTGCTGGTTAGCGCACAGGATGCGGCAGGCAACATGGGTTCGCCAGGTAGCGCGCTGGCTCCGTTTACTGGCGTGCCACCTGCTCCTGTTATTTCCAGCGTATTTGATGATATAGGTACGATAACTGGCGCAGTCGCCGCCGGGAAAACCACCAATGATACCCGCCCGACGCTTAGCGGAACGGCGCAGGCTAACGCCGTCGTCAGCCTCTACAATAATGGGGTATTGATGGGCACAACGACTGCTGACGGTAACGGACTCTGGAGCTTTACCCCTGGCAGTGCACTCAGCGAAGGCAACCACGCATTTACCGCCAGTGCGGCAAATGCCAACGGTTCAGGCGGTTTATCCGGCGCATTCAGCGTCATCGTGGATACCACGCCACCGCCAGCACCAACGGTCCTGATCAGTGCCGATGGCGGAACCATCAGTGGTATCGCCGAAGCGGGAAGCACCGTCACCATCTCCCTGCCTGGTGGTGGCAGCGTAACGGCTATCGCCAACAGCAGCGGTGTATACAGCGTAACTCTGCCGGTTCGCCAGATTGAGGGCCAGTCGTTGTCCGCCACCGCAACCGATGCGGCTGGCAACACCTCATCACCGACAAGCGTTATCGCCCCGGTATTGCCGCTGTTGGCCGAAGATAACGTCACCCGGCTGGCATTACAAACCGATGTCACCATCACCAATGAGCACAAAAGCGATTATGGTTTTCTGTTGGTGGATGCACTGGGAACAGTGGCTAACGTGCTGGGGAACAACACGGCCGCCGTCAATTTCAGCATCCAGTCTGGTGGCAGTGGTTCCGTCACCATCAACGCTGCCGCAACCGGCATTGTGCTGTCACTGCTGAGCACCATGGAGATCGTTATCCAGCGCTTTGACACCGCGCTCAACGCCTGGGTTACGGTAGTCGATACCTCAAAACCCCAGTTTGCCGATCTGCTAACGCTCGGTGCTTCAGGAGTGACGCTCAACTATGATGGATTGACAGGCGGGGATTACCGCGTAGTCAGCTACAACACCAGCCTGCTGGCTACCGGTGCCTATACCAGTCTGGATGTTGCGGTGGTGAAAACCAGCGCCGGAAACATCACCGGTGGCTTGACGGAATCCGGCAACATCATCACAGATACCGACCCCACCAACGGACAGGATAACGCCCCTTCCGGTACCCGGGTGACCTCGATTACCGATGGCAACGGGAATCTGGTGAACATCCCCGCGGGTGGAGCTGATATTCAGGGTAAATACGGCATCCTGCATATTAACCAGGACGGTAGCTATACCTACACTCTCACCAACACTTCGGCATCGGTCTATGGGCGTTCCGAAAGCTTCACCTATACGCTGACTCACGGTAATGATCACTCTTCGGCAAAATTAGTGGTCACACTAGGTCAAAACCCTGCAACCAGCACCGTAACGGCTGCGGATGATGTAGCTTCACTGACCTACGGAACGGAAGTCAGCGCAGTCGACCATGGACCGTCAAAACAAACCGGCTTCACACTCGCGAATATCGGCCTGGGTAATGTTCTGGACGTCAGTCTGGTAAACGGCCTGACCAACCCGATCAAATTCAACGTTGATGACGGCGCCACCCGCACGCTGACGATTCAGGCTGATGTTCTCGGCGTTACGCTTGGCGGTTTTGATCTCTACGTCTACCGTTTCAATGAGACAATCCAGCAGTATGAGCAATATCGGGTACAACCAAACTGGGTCACCGCGCTGTTAGGCGGCAGCTCTACGGCATATACCATCACGCTGCCTGGTGGCGACTATTTGTTCCTGCTTAACGCCTCAGGCGGCCTGACCCTGCTGACAAGCTATACCCTGAATATTCAGGCGGATCACACCTACGCAGTAGACAGTCTGAGCGCCTCAACCAACGGCAACATTCTGGCTAATGACTCGGCTCCGGCCAATACGGTCATCACTGAAGTGAACGGCGTCACGGTCAATGCCACGGGCACCACGCGCATTGACGGGCAGTACGGTACGCTGATAATCGATGCGAAAGGCAATTACACCTACACGCTGAAAAGTGGATTGGGCGCAGACAGCATCAATACGCCGGATAGCTTTGTCTATACGGTAAAAGCACCAAACGGCGATACCGGCAGCGCGTCGCTGAACATCAAGGCGACGCCACAGGCGCTGGATGCCGTAAATGACATCAGCAGCCAGATGGCGGTCACCACACTGCAGGACACCTCTCAGCCGTTTACTGATACCAGCGTAGGGAATGCCAGTTGGAACACTTTGCTGGTGCCAAGCTCGAAAAGCGGCACTGGCACCATCGAGGTGGCAGCGGGTACAGCGGTGCAGAACGTCGTGCTGCACTTTAACGTGGCATCCGGGCTAACGCTTGGCGGGCTGAATGTCGTCTGGGCGTTGTACGACAGCAAAGGCGTTAAGGTGGCCGGGGATTCATTCAACGGTGGGTTGTTGCTCGGCGGCAACATTGATATCGCCCTGAACGGACTCGTGCTGCACGCAGGGAACTATCGTCTGGACTATACCGGTAGCGTCGGTGCACTGGGTGTGGGTTCCATTACCATCACGCCAAGTGTCAAAGGCTCGGTAGTCGACCTCGATAACTTCGAAACTTCCGGCGTGAATAACGTCACAGGCAATATCTATGACGGGGACCATATTGCCAGCGTGCATACCCTGCTGACGGTGAATGGCGCAGGCGGCAGCACCGCTACGCTGGATCCGCTGGGAAGCAGTACCGCCAGCGCTACCATCAATGGATTGTACGGCAAACTGACCATCGGGATTGACGGCCATTACACCTATACCCTCAACAATGATGTCTCTCTTGCGACGATCACCAACAAAGAGACATTTACCTACACCCTGAACGACCAGAAAGGCCATACCGATACTGCCACGCTGACCATCGACATGAATCCGCAGGTCGTGAGCACCGCCGATGCCGATCGTCTTATCGGCAGCGCATATGGCGATACGCTGATTTATCACCTGCTCAGCGCCAACGATGCGACCGGTGGCAACGGAACAACGGACACATGGACTAATTTCTCACTGGCGCAGGGAGACAAAATCGATATCGGCGACCTGCTGGTCGGCTGGAACGGGCAAAACGCCACGCTCGGCAATTATCTCTCCGTTTCCACCAATGGTAACAACACGGTGGTTTCTATCGACCGCGACGGTACGGGCGCAACGTATCACTCGACTAATCTCATTACTCTGGAGAACGTACACACCACGCTCGACGAGCTGATCCAACAAAACCACATTGTGACCTGAAATCAGTACCGTAACGCCATAACTACAGCCCCGGATGCCATGACGTCCGGGGCAATAACAGTCGTCACAGCCGTATTTTGAAAGGGATAAACTATGAGACGTGTCGCCCCTGTCGCTTTACTGCTGGCATTAACGCTCTGTTCCTTATGGGTTAATGCCGAAGATGAACCTCAAGTTATTACGCCGGAAGGGCTGGCCACCAGCCAGATGCTTCCCTCTCTCGATGGTTCCATGGCCGAACTACCGCTTAGCGCCGCCGCGCCCGGCAATCTGACGCTTAGCGATGCGGTAAGCCGCGCTGTAAGCTGGCACCCCTCTATTCGTGAATCCATCGGTAAACTGCTCTCACAGAATGAGCAGATCGACGTGGCGAAATCGAAATATTATCCGCAGGTCACTGCCGGAATGAACAACGGATACAGCAATACCTATAACGATCACGGTTTCAGCCCGTCACTGGTGATCTCGGTATCACAAATGCTGTACGACTTCGGCAAAGTAGCAAGCCAGGTCCGGGCTGAAACCGCCGGGGCCGCTCAACAACAGGCAAACGTATTACTCAGCATTGATACCGTCGCCCACGCCACCGCAAACGCCATTGTCCAGGTTCAGGCGTGGCAGCAAATGGTCGATGCCGCCGAAGAGCAGCTCGTTGCCCTGAACGGCATTGGCAGGCTGACCCGGGAACGCAATAATGAAGGGGCGACGTCGCAGTCAGACGTGGTACAAACTGACGCGCGTATTGAGTCTGCTCGCTCACAGCTGGCGCAGTATCAGGCTAACCTAGACAGCAGCAAGGCGACGCTGATGAGTTTTCTCGGCTGGAACTCACTCAACGGCATCAGCAATGAGTTCCCGGTCAAACTGGACAGCAGTTGTGATGTGGCAAAACCGGATGACCGGCTGGTTCCAGCCGTACTCGCGGCATGGGCACAGGCAAACATCGCACAGGCAAACCTGGACTACGCCAATGCGCAAATGACACCGACCTTCTCTCTGGAGCCCTCTGTTCAGCATTACCTTAATGACAAGTATCCCAGCCATGAAGTACTCGACAAAACACAGTACTCAACGTGGGTAAAAGTTGAAATGCCGCTGTATCAGGGCGGCGGCCTCACAGCCCGGCGCAACGCCGCCAGCCATGCGGTCGAGTCCGCACAATATTCCATCCAGCGCACCCGACTCGACGTACGTCAGAAATTACTGGAGTCCCGTAGCCAGGCGATGAGTCTCGCCAGCGCCCTGCAAATTCTGCGCCGCCAGCATCAGCTGAGCGAACGTACGCGCGAACTTTATCAGCAGCAGTATCTCGACCTCGGTTCACGTCCGCTGCTCGACGTACTGAATGCAGAACAGGAAGTGTATCAGGCCCGTTTTGCCGAGCTACAGACCCAAAGTCAGCTTCGTCAGCTTCAACTGAACTGCCTCTACAACACCGGATCGCTACGTCAGGCGTTCGCCTTAAATAACCGCAGCATCCAGTCGGTGGAGATACAGCTATGAGCCAGGTCGACCCGCATACCGAAGATGTCATTGGAGAACCGACTCTCAGCCAATGGGCGCAGGCGATGACCCACATTGCCGGCCACTACCGCGTGACCTGTTCACCCGGTGCAATTCAGGCCAACGCCCCGTGGTTTGCTGGTAAAAACAGGTCTCTCGCCCTGACGCAACTGGCCCGACAGGCGGGGTTGTCATTTCATACACTGGATACCACAAAGCAGGTATTCAGCCAGTGGCGTTTACCAGTGGTGGCTGAACTTCGCGACGGCCAAATTATGGTGATAGAACATTTCAACGGCGAAGATACGCTGGATGTGTTTATCATTGCCGAAGAGGGACAGCGCAATCGGTTGACTGTTACGGAACTGCTGCCGGAAATCCACACCATCACCGCATTGCGCCCATTATCAGCGCTGAAAGACAGTCGGGTAGATCGCTACATTTCGCGCTTTAAGCCTGACTGGATGCGTGAACTGGTGTTAAAGGACATCCGTCCTTACCTGCCGGTAATGATCGCCGCATTTCTGATTAACGTCCTGTCGCTCGCCGGGATTATCTTTTCCATGCAGGTCTATGACCGGGTGATCCCTGCCCAGTCATATCCTACGTTGTATGTTCTCTCAACCGGCGTACTGGTCGCGGTACTGTTTGGCTTTTTACTCCGCGAAGCGCGCACCCATATTATGGATCTGCTCGGTAAACGCGCTGACATGCGGATTTCCGATCGCGTGTTCAGCCATGCCTTGCGGCTGCGCAACAGCGCAGTGCCTCGCTCAACGGGAAGCTTTATTTCCCAGCTACGCGAGCTGGAGCAGGTACGTGAGATGATCACCTCCTCCACCATGTCGACCATTGTTGATCTGCCCTTTTTCTTTCTGTTTATTGTCGTGCTGGCATGCATTGCCCCACCGCTGGCGTGGATAGCTCCTGTCGCCGCCATTCTGATGATCCTGCCGGGATTGCTGTTACAGAAAAAACTGTCGGTGCTCGCCAACCAGGCTGCTCACGAATCCACTCTACGTAACGCCGTGCTGGTCGAGAGCGTACAGGGGCTGGAAGACATCAAACTGATGCAGGCGGAGAACCGCTTTTTGCAGCAGTGGAACAGCTACATCCGCATTACCGGAGAGTCCGGTCTGCGCACCCGCAAGCTGACACAGGGACTGATTGGCTGGGGAATGTCGGTACAAAGTCTGGTCTACGCGGCAATCATTATGTTCGGTGCACCGATGGTCATTGAAGGTACGATGACCACCGGGGCCGTGGTGGCGGCCTCCATGCTCGGCTCACGGATGATCGCCCCAATGGCTAACCTGTGCGGCGTGCTGGCACGCTGGCAGCAGGTCAAAGCGGCGAAGATGGGTCTGGACAGCATTATGCAGTTGCCCACTGAAACCCAGCACGATGAAAACCGGGTACATCAGGAGATCTTTCATGGCCACTATCTGTTTGAAAATGCGCATTTTCGCTACCACAGTGAGGACCAGCGCGTACCGCTGCGCATCTCGCGCCTGGAAATCATGCCAGGAGAACGGGTCGCCATCCTCGGACGTAACGGCGCAGGGAAATCCACTCTGCTACAGGCAATGGCAGGCGGCATAGACATTATTCAGGGCGATGTCCGGCTTGATAACCTGAGCCTGGCGCAAATCGATATGGCTGATTTACGCAGAAACATCGGATTTCTCAGCCAAAACGCGCGACTGTTTTTCGGGACGCTGCGCGAGAACCTGACCCTCGGCGCACCACATGCCAGCGATGCGCAGATATTTGACGCACTGGAAGTCAGCGGCGCAGCAGCATTTGTGAAGCAGCTCGCCAAAGGGCTGGCTCACCCTATTATGGAGGGTGGCAACGGTCTCTCCGGCGGGCAACGACAGTCAATTCTGCTGGCAAGAATGCTTCTGAGATCCCCCAATATCGTACTGCTCGACGAGCCAAGCGCATCGCTGGATGAACACACCGAGCGAGAGTTTATTCAACGACTGAACCTGTGGCTGGGCAACCGCACGCTGGTTGTCGCCACCCATCGCGTTCCGGTTCTCGAACTTGTCGAACGCGTGGTGGTGTTAAAAGAAGGTCAACTGGTAATGGATGCCCCGAAAGCACAAGCGCTGAATGCAAGCCGGGCTTCCACACAGACTCACGGTCGGGAGTGGAAAAATGAAAACCAATCCGCATGATGCCGCCATGGACGACCTCGATATCCGCCGCGAACACCGTTTTTCCGGTGCCAGCAGTATTATTCTGCTCAGCACACTGCTGTTTGCGGTATTAGCGATATGGGCGTATTTCGGCAAACTGGATGAAGTTTCCACCGGTAGCGGGAAAGTGATCCCCAGCTCGCGTGAGCAGGTGTTGCAGTCGCTCGACGGCGGTATCCTCGCAGAACTGACAGTGCGCGAAGGAGATAAAGTGCAAGCCAATCAAATTGTGGCTCGTCTCGACCCGACCCGTTCTGAATCAAACGTTGGTGAAAGCGCAGCCCGATTCCGCGCCTCGCTGGCCTCCAGCGCAAGGCTCAATGCCGAAGTCAACGATCTACCGCTGACATTTCCCGACTCGCTAAAAGCCTGGCCGGAGCTTATCGCCACCGAAACCCGCTTGTATAAAAGCCGTCGGGCACAACTTGCCGACTCGATGGTGGAACTGCAGGATGCGCTGGTATCAGTGAATAAAGAGCTGGCGATCACCCAACGACTGGAGAAAAGCGGAGCCGCCAGCCATGTGGAAGTGCTGCGCCTGCAGCGACAAAAAAGCGATTTGGGGCTGAAAATCACTGACCTGCGCTCGCAATATTACGTGCAGGCGCGTGAAGCACTGTCAAAAGCGAACGCAGAAGTGGATATGCTCGCATCTATTTTGAAAGGACGCGAGGATTCTGTTACCCGCCTGACGGTGCGTACCCCCATGCGCGGCATCGTGAAAAACATCCAGGTCACCACCATTGGCGGCGTAATTCCGCCTAACGGCGAAATGATGGAGATCGTGCCAGTGGACGATCACCTGTTGATAGAAACACGCCTGTCACCGCGCGACATCGCATTTATCCATCCCGGCCAGCGGGCGTTGGTGAAGATCACTGCCTATGACTACGCCATTTATGGCGGACTGGAAGGTGTGGTTGAAACCATCTCACCGGATACTATCCAGGACAAAGTAAAACCGGAAATTTTCTACTACCGCGTTTTTATCCGCACCCACCAGGACTATTTGCAGAACAAACTGGGACGTCATTTCTCTATCGTTCCGGGTATGATTGCCACAGTGGATATAAAAACAGGTGAAAAAACCATCGTCGACTATTTAATCAAACCGTTTAACCGCGCAAAAGAAGCGCTGCGCGAGCGGTAAATCGTTGAGGATAAGGGGTTGCAGGGGCTGGTCACGCATGTCACAAGTCTGTTATACTTACTGCAACACATTGGGGCTGATTCTGGATTCGACGGGATTTGCGAAACCCAAGGTGCATGCCGAGGGGCGGTTGGCCTCGTAAAAAGCCGCAAAAAAATAGTCGCAAACGACGAAAACTACGCTTTAGCAGCTTAATAACCTGCTAAGAGCCCTCTCTCCCTAGCTTCCGCTCTTAAGACGGGGATCAAGAGAGGTCAAACCCAAAAGAGATCGCATGGATGTCCTGCCTGGGGCTGAAGTGCTAAAACTAATCAGGCTAGTTCGTTAGTGGCGTGTCTGTCCGCAGCTGGCGTGCGAATGTAAAGACTGACTAAGCATGTAGTACCGAGGATGTAGGAATTTCGGACGCGGGTTCAACTCCCGCCAGCTCCACCAAACATTCATTCATGATGCATCATGAACCTTAAAAAAGCCTGTAACTTCAACGAGTTGCAGGCTTTTTTGTTGCATGTGTGGTCATGATCTCTGTATGAATCTTGACCTTTTGGCACCATGTTTAGCACCACGGTATCGTGGGGCTAAAAAAGCGTGGTGCTAAAACATGCCTAAGCAACTGAAACCCTTAACAAATGTGGAGATCGCTGGCGCGAAGCCCCGTAGCACGGACTATGAGCTACGGGACGGTGAAGGCCTGTACTTGCTGGTTAAGACTTCAGGGAGGAAGG
Source organism: Citrobacter sp. Cm046 (assembly GCF_030333065.1). NCBI lineage: Bacteria > Pseudomonadati > Pseudomonadota > Gammaproteobacteria > Enterobacterales > Enterobacteriaceae > Citrobacter > Citrobacter sp. Cm046. Next base: position 143,023 of record NZ_JAOWGP010000041.1, on the reverse strand, counting down.
CCTGGCATTTCGAGTATTATCATCCCGTCACCAAAAAGCGCACCAAAACCAGCCTTGGCCCTTACCCGGTCGTTACACTGGCGATGGCTCGCGAAACTCGCACGAAATACAGACGACTGCTCTGGCAGGGCATCGATCCCCGTCAACACTTAGCAGGAATAGCCGAAGAAAAACGCATCCAGAATGAATGCTCGCTGGAAAAAGTTGCGGAACAGTGGCTCAAAGAGAAGAAACGGACCAGCGACCTTAGCGAAGATCACGCCAAAGATGTCTGGCGTTCGCTGGAGATGCACGTCTTCCCTTCTCTGGGTAACACGCCCGTCACTGAGATCCGCCCGAAGATGCTCAAGGAACACCTCACACCGATGGAAGAACAGGGTATCCTCGAAACACTGCGGCGAGTCATCTCACGGCTCAATGAAATCTTCCGCTTCGCCATCTCCGAAGAACTCATCGAGTTCAATCCGGCTGACAACCTGGTCGCCCGCTTCAAGAAACCGAAAAAGCAGAACATGCCCGCCCTCCACCCCAGCGAACTGGGCAGGCTAATGCTGGCGCTACAGAACGCGTCTATCCGTAAAGAAACCCGCTGCCTTATCGAATGGGAGCTACTGACCTGGGTTCGCCCCGGCGAAGCCGTTAGCGCCCGCTGGTGCGACATCGATATGAAAAAAGCGGAATGGCGCATCCCCGACACCTTTATGAAGATGAACCGTTCGCACACGGTGCCGCTCAGCAAACAGGCGCTGCGCGTTCTTCAGGTTATGGAGCCCGTCAGCCGCCATCGTCCATGGGTTTTCCCCAGCATCCGCAAACCACTGGAGCATATGCACCAGCAGACCGCAAACGCCGCGCTTATTCGTATGGGGTTCGGCGGCGAGCTGGTCGCGCACGGCATGCGCAGCATCGCCAGAACGGCAGGAGCAGGCCATTTTCCCCGTGAAGTACTGGAATCGGCATTGGCGCACCAGAAAGAAGATGAGATCGAAGCGGCCTACAACCGCAGCGACTACCTGGAACAAAGGCGACCGCTGATGCAGTGGTGGGGAAACTACGTTGATGCCGCCAGACGGCAGGCGCTGCTCGGTGAAGAAGAACCGCTGCAGATCGTGGAAGGAGAATAATGTGACCAGTCCCATTCGTCAGAATCTGTTTGAACGGGAATGTGATATGCCGCTGCTGGAAGCGCGGCATCTCGCCCTTCTGCTTCTCGGCCTTGATGCATCCCAACCAGCAAATGCCCTGCCGGAAGAACATCAGGAAAATTACCGTATCCTGCACGACGCCATCAGCCGCACCATCAAAGCCACAGGCATGGTCAGCGCCCCGGCTAATAAACGCATGTTCTATGCCGATGAGATGTTCGCGCTGGCCTGGCGGCTTATTGATGATGAACTCACGCCGCCAGAAATTAAGGCCCGCAGCCTGAAGGCGGTGATGAAACTGTCGCGTAATAGCCGTGGCCGCAAGTGGCTGAAGACGCTCGGCGACGATGCGCTGCCGGATCTCGCAGCTTCAACACAACCTTCCCTGCGTGGAATAATACATAAGCGCGATAAGGCTCGAGAAAATACTGCCCGGCTCTGCTGGCTGCTGGTTCAGCTTCTCGTTGAGGAGACTGACGGGCGTTATGGGACGTCTGATAAACCGGCTTCGGATAGGATACTTCGAAAGCTGAGAGCGCTAGCGCAGGAGCGGGAATTGCCGTCAGACGGGCTTGGGCGAGGGACGTTTTATGAGGTATTGGGGATGGGGCGAGGGAAGGAAACTTAAGTGACTATGTTGGCTTTTAGTAAGTCATTAAGACTCATGACTCTGAAAATCGAGGTCTTGTTGTCTACACTAAACCACAAGAGAACATAACTCATATTCCGTTGGTGTACTTCCTCGAACAACTTCCGTTTGATACTGAATGCGGTTCTGATATGTAACCAGTTGCTATACATCACATTTTTAGCACTAAGCACTAGCGAATCTGGGTATAATATATCTCTTTACAGCATTTTAGATGGGTAAATACCTCCTTTTATAGGTGCATTCTAAATGTATGATTTTGAAGATAAAAAAAGATTCGAAGAGGCCGTCAAAGCTGGTCAACGAAATCTCCGAGCTGTAAAGCTACTCAGCAACTGGTGCTCTCACTCTGAATTCATTCGTTCAGGGGGAAGAGGGATGATTGAGGCAGAAACAGGATTACCCATTGGTCACATGGGAGTCCAATGCAAATTTGTTAAGCAAGGTTCAATGCTTAGTTGGTTGCTGGAAGACTCAATTTACAGCTTTTATAAAGAGCACTGTAAGGGCTGTAATCAACGAGTTCCGGTTGGATTTCCCAACATTATAGAGTTTGTTAGTCCGAGAGAAAAAGCTGCCGAAGAGCGAAATTTGGCTCGTAGAGAAGAAGAAAAGCTGAGAAAACAGAAGCAACTCAGCAGGCAACAAGAACGGGCAACATTACGGCTTACACTAACCCTTGAAGAAACGTTTGTACTTGATTTGCTTGACGAACTCGATCAAGAAGATATAGAGAAAGACGATCCTCGCTTGGAACAACTTGCCAATCTTGCTCCCGAAACATTCACAAGGAAAATTATTGAACATCTGCTGCCTGCGGTATTGCATGAGAAATTACCATATTCAACTCCCGCTGCAAAAGCCTTAATAAAAACATCATTATCATCAACGGAAAAACTTTCAATTGCAGTATATTTAGTAAACAACTATCAAGATTCTCAATCTGCTATAGAAGTGATCCTCTTAGAAGCAGAAAAGCTATCTCAAAATGATTTCATAAAGGTCCTCCTACATTTTGTCAGAATGGCTGTCGAATCACCGCCAAGAATGAGGCTTGGGATATCTGAGCGAAGAAATCTTAATAAAAAACCTATCCAGTCACTATTTAAAAAAAGACAAGATGATATTTTCGAAATAGTTGACAAATATATAAAAGATGCTCATACGGGAAAAATTCAAGCTGCAGTTGAAATTATTCTTGCAACGGATAGTGATGAACTACTGTTAAGACATATCAGAAGTATTTTTTCTAAACTGATGCGTAGACGAACTCTACTTCCTAAGGAACGGAGTGATAGCAGTGTCCTTTACTATCTTCGGGAAACAGCTACAAAATGTTTAGACCTATTTCCTGAAGAAACAGATAAAGTAATTCAAGCCTATCTCACCGACAAAGATGATATTGGAAGAAATGAGGCAAACAGAGTTTATAGTTCTGTACTGAGACACAACTACAGAGAAAAACCCGAAATAGGAAAAACACAAAAAATTGCCTTTCGAAGATTACTTTGGGCCGCTGTCGAAAAACCTGAAGAAGGAATGGACGATGCAGGGCAGTTCTTTAGACACTCTTGGGACGATTTTGCTGAGCTTGCTGTCGAGAACTTTGACGATCTGATAGGAGCTGCTGCAACGCTAAGTGAGAAATATGAGCAATTAGATAAAGTAAGAACCGTAGAAATAAAAGAAAATTTTCTTGATCATTTAGAACAAAGTAACAAACGTAATGCTATTGATAGCTTACAAGTTGCACTTATTGAATGGGCCGCAATTGGAGCAAAATCTAAAGGATGCGAAGGAATCGAAGATTTTCTTAATCTATACAGAAGATTGCCAGAAGAACAAACGCAAATGCGTAGTAACATGATTGTTCATGTTTCAAAACTATTGACTGGTATCGAAAGCCTAACGCTAGTGCTTTCCGATTGGTACCGTGCCCTTATGGATGAAAGTACATTAGTTCGAGCCCATGCCGCACAGGCGTGGGAAAACGTTCCCTATGATTTAGTGCAGAATTTCCCAGATTTGTTCTTTGAAGCATACTCAGTTTTGCTATTAGATCAATATGTGATAGTCCATAAATATGCAGTTCGTTCTTTAAGACGTAGATCGTTTCCTGATGAAAAACGACTTCTCGTGAGATCTCAATTATGGAATCTAATTTGTTATTACGCACAATCAGATAAACAAGACGATTTTGTTGTTGAATGTATTGATGTATTTTCATCGCTTTGCTTATCAGAGGAAGAAAGAAAAGGAAACGTTGGACTACTTCTTTCAAGTATCTTATTAAGCCTGAAAGGAAGTGCTCTTTACCATGCTATCAACCGATTACGTTATCATTTTAATAATGTTCCCGGTTTTGTCAAAGTAGCCCTAAAGGCAATCCAGGATGACTATACTCGAAGAATTTCTGTTGATGACTGTATTTCAGTGATTTTAAGAGCGACACATGATGAGCTTCGAAATAGCAAGGAAGACCTTGAAAACGCATTTAACGCTTTGAAACCATTCAAACCGCAACAATTCATTGAAGCTTTAGCGTATGTTGCTGCATTAAGTAAATCTGGTGATAATGCAACCGCAGCTATTTGTTTAAAGGAATTACTAGAAGAAATTCCGAAAGATGACAGGCATATACAATGGAGACTTGAGGCTGCTTTAGTCACAGAAGCTGCCTGCATCGAACATGCTATAGGCGTTTATGAGCCCTATATTAAATTAATTGAAAAATGGAATGGCCTTATGGCTGATTTGGAGAAAGAGAATGCAGAACGAGCCAAACATCGAGATTTTCCACCAAGTTTTTTCCCAGAGAATTGAGATCGCAGCAGCGTTGGATGGAGCTCTCAAGTCAACTCCACATGACTTGGAAAAACTTAAGGAAGCATGTCAAAAGCTTAATGAAACGGTCGAGGAACTCGGTCAAGGTTATAATGAAGATCAGTATCGTGCATATTATACTGCAATGACAATATTTGTATCCTTAGCTGAGTGGAAACATGCTATACGTAATGCTGAGATTGATGCTCAAAGATATTTAAATTCAGCGAAATTAAAAGTATCAGAGATCGATATGACATCAAATTACTCAAACAATGAACAATTTAATGAATTTCTTGAGCAAGTTAAATTTATTAATACATTAGATTCATTGAGTTCGATACAAAACCAGTTGACAAGATGGTCCTTGCCTCTTCTCTTATTTGCAAATCTTCGCGATAAAGATGCTAGGGAGATTCGGCAACTGATATCCAATGAAGGATCCGAACAACATAAAAAACGGGAATCAACAGTGGCATTCCTGAAATTTGATATTGATGGTGAACCAGCTAAACAATGGAACTATCTCAAACCGGGAACGGCATACGATCTTACCATAGAAGTCAGAGTATCAAACTGGCCCAAAAGTGCAAATATACTCTTACTGAAGCCAGTAACAATTGATGTCCGTGAGCGAGGTTGGTTACCCGATTTTCGGTTCGAAAAACCAGAGGGGGATGGACCTTTCACATTGACAGGTATAGGTCGTATAGTCCTAGAAGTGGCAAATTCATTTGGTTCCAGACCCTATGAGTTTCTTTACGCTGCAGAGTTTGATAACTCAAGTAATTGCCGAAATGTTGCAATCATAGGGCACAGGCGCTTACTACTTGAAGGAAGTGATTCTGCTCAACATCCCTTAACGGGGTTTTCAAACGTCGACAGGCATCTTATAAAAATTCGCAACAAGCTAAGAGCCTTTCCAGGATTACATTCAGATGATATTGCCAATGCAATGGTTATACTTGGCGGCTTAGGAAATGTCGCAGCACAATCTCTTAAGGCTAGCTTATTCTCCGCTGGCACATCAGAGCAAAATTTTCAGAGTAAAATCGCTGAAATGCTCAGAAGTAGAAGCGATATTGGTGAATATTTACAGGGCCACCCAGAAGCTGCTGGCGGGATTACAGATCTAACATTCAAAGACATTCCGGTAGAGCTAAAAGTTGAAAATAACAGAGTCCTTTTTCCAAAGGATTTTCAAAAATATTTCGATCAAACAGCAGCCTATGCTATCGGGCTAGGAAAACGCATCGGCATTTTATCTGTACTTGAGTCCTCTTCAAAATTAGCACCTGTTGGAGTGATAGAGGATGACATTGAAGTATTCATACACCCAACAGGCCAAACTCAAATCGCCATAGTTGTAGTAATCATTCGAGGAGGTTTTCCTAAACCAAGTTCCTACTCTAGATAATGACTAGTATCAATCACAGTCAAGTACAACAAAATACAATGAACATGCTTGTATCACTAGAAGCATACAAACCGACCATCTGGAAAATTTGATTCTTTGGTTCTGAATATTGTCTAGATTGTCACTCAAGGTAAACTTTGATTCCGACCTTATAGAGATTTTGTAGCAAAAGTGTACATTAATCATTCTAGTTCGCTTGTCTGAGGCAATTCAGTTTTAGAAGCTAGAGTCAACCATTTTATTCTATGTATAATGTTCGTCTGATGCCCAGTACTGGCTGTGAGTTTTCACTAGCTATTGTACTATGTTCCTAGTCGTATTTTGCCGTCCGTTAACCTAATCCTATCCGGCCAATCTGATTTCAGATCATAAAAAATGTTTTTTTTCATTTAATTACACTAGACATTGTAGAATGTAGCAACAAATAAAACATTCCCGGACTCATTACTTTCTATCCGGACTTACCTTTTTCACCCGGACCTATACCTTCCCTTCCCCGTTCCGCGCTATAACCGCTCCGACACTCTGTTCCCGTGAGGTGCAATCATGAAAACCCGTGCTGACAGTAACGATGCTTTTCCCGAAAGCGGCAATGTGCGTATGCGGCAGGTAGTCCAGTTTCTGGCGATGAGCGAATCGTCGGTTTACCGCCTGATTAAAGACACCGACTTTCCCCGCCCCGTCCACCTCTCTTCCCGACTGGTGGTTTTCGATGCCGCTGAAATCCGTCAGTGGCAACAGCGCCGCGCCGCCATTCGTTAATCCACGCTCAGGGATGAGCCGACTGATACCCCATCATGAAACGCGCCCCCTTCCTCAATAAGCAGTCTCCCGACCGCACGCTCGAAGTGGTGATCCTGGCCGGAAGCCTGGCATGGGAGACCTCACGCGCCTGGCGAAAAGATCCCGACCGGGAAGATGATGTTCCCCCGGTGGTACTCGGCCCGGATGAACTGGCCGATCTGGACAACCTGACCATAATCAGGCCCGACACGCTCTACGTCCGGGTACTCCGCACTGGCGATATCTGCGAAGAGGAGCTGCTAAAAATCGCCGTAAAACTGGCACACGCGGATGTGCAGATGGGCCGGCTGATGACCCCTGACGGTGAGTTGCTGGAGAACTGGACCGGACAGCTTGAACGCCTGCGACAGGAAAGGCCCTCCGACATCCTGCCGGAGCACTTCCGCCTCGATGAAGAGGCGCTGTGGTTTGATAAGCTCACCGAACGCCGGGACGGGGAAAGCGACGTCCAGCCCCAGCGCATCTGTTCCCCTCTGCGGGTCACCGCCATCACCTGCGACACTCATGACGGCAGTTATGGCCGCCTGCTGGAATGGCACACCACCACCGGACAATTGCGGCGCTGGGCTATGCCGATGGCGATGCTCAGCGGCAACGGCGAGGAGCTGCGGCGCATTCTGCTGGAGAACGGCCTGACCTACATCGCCACTCGCCCTGCCCTGCGCAGCCTGCTGTGCGAGTACATCTCACGGTCACTCCCCGGACGCCGGGTCACCTGCGTGGAGAAAACCGGCTGGCACAACGGGGTATACGTGCTCCCGGATGAGGTTATCGGTCCCGGTGGCGACAATGTCATCCTTCAGGGCAGCCACTA
>NZ_JAOWGP010000041.1:0-135321 GCF_030333065.1 Citrobacter sp. Cm046 | reverse complement strand
GGCGCATTATAGGGAGTTATTTCAGGCTGACAAGGGGAAATTTAAAATAACTTTCTGAGTGCGTGTTTTTTCACCAAAACTGATTAAACCGTCAGCTTTTCGAGCGTTTTGAAGCCATAACGCTGCAAAACGGGCAATAATTGTTCAGCTTCTGTCGTCATTGCCATGCAGAAGGCAATGTTCTCATCAGTTGATTTCGCATCAGGCGCTTCATGTTCTAATAACCAAGCCGTTCGACGCGCAATCGCTGCTCCTGAATCCACCAGTCGCGTCCCTTCAGGAAGAACCTGCAAAAGTTCTTCCTGTAATAGAGGGAAATGCGTACATCCCAGGACCACCGTATCCGGTGGCTCTGGCATCCGTAGCCACGGCCGCAGAATACGACGCAGTTCCTCCAGGGAAACAGGTTCACCGTGGAGCTTCGCTTCAGCCAGCTCCACCAGCTCAGCGGATCCCAGCATTGCAATCTGGCATTCGTTAGCAAACCGCTCAATCAGTTCGTGCGTATAAGAGCGCTTTACTGTCGCACGCGTAGCCAGTAACCCGACGATGCCATTAGCCGTGAGTCGCGCCGCCGGTTTAATAGCAGGTACAACACCAACTACCGGGAAGGCGAACTTTTCGCGTAAGGCGGGGAGTGACACCGTACTTGCGGTATTACACGCGATGACAGCAAGTGAAAGGGGGTAGCGCAGCTGAACCGCAGTAACTATCTCAACGACACGCTCGACAATAAACTCCTCGCTCTTCTCTCCATAAGGAAAGGCAACGTTATCGAAAGCGTATATATAGTGGAGATCCGGCAAGAGATTCCGGATCTCATTGTAGACCGACAACCCACCGACGCCGGAATCAAACACCAGCACGGTGGGACGTGGATCAGAAGGTGTAGCTGCCAGACAAGGTGTATTCCCGTCCTGCAGTTTCGTAGCCATAAACTGTCTCGTAATCTTTATCGAACAGGTTGGCAATTTTACCACGAACTGTCAGTTGTGAGGTGATTGGATATGATACTGCCAGATCCCACAAACTAACCCCTCCCATTTTTACCGGCTGGTAGGTAACGTAGTCCGTGTCATAACGCGTTCCCAGATAGTGATACGTCAGGCCCCAGTCAAAATCATAAACCTGCCAGTCGAGCTGATACTTCACCTGCTGTTTGGAACGACGTGCCAGCGGCTTGTCCGTAATCACATTGCGCGAATCGACATAATCATAGCTCAGCGTGTGCACCAGCGGACCGGTATCGAAATTCGCCGTCGCTTCAACGCCTTTAATACGGACTTTGCCTTCGTTAAAGTATTTCTCGGTATGCGGGTCGTAATCGATCATGTCATCGATATCATTACGATACCCTGACACGCGCCAGTTCACGCCCGCCGTTAGGCCTTCAAATGCCCCTTCCCACTGCTTGCTCTCTTCGGGATCCAGGTTCGAATTGCCATAATAGCCATGCAGTTGCCCGAGATTAGGCGCTTTGTAGGATGTGCCGTAAGACGCAATAAAGCGATAACCGTCAATAAACGCCCATCCGGCGCTGGTTTGCCATGTTCCATGACGACCAAATTCGGAGTTGTCGTCGCTACGCGCCGCACCTTCAAGGGTGAAATCGCCAAGCTGTTGCAATCCGGTCAGATAGAGGCCCGTGTTACGCTGATCGTAACCGTCCGTGACATACCCGGTGCCAGGCTCTGTAGTTTGCTTTTGCCAGTCAACGCCTGCGCCAACGTTACCGTGGCCCACTACCATACTGTTTGACCACTGAACATTATATTGCTTCATCTCATCCAGGGTTGCTGAGGAGTCGTAGCGGCCATAATCAGGATCATAGTTGTAGTCTTTGCTATGGCTGTAGCTGGAAATCAGCTGCGACTGGATTTGCTCGCCATTAAAGCGCAGCCCTGCATCCCAACTCTGGCTGTAGAGCTTACGGGTATCGAGAAGCGCCGAGCCGGGGGAATAGTAGGAGTCATAATTGGTGCGGTTATCATAGCCATAGCCACGAACAAACCCGCTCCATGTGTCGGAGAAGTTGTGTTCCAGTGCGCCATACAATGTCTTACTTAAGAAACCATCTTTGTCGGGCTGCGCCTGAGAACCGGTGCTGCCGTAGGCGACAACATCAAAACCTTTGGTATAGGCATAATCCCCCATCAGCGTAACGCGCGTATTCTCGCCTAACTGTTGTTGGGTTGAGACATCGTAATTCTGATAACCATTACTGCCCATACCAGCGGTCAATTCCGTTCCCGGCTTTTCTCGCGTGGTAATAATATTCACCACACCGCCAATCGCATCAGAACCATAAACAGCGGAACGCGGCCCGCGAATGTATTCTATACGTTGCACCAGTGATACCGGGAACTGGCTGAGATCGGCTGAGCCGCTCACCCCCGCTAAGTTCAAGCGCACGCCGTCAATCAGCACCAGCACATGGCTGGCGTTGGTCCCACGAATAAAAATAGACGAGTTCTGTCCCATACCGCCGCTTTGCGCGATATCGACACCCGGCAGTCGACGCAGAACGTCATTCACAGAGGTGGATTGCCAGCGATCGATATCCTGGCGCGTAACAACAGTAATGGGGGCAAGAACGGCACTAAGGGGCTGCTGAAAACGGTTCGCAGTGACGACGAGTGTATCCGGGCTAGCGTCCTGCGCCCAACCAGAAGATGCCGCGACGGAGAGTGCCGTCAACAGCAACGATTTTTTAATCATTGTAAAGCATCCACAATATAAGAAGGATGCCGCAGGCCCCACCGATAGTACGCGATGGTGAAAACCAGATGCGACGTTAGCCGGCAGGTCTTCGGGCTTGGAAGGTTATTCAGGATATAGAATAAAAAGAAATGAAGACTTCCCACCCGCAGGCAGTGTCTGCTTACGCTCTCATCTCACCTTTCTTTACCGCTGCGCGTCAGCTCCAGATTCACACTGGATTCCCTATTAACTCACAGGACCGGAACGCGGATGCTACAGTCTGTTACAACCTTGTGTCCAGACCGTATATCACAATATCGGAAATCATCAATAACTGGACATCTACTGAGCAATCCCTACAATCCCCGCGTACTTTTATTTTTCAGGATACATCATGACCCCCGAACACCTTCCGACAGAACAGTATGACGCGCAGTTAGCTGAAAAAGTGGTGCGTTTGCAGAGCTTAATGACACCATTCTCTGATCAAGCTCCGGAAGTGTTTCGCTCACCGGTCAGTCATTACCGCATGCGCGCTGAATTCCGCCTGTGGCATGACGGTGATGATCTGTATCACATCATGTTCGATCAACAGACCAAAAGCCGTATTCGCGTCGACAGCTTTCCGGCGGCCAGCGAACTCATCAACACGCTGATGACGGCAATGATTGAAGGTGTTCGCAACAACCGTATCCTGCGTCACAAACTCTTCCAAATTGATTACCTCACCACTATGAGCAATCAGGCGGTGATATCTATGCTGTATCACAAAAAGCTGGATGACGAATGGCGCCAGGAAGCCAAGGTATTGCGTGACGCGTTGCGTGCACAGAATCTGAACGTGCATCTGATTGGTCGGGCAACCAAAACCAAAATCGAGCTCGATCAGGATTATATCGACGAGCGTTTGCCGGTTGCGGGGAAGGAGATTATCTACCGCCAGGTTGAGAACAGCTTTACACAACCCAACGCCGCCACGAATATTCAGATGCTGGAATGGGCGATTGATATCACCAAAAATTCAAAAGGCGATCTGCTCGAACTTTACTGCGGCAACGGTAACTTCTCACTAGCCCTGGCACAAAATTTCAACCGCGTACTGGCAACCGAAATCGCCAAGCCATCTGTTGCAGCCGCACAGTACAACATTGCGGCCAACCACATAGATAACGTACAAATTATTCGTATGGCAGCTGAAGAGTTTACTCAGGCGATGAACGGTGTACGTGAATTCAACCGTTTGCAGGGAATCGATCTGAAGAGCTACCAGTGTGAAACCATTTTCGTGGACCCACCGCGTAGCGGTCTGGACAGCGAAACGGAGAAGATGGTGCAGGCGTATCCGCGAATTCTGTACATCTCTTGCAACCCGGAAACACTGTGTAAGAACCTGGAAACATTAAGCCAGACGCACAATGTTTCACGTCTGGCTCTGTTCGATCAGTTTCCGTATACGCACCATATGGAGTGTGGTGTATTGCTGACAGCAAAGTAGTTTGCAGTCCTGTAGGCCCGATATGCACAGCACCATTGGGCCTACAGAGCGGAGAAATTATTCAGAGATCTCCTGCTTACGGTTACGCACTTTGAAGCCGATCCAGAACACCAGAATTACCGACAGTACCGCCGGGAAGAAGTTAGAGCCGATATCCGGATATTCAGCTCGCACTACGGTACTGTACAGCAGGACGCCGAGAATGAAACAGGCAGCAGCCAGACCCGGCAATCCCACAGGCATGGTGCGATTTTGGTAACGTTGATGCAGGCAGTAAACCGTCAGCACCAGCGAAATAATCGGGAATACAGAGAATGGCACAATGGAGCTAAACAGCGCCGCGAATGTGCCATTGATCGATAAGCCAGCAACCAGCGCCAGCAGCAGAGTACCTTTATCTTGACCTGACTGTTTCATTGCTCGTCCTTCTCGTTACTCGGAGTGATGCGTCATCTTCTCTTGTTCACGGCGGTACCAATAAAATGCGCCTTTCGCGATCATGCGCAGCTGCAATACCAACCGCTCTTCCAACTGCCGGCGCTGTTCTGCGCCAACATCCAGTGCCTCTGCCCCCGCACTGAAAACAATCGTCACCATGGCTTCAGCTTGCGCTTCAGTAAACGCACGAGGCATATGGTTTTCGAGTTCCAGATAGTCCGCAAGTTCCGCAATGAAATGCTGAATTTCACGCGCTACCGCTGCACGAAACGCTGCGGAGGTACCAGAGCGCTCGCGCAATAATAAACGGAAGGCGTTGGGATTGTTGCCAATGAATTCCATAAATGTTGAGACCGAGGTACGGATCACACTACCGCCCTTGGCGATACGCTGACGCGCCTGGCGCATTAGCTGGCGCAGCATCAGACCACTCTCGTCTACCATCGTCAGGCCGAGTTCATCCACATCGCGAAAATGGCGATAAAAGGAAGTTGGGGCAATGCCCGCTTCACGAGCGACTTCTCGTAAACTGAGGCTGGCAAAACTACGTTCTGCGCTCAGTTGACTAAATGCAGCTTCTACCAGCGAACGCCGGGTTTTTTCTTTTTGTTGCGCTCTAACGCCCATCACGATGTCTGAATCCTTCCATATACCTTGCTGGCACTATACCAGAGATTAGGTTGTTGGCATGGCTTTGTGAATGTTTGTTTACGCGCAGTTTGTGCTTCGACTTCGCAAAAAAGCACAACGATAATTGGGTTATCCCGACAACGATGTTACTATTCTGTTGCTTTTATGTATAAGAACAGGTAAGCCTGACCATGTCACATTCCTACGATTACGATGCAATAGTAATAGGTTCCGGTCCCGGCGGCGAAGGCGCTGCAATGGGTCTGGTTAAGCAAGGAGCTCGCGTCGCGGTTATTGAGCGCTATCATAATGTCGGCGGCGGTTGTACCCACTGGGGCACTATCCCGTCTAAAGCGCTCCGCCACGCAGTCAGCCGTATCATTGAATTCAATCAGAACCCCCTTTACAGCGACCATTCCCGACTCCTCCGCTCCTCCTTTGCCGATATTCTCAATCACGCTGATAACGTGATTAACCAGCAAACGCGCATGCGGCAAGGGTTTTACGAGCGTAACCACTGCGAAATTCTGCAGGGGAATGCCCGCTTTGTTGATGAACACACCATTGCTCTGGAATGCCACGACGGCACAGTGGAAACGCTAACGGCAGATAAATTTGTTATCGCCTGTGGCTCACGCCCTTACCACCCTGTTGATGTCGACTTCTCCCACCCGCGCGTTTACGACAGCGATTCTATCCTCAGCCTGCACCATGAACCTCGCCATGTGCTGATTTATGGCGCTGGCGTGATTGGCTGTGAATATGCGTCGATTTTCCGCGGAATGGACGTCAAAGTTGATTTAATCAACACCCGCGACCGTCTGCTGGCATTCCTCGACCAGGAGATGTCCGATTCGCTCTCTTATCACTTCTGGAACAGTGGTGTTGTTATTCGCCACAACGAAGAATACGAGAAGATTGAAGGCTGTGATGATGGCGTCATCATGCACCTGAAATCCGGCAAAAAGCTGAAAGCCGACTGCCTGCTGTACGCGAATGGTCGCACCGGGAATACAGATTCACTGGCGCTGGAAAACATTGGCCTGAAAACAGACAGCCGCGGGCAGCTCAAAGTGAATAGCATGTACCAGACAGCGCTGCCGCATGTGTATGCCGTGGGAGATGTTATCGGCTATCCGAGCCTTGCATCTGCAGCCTACGATCAGGGCCGCATTGCCGCCCAGGCGCTGGTGAAAGGTGAAGCTAACGCACATTTGATCGAAGACATTCCGACTGGCATTTACACCATTCCGGAAATCAGCTCTGTCGGGAAAACCGAACAGCAGTTAACAGCAATGAAAGTCCCTTACGAGGTTGGTCGTGCTCAGTTTAAACATCTGGCTCGCGCCCAAATCGTCGGGATGAGTGTAGGAACGCTGAAGATCCTGTTCCATCGTGAAACCAAAGAGATTTTAGGGATCCACTGCTTTGGAGAACGCGCTGCCGAAATTATTCATATCGGTCAGGCGATAATGGAGCAAAAAGGTGGTGGTAACACCATTGAGTACTTCGTTAACACCACCTTTAACTACCCGACCATGGCGGAAGCCTATCGGGTAGCGGCGCTAAATGGCCTAAACCGCCTGTTTTAACGCACTGTCGAAATGGCCATCCATTGCTCCACGGATGGCCTCTGCCAGCTGTTCATAACGGCTGCGCAGCGGCGAGCCAGGACGATACACCAGGCCAATCGTACGGCGTGGTTCAGGCTTAATGCACGGCAAATAGACAACACCATCACGTTTACGCTCCGGTGGAACCGCCAGCGCGGGCAGTAAGGTAATACCGCTGCCTGCCGCCACCATGTTACGCAGCGTTTCCAGGCTGGTAGCCCGGAAATGGGTATCTTCATCTGCACCCGCTTCAAAGCAGAAACCCATCGCCTGGTCACGCAGACAGTGGCCATCTTCCAGCATCAGCAGTTTTTCACCCGCCAAATCGGACATCGGAACGCACTCGCGATTTGCCCATGAATGTTCTTCATAGATCGCCAGCAACATCGGCTCATCAAATAGCGGAACTTCGATGAATGCCTCACTCTCTTTCACCAGCGCCAGAATTACGCAGTCAAGCTTACCGCTATCCAGTTGCGCCAGCAGCTGATGCGTCTGCGCTTCATGCAGGTACATTTCCAGTTTCGGGAAGGTCTGGTGCAACATAGGGATAATATGCGGCAGCAGATAAGGTCCCACCGTTGGGATCAAACCAATATGCAGAGGACCAGACATTGTCTCGCCTTGTTGGCTTGCCATCTCCTTGAGCACTTTGACCTCACGCAGCACAGTGCGCGCCTGATCCACCAGCAGTAAACCTGCCTGAGTGAACAGCACTTTACGACTCGTACGCTCCAGCAGCATAACGCCAAGCTCATCTTCCAGCTTACGGATTTGCCCGCTAAGCGTTGGCTGGCTGACGTGGCAGGAGTCCGCCGCTCGTCGGAAGTGACGATGTTCGGCTAGCGCTACCAGGTATTCAAGATCACGAATATTCATTATTCATCCTCCATTGCCACGATAGTTCATGGCGATAGGTAGCATAGCAACGAACGATTATCCCTATCAAGTTTTCTGTTTAATAATGCACCACAGAAACGGAGCGGTACCCTTTAACCCTTGAAGTCACTGCCCGTTCAGAGAGTCTCTCTCATACTCGAAATAACTAAAGCCAACGTGAACGTTTGCGGACCTCTGGTCCGCTTTTTTTATTCTGACCCTTTACTGGAATAAGGTGCCGAATGTTACTCAATGCGGTCTTTCACAATGAAGAAATAGCACAGCGCGCCAGTGAAGGTCACACAAGCGGCAATGACTAACGCCAAGTTAAAGGAGTGCGTGGTATCCACTACCCAACCGGTAACGATAGGAGCGAAAGAAGCAAACACAAAGCTGCCAAAGTTTTGAATAGCGGCAACAGAAGCCACTTTAGTTTCCGACACCATCACCTGCACCAGTCCCCATGCCGAGGTTCCCGCAAAATGTACGCAAAACAACGCCATCGAAATAAACGCAACGGCCTGTGTGGGTGAGGAAGATTGTACGACCAGTAGCGTACCCAATGCAGACAAAATCAGGCCGCAAACAATTGCTGTTTTGCGCGTTTTCGCCAAGTCGTAACCTTTCTTCGCCAAACGATCAACAACAATACCGTTCACCCACATACCTACCGCAGCAGCAAGGAAAGGAATCGCTGCAACCCAACCGGTCTTCGCTAGGCTAAAACCCTGCTCAGCCTGCAAATAACCCGGTAGCCAGGCAATATAAAGCCAACCGGTATAGTTCACGCCAGAAAAACCTAAAATCATACCCCAGGTCGTACGATGCTTAAACAGTGCCAGCCATTCACTAAATTGAAGTTGTGGACGTGGTTTAGCAGGTGCCGAGAGATAAGTACGTTCTTCGTCCGTCAGGATAAATTGCGCCCGATTGCGATACCAGACGTACCAGCAAGCGCCAACAACAATCCCCGCCACACCAATGATCACAAACATTGCGCGCCATCCCCATGCTATCTGCATCAGCACCAACGCAGGAGGTGCAATCGCCTGACCAATAACGGTAGATGAGTTAAATATCCCTAACGCTGTACCACGTTCTTTTTGTGCATACCAGTCGGTAATAGACTTCACCCCAGCCGGCATAAATGGCGCTTCACCAATACCCAGCCCAATACGCATGATAATAAAGTGGCTGAAGGAATTTACCATTCCTGTTAACGCCTGCATTAATGACCAGAATATTAATCCTGCACCTAATACAATTCTTGGACCAAAACGGTCTAGCAATATACCTGAAGGGAGTTGTGAAAAACCATAAGACAGGGAAAATGCAGAAAGCAGGACACCAAACTCTGTCGCAGATAACCCTAACTCTCCACGAATTGCTTCACCAGCAACACTCAATGATGAGCGATCCAAAAAATTAACTATTCCGGCTATAAATAATAAAACCAGAGTCACGTTCTGGATACGACGAATCCGCTGCGGTTTATTACCCACAGCATTACCTGACAAATCAACGTCCATTTTTAGCTCCTTGAGCTGAATTAATAGATATGATTGCTATTTAGAGAGCAATTGATAAATTGTATAAATAAAAATAAAGCGACAGAAATATGGCTTCACTTAGATTTCAAATCGCTACCAATTCCACAGTGTGCCATCTTCCAGACGTGCAACCGGAAGATACGCAGGGTCATAGGGATATTTTGCCGCCCGCTTTTCATCGAAAGCGATGCCCAGTCCCGGTTCATCACCAGGATGCATATAGCCATCATTAAAGCGCCAGTTATGTGGGAAGACTTCCAGCATTTGTTCGGAGTAACCCATATATTCCTGAACGCCAAAATTGGGCACCCAGAGATCAAAATGCAGCGCCGCTGCATGGCAAATTGGTGATAAATCTGACGGGCCATGAGAGCCGGTACGCACCTGGTAGAGCGAGGCAAAATCAGCGATTCTCCGCATACCCGTAATACCGCCCGCGTGAGTGATGGTGGTGCGGATATAGTCAATTAGCTGCTCTTCGATTAACTGTTTACAGTCCCAGATGCTGTTAAAAACTTCCCCTACAGCAATCGGTGTGACGGTATGCTGACGGATTAAGCGGAAACATTCCTGATTCTCCGCTGACGTCGGATCTTCCATCCAGAACAGACGAAAATCTTCAATACTCTTACCAAAGCGAGCTGCTTCAATGGGCGTGAGCCGATGATGCATGTCGTGCAACAGATGTTCGTTAAAACCAAACTGGCTGCGCACGGCATCAAACAATTTGGGCGTGAAGTCGAGATATTTTTCTGTGGACCAAAGCTGCTCTTCCGGCCACTGACCTTTTGTCGCCGGTTCGTAAGCCAGCCCTTTGCCCTTCGCAAGACCATAAGTGGTCTTCATACCTGGCACACCACACTGCACACGAATCGCCTTGAAGCCCATTTGCTGGTGTTTCGCATAGTCGTCAAGCACTTCATCAATTGTGCGCCCGGTCGTATGGCAATAGACCATGACCCCTTCACGGGAAGCACCGCCCAGTAGTTGGTATAACGGCATATTGGCCGCTTTAGCCTTGATATCCCACAGCGCCATATCTATGGCAGAAATCGCCGACATCGTAACTGGGCCACGACGCCAGTAAGCGCCTTTGTAAAAGAATTGCCAAATATCTTCAATACGGCTGGCATCTCGGCCAATTAGTTGCGGACAAAGATGATCTTTCAGATAGGATGCAACTGAAAGTTCGCGACCATTTAAAGTCGCATCCCCCAAACCGCAAAGCCCTCCTTCAGTGGTTATTTTTAGCGTAACGAAATTACGCCCCGGACAGGTTACAAAAACTTCCGCACCGATAATTCTCATTATCTTGATCTCCTGTGGTTAAAATAGACATATCAAATTTAATTTCACGCCTACTACCATACAAGATCAAAAAAGTAATTATTCGACAGTAATCACATTAAAAATAAAACTCTCCGAGAGGATTTTAAATATCCTCAAAAATAATCAAATCCATTCATTAATCTCGTTAAAATAACACGTTAAACAATCTCATAATAAATCCATGGCAATCATAAAATTAACTCAATTTCGATTATAAATTATATTTCATTAATGCAGTGATATATCTTTAATCGAAAAAAATTTATTAAAAGTGAGGAGTTGCGCAGAAAAAATGAATGCTATGCGAAGAGGACAAAATATTACCAGTCACTGGAGTTAACACTCCGGTTGATGAAGATAAAACAGATAAATATAGCCATCACTCCCCATTTTCAGGGGAGTGATAAAAAAGATTAGCTCAGACGTGCCTTCGCGTAGTCAATCGCTTGTGCGACTTGCTGCGGTGAAACACCACCTTTTGCCGCACGTTTATCGAGACACGACTGCAGCGACAGAATCGGGTAAACATCATCGCTAATTACGCTGCTGAACTTCTGTAAATCAGCAAGCGGCAACGCTTCCAACGGTTTGCCCTGACGAATCGCCTCTACGACCGTTTCACCCACAATATGGTGCGCTTCACGGAACGGTACGCCTTTCGCTACCAGATAATCTGCCAGTTCGGTGGCGTTAGCATAGCCCTGCTGCGCCGCTTCCTGGCAGCGTGGGCGTTTCACCTGAATACCGTCCAGCACCAGTGCAGCCATATGCATGCAGTCCAGCCAGGTATCAAGAGCATCGAACAGCCCTTCTTTGTCTTCCTGCATATCTTTATTGTAAGCCAGCGGCAGTCCTTTCAGCGTCATCATCATTCCGGTCAGCGCGCCCTGTACACGACCGCACTTGCCACGAATCAGCTCTAACGCATCCGGGTTTTTCTTCTGCGGCATCAGCGATGAACCAGACGTCACGCGATCGGACAGCTCAACAAAGCCCGCTTCGCCGGTATTAAAGAAAATCAGGTCTTCGGCGAAGCGCGACAGATGCACCATACCGATAGAGGCGTCGGAGAGCAGCTCCAGCACGTGGTCGCGGTCAGACACACTGTCCAGGCTGTTACGGGTTGCCGAAGCAAAGCCCAGCCAGTCGGCCAGTTGCTCACGATCGATTTCATAGGCGGTGCCAGCCAGCGCGCCGCAGCCTAACGGGCTAACGTCCAGGCGCTTGAGCGTATCCTGCAGGCGGCTCTCATCACGTGCCAGCATTTCTACATAGGCCAGACACCAATGAGCAAACGTCACCGGTTGCGCGCGCTGCAGGTGAGTGTAACCCGGCATTACGGCGTCCTGGTTGTTCTCCGCCGTAACCACCAGCGCACTTTGCAACTGTCGGTTCGCAGAAAGCAATTCAATCACTGTGTCTTTGCACCACAGTTTGAGATCGGTCGCAACCTGGTCATTACGGCTACGACCAGTGTGCAGTTTTTTACCGAGTTGACCGACTTTATCGATCAGCTTACCTTCCACCCAGCTATGAATGTCTTCGGCATCGCTCTCAAGAATTTGCTGCGGATTCACACGAACCTCTTCCAGCAAAGTGTTCAGCGCCTCTTCCAACTGGAGTTGTTCATCCGCAGTCAACACGCCTACCGTTACCAACGCTTTGGACCAGGCGACAGAGCCAGTAATGTCCTGCTCCGCAAGGCGATAGTCGAAGCGCAAAGAGTCATTGAACTGTTTGAACCGTTGATCCGCAGCCTGTGTAAAACGCCCACCCCAAAGTGCCATAACTTTTTTCCTTAAGTTCTTCGATTTCAATGCCGCCGGATGATGCTATGTTCATCCAGCCTTCGGTCTTGTAGGCCCGGCAAGCAAAATGCCGTCGGGCATAAAGTCTTAAGCCAAAATACGTGTGCCAATCGGCGTGCCGTTAAACAGCGCCGGAAGCTGTTCTGCATGACGCCAGGAAGCGATATCCACCGGACGACCCAGCGTACGGGCAGCATCCAGCGCGGCGTTCACCTTCACTATCATGCCATCAGTAATAATGCCCTGCTCGATCAACTGTTCCGCTTTCGCAGCGGTCATTTCGCCAATACGCTGACCTTTGCCATCGAGGATACCACTAACGTCAGAAAGCAGGATCAGATCCGCGCCCAGCGTTGCCGCCAATGCCGTCGCCGCCTGATCGGCATTGACGTTCATCAGTAACCCATCATCTGTTACGCCAATGGAGCTGACGACCGGCAAAAAACCGCTTTCCAGCAGGGTATTAATCAGCTTAGGTGAACCCGGTTGCGCCAACCCAACGTGGCCTAACTCTTTATCAAGCGGGGTTACTTTAACGCTATCACCATCGCCAAGATACAGACCCACTGAAGAAATACGATGTTTTTTCGCCCATGCCAACAGCGTTTTATTCGCGGTTCCCGCCAGCGCACCGGTGATGATGTCAATCTGATCGGCAGGCGTCACACGCAGGCCATTTTTCTTTTTCACAGGCAGGTTAAGCTGTTTCATCAGCTCATCGACCACGCAGCCACCACCGTGCACGATGACCAGTGGACGCTGATTCGACTCGCGATAATTCACCAGCGCGGTAAACAGACGCTCCAGCGCCTCTTCGCTATCCAGTAACACACCGCCCAGCTTGATAATTAATGGATTCATCATTGCACCCTTAAATAAGAGACTGCGTCTCAGCAAAGCCGAAACGGATATTTGCACACTGCATGGCCTGTGCTGCCGCGCCCTTCAATAAATTATCTTCTGTCGCTACCACAATCAGATGCTCACCCTGAACGGCGAATCCGATATCGCAGAATGGTAAACCAACCACGTTTTTCAGTGCCGGTACACCTTTGTCATACAGACGTACCAATGGCTTATTGCTATACGCCTGCTGTAACACATCGGCGACCTGGGCGTGGGTGATACCCGGCTGCAAACGGCAGGTGATGGTTTCCAGAATCCCGCGCGGGAAGTTGCCCAAATGTGGTGTGAAAATAACGTCCGCCCCCAGATGAGTAGCAATTTCTGGCTGATGGCGATGGGTAAACACGCCATACGGCTGCAGACTGACCTCGCAAAAACTGTTCGATATTGCCGCTTTACGGCCCGCGCCGCTCACGCCACTGGTGGCGTTAATCACAGGCCACTGGCTGAGATCCAGAAGATCGGCATCAATCAGCGGCTTGAGTGACAGTTGCGCTGCTGTCGGGTAACAACCGGGGACGGCAATCAGATTCGCGTCTTTCAGTTTGTCTGCGCTCCACTCAGCCAGGCCGTACACCGCCTGCTCCAGCAGGTCCGGGTGCTGGTGAGTAAAGCCATAATATTTTTCATAGAAGGCGCCGTCGTTTACACGGAACGCACCCGAGAGATCGAATACCACACAACCCGCTTGCAGAAACTGTGGCGCCAGGTCATGGCTCACTTCATGCGCTGTTGCGAGGAACACAATGTCAACCCCTGCGCTAAACTCGCTAATATCCGACATTGGCTGCAATGGTAAATCAACAATGCCCTTTAACTGCGGATGTAAATCAGAGATTAATTTTCCTGCATCATTGCTTTGCGCTGAGACAGTCAAAGCGGTTATGGTCATATCAGGATGGCGATTTACATAGGTCACAAGCTCTGCGCCAGCATAGCCACTGGCACCCACAATCAGCGTATTCAACATCGGGGCTGTTCACCTTCTTATATTCGGTTGCCAGGTATAAGCCTTTATCACCTCACCTTACACTTGGTGGGTTTTATTACGCTTAACGTTAGTGTATTTTTATTCACAAATAATGCATGAATATTGATACTATCATGACCCGAGGTGTGTCAACAATGAAAAACAATTTACCGCCATTTATCGAGATTTACCGCGCTCTGATTGCCACACCGTCGATTAGCGCCACGGAAGAAGCGCTCGATCAAAGTAATGCAGGTTTAATCACTATGCTGGCGGACTGGTTCAAAGAATTAGGCTTCAGTGTTGAAGTCCAGCCTGTTCCTGGTACGCGCAATAAATTCAATATGCTGGCAAGTATCGGACAAGGTGCAGGTGGTCTGTTGCTTGCGGGCCATACCGATACCGTACCGTTTGATGACGGACGATGGACGCGTGATCCATTCACCCTGACCGAACACGACAATAAGCTCTATGGCCTGGGCACGGCGGATATGAAAGGCTTCTTCGCCTTTATCCTCGATGCGCTGCGCGATGTGGATGTCGCAAAACTGAAAAAGCCGCTCTACATTTTGGCGACCGCCGATGAAGAAACCAGCATGGCGGGGGCACGCTATTTCGCTGAAACCACCTCGTTACGCCCGGACTGTGCAATCATTGGCGAACCGACCTCCCTGCAACCGGTTCGTGCGCACAAAGGTCATATTTCTAATGCGATACGTATTTTGGGGCAGTCTGGTCACTCCAGCGATCCGGCGCGTGGGATTAACGCTATCGAGCTGATGCATGACGCGATTGGCCACATCATGAAGCTGCGCGATGACCTGAAAGAACGTTATCACTATGAGGCGTTTACGGTTCCGTACCCCACGCTCAATCTCGGCCATATCCACGGGGGCGATGCCGCCAACCGCATTTGTGCATGCTGCGAACTGCACATGGATATTCGTCCGCTCCCGGGCATGACGCTCAACGACCTCAATGGGTTACTAAACGATGCACTGGCTCCGGTCAGTGAACGCTGGCCGGGTCGTCTGACGGTATCCGAACTGCATCCACCCATCCCTGGCTACGAATGTCCGCCAGATCATCAATTGGTGGAAGTGGTTGAAAAACTGCTGGGCGCGCAAACGGAAGTGGTGAACTACTGCACTGAAGCGCCGTTTATCCAGACGTTATGCCCAACGTTGGTACTCGGACCGGGTTCAATTAATCAGGCGCACCAACCAGATGAGTATCTGGAAACACGCTTTATTAAACCAACTCGCGAATTGATAACCCAGGTTGTTCATCACTTCTGCTGGCATTAATTTATATTGCCCGGTGGCGTAACGCTTTCCGGGCCAACAATCGCGTGCATGCCAGCCGTGATCGTTTTGTGCTCAGTTTTGTATATTCCCATAAGCATTTCTTATCTGGCAGGTTGTGAATTAACTTTCGTAAATTCCCGCCATTTATTCGTTTGCTGAACCGATTTCGCAGCAATTGACGTCAGGGGTTTTACGTGGCTTTATAAAAGTGAATAAAGTTGAGCCTGAAAGATTTCGCAGCGCAGCAAGACGGCAAGCAGGCACATCCCAGGGAGCATAGTGACCAGGGTGAGCAAACGCAGCCAATACCGCTGTGCGTGAAAGCTACAGGGCAATCAAATTAAAGATGGGGTGTCTGGGGTCATATGAACGAACAATATTCCGCGTTGCGTAGTAATGTCAGTATGCTCGGCAAAGTGCTGGGAGAAACCATCAAGGATGCGCTGGGAGAGAACATTCTTGATCGCGTAGAAACAATCCGTAAGTTGTCCAAATCATCTCGCGCTGGCAATGAAGCTAATCGCCAGGAGTTGCTCACCACGCTACAGAACCTGTCTAATGACGAGCTACTGCCAGTTGCCCGCGCGTTTAGCCAGTTCCTGAACCTGGCCAACACCGCCGAGCAATACCACAGCATTTCGCCAAAAGGCGAAGCTGCC
This sequence comes from Citrobacter sp. Cm046, assembly GCF_030333065.1. Lineage (NCBI taxonomy): Bacteria > Pseudomonadati > Pseudomonadota > Gammaproteobacteria > Enterobacterales > Enterobacteriaceae > Citrobacter > Citrobacter sp. Cm046. Next base: position 119,037 of record NZ_JAOWGP010000041.1, on the reverse strand, counting down.
AGCAACCCGGAAGTGATTGCTCGCACCCTGCGTAAACTGAAAGCCCAGCCCAACCTTGATGAAGCCACCATCAAAAAAGCAGTAGAGGCGTTGTCTCTGGAGCTGGTACTGACCGCACACCCGACCGAAATTACCCGTCGCACGCTGATCCATAAAATGGGTGAGGTCAATGCCTGCCTCAAACAACTGGATAACAAAGACATCGTCGATTACGAACGCCACCAGCTGATGCGCCGCCTGCGCCAGTTAATCGCCCAGTCCTGGCATACGGATGAAATCCGTAAAATACGGCCCAGCCCGGTTGATGAAGCCAAATGGGGCTTCGCCGTGGTTGAAAACAGCCTGTGGGAAGGTGTGCCGAACTATCTGCGTGAACTGAACGAACAGTTGGAAGAGCATCTGAACTATAAGCTGCCCGTCGATTTTGTCCCGGTCCGATTCACCTCCTGGATGGGGGGTGACCGTGACGGCAACCCGAACGTGACGGCGGATATCACCCGTCATGTACTGTTGCTCAGCCGCTGGAAAGCGACCGACCTGTTCCTGAAAGACATCCAGTTTCTGGTTTCTGAGCTATCGATGGTCGATGCCACTCCGGAGCTCTTAGCGCTGGTGGGTGAAGAAGGGGCGGCAGAACCTTACCGCCACCTGATGAAAATGCTGCGTTCACGCCTGATGACGACCCAGGCCTGGCTGGAAGCGCGTCTGAAAGGCGAAAAATTGCCAAAACCTGCAGGCTTGTTGACGCAAAACGAGCAGCTATGGGAACCGTTGTACGCGTGTTACCAGTCTCTGCAAGCTTGCGGTATGGGTATCATCGCCAATGGCGAACTGCTCGATACCCTCCGCCGGGTGAAATGTTTTGGCGTACCGCTGGTGCGTATCGATATTCGTCAGGAAAGCACCCGTCATACCGAAGCGCTGGGCGAACTGACCCGCTATCTGGGAATTGGCGACTACGAAAGCTGGTCAGAAGCAGACAAACAGGCCTTCCTGATCCGCGAACTGAATTCCAAACGTCCACTTCTGCCACGCAGCTGGGAACCGAGTAACGAAACCCGTGAAGTGCTCGACACCTGTCGAGTGATTGCCGAAGCACCTTATGGCTCTATTGCCGCCTACGTTATCTCGATGGCGAAAACGCCGTCAGATGTGCTGGCCGTTCACCTGCTGCTGAAAGAAGCTGGCATTGGTTTTACCATGCCGGTAGCACCGCTGTTTGAAACGCTGGACGACCTGAACAATGCTGACGATGTTATGACTCAGCTGTTAAATATCGACTGGTATCGCGGTCTTATTCAGGGCAAACAGATGGTCATGATCGGCTACTCTGACTCGGCAAAAGACGCAGGCGTGATGGCGGCCTCCTGGGCGCAATATCAGGCACAGGATGCGCTGATCAAAACCTGCGAAAAAGCCGGCATTGAGCTGACGTTGTTCCACGGCCGTGGCGGTTCAATTGGACGGGGTGGCGCACCAGCCCATGCCGCGTTACTCTCCCAGCCGCCTGGCAGCCTGAAAGGCGGACTGCGTGTGACTGAGCAAGGTGAGATGATCCGCTTCAAATACGGTCTACCGGAAGTCACCATCAGCAGTCTGTCTTTGTACACGGGCGCAATTCTGGAAGCCAACTTGTTGCCACCGCCAGAGCCGAAAGATGCCTGGTGTCATATTATGGACGAGCTTTCAGATATCTCCTGCGAACTGTACCGTGGTTATGTTCGCGAAAACAAAGACTTTGTTCCGTACTTCCGCTCTGCAACCCCGGAGCAAGAGCTGGGTAAATTACCGCTCGGCTCACGTCCGGCAAAACGCCGCCCAACTGGCGGGGTAGAGTCTCTGCGAGCCATTCCGTGGATTTTTGCCTGGACCCAGAACCGCCTGATGCTTCCGGCATGGTTGGGTGCAGGTACCGCGCTGCAAAAAGTGGTTGAAGATGGAAAACAAAGCGAGCTTGAAGCAATGTGCCGCGACTGGCCTTTCTTCTCCACGCGTCTTGGCATGCTGGAAATGGTGTTCTCGAAAGCTGACCTGTGGCTGGCAGAGTACTACGATCAGCGTTTGGTCAAAAAAGAGCTCTGGCCGCTGGGCGAAGAACTGCGTCACCGTCTGGAAGCTGACATCAATGTGGTGCTGGCGATTGCCAATGACTCACATCTGATGGCCGACCTGCCGTGGATTGCCGAGTCTATTCAGTTAAGAAATATTTATACTGATCCGCTAAACGTTCTACAGGCAGAGCTTTTACATCGTTCGCGCCAGGCGGAAGAACAAGGTAAAGCACCGGATCCACGCGTTGAACAAGCGCTGATGGTCACTATCGCAGGTGTTGCTGCCGGTATGCGTAATACAGGTTAAGTTAATCCCCCGTCACCCTCGTGCTATTGCGCGGGGGTGACCTCGAAAACGCTTGTCATAACCACTTCATTTCAAATATATTTCCAGCCTGATTCATTCATTTCATGAATAAATCATCAACAAAACGCGATATTTACGTCGCGAAGCTTCAGTTCCTCTTAATATTTAGCCGCTACTCTTGGCGACACGATTAAAGACAGGCTCACACTATGCAATCCTTACAACTCCAGCCTAAACCTTTGTTTAGCTGGAAAGCCCTGGGTTGGGCGCTCCTCTATTTTTGGTTTTTTTCCACCTTACTACAGGCCGTTATTTATTTCAGTGGTTACAGCGGGTCTACCGGATTACGCGACTCTTTACTGTTCAGCTCACTGTGGTTGATCCCAGTATTCTTATTTCCAAACCGTATTCGCATTATCGCCGCCGTTATTGGCGTGGTGCTGTGGGCTGCTTCACTGGCTGCGCTGAGCTATTACGTTATTTACGGACAGGAGTTCTCGCAGAGCGTTCTGTACGTGATGTTTGAGACCAACGCAAACGAAGCCAGCGAATATCTGAGCCAATACTTCAGCCTGAAGATTGTTCTTATCGCATTGGCCTACACGGCAGTTGCTATTCTGCTGTGGACCCGCCTGCGCCCGGTCTATATTCCGTCACCCTGGCGTTATCTGGTGTCGTTTGCGCTGTTATACGGTCTGATTCTGCATCCGATGGCCGTTAATACGTTTATTAAACACAAACCTTTTGAGAAAACGCTGGATGGCCTTGCTTCACGTATGGAGCCAGCCGCGCCGTGGCAGTTTATCTCAGGCTACTATCAGTATCGTCAGCAACTGACCTCATTGAATAGCCTGCTGAATGAGAACAATGCGCTGCCGCCACTGGCTAACTTTAAAGATAACTCAGGTGATGCCCCGCGCACGCTGGTACTGGTGATTGGTGAATCAACTCAGCGTGGACGCATGAGTTTGTACGGTTATCCACGTGAAACCACGCCTGAGCTGGACGCATTGCACAAATCTGATCCTAATTTAACCGTGTTCAATAATGTCGTGACCTCACGTCCGTACACGATTGAAATCCTGCAGCAGGCGCTGACCTTCGCTAACGAGAAGAATCCGGATTTGTATCTGACGCAGCCGTCACTGATGAATATGATGAAACAGGCGGGGTATAAAACCTTCTGGATCACCAATCAGCAAACAATGACTGCGCGTAATACCATGCTGACCGTATTTTCTAAGCAGACGGACAAGCAGTTTTATATGAATCAGCAGCGTACCCAAAGTGCGCGCGAATACGACAGCAACGTGCTGGCTCCATTTAAAGAAGTCATGGCTGACCCGGCACCGAAAAAGTTCATCATCGTTCATCTGCTGGGTACGCACATTAAGTACAAATTCCGTTATCCGGAAGGTCAGGGCAAGTTCGATAATAATATCGACAACGTTCCTCCGGGTCTGAGCAGCGATGAACTGGAGTCATATAACGATTATGACAATGCCAATGTTTATAACGACCACATCATTGCTAGCCTGATCAAAGATTACAAAGCGACCGATCCGAACGGCTTCCTGCTCTATTTCTCTGACCACGGAGAAGAGGTATATGACACACCGCCGCATAAAACGCAGGGTCGAAATGAAGACAACCCAACTCGCCATATGTATACGGTTCCGTTCCTGCTGTGGACCTCTGAAAAATGGCAGGCCGCGCATCCACGAGATTTCTCCCAGGATGTGAATCGAAAATACAGCAGCTCTGAGCTTATCCATACCTGGTCTGATTTAGCTGGCTTCACTTACGATGGATTCGATCCGACCCGTGCTATTACCAACCCGCAGTTTAAAGAAACAACCCGCTGGATTGGTAATCCGTACAAGAAAAACGCCCTGATTGATTACGATACCCTGCCGTATGGGGATCAAATCGGGAATCAGTAATAGAACGCCTTATCCGGCCTACGATCCACTCAGTCCCGTAGGCCGGAAAGCGCAGCGCCATCCGGTAATTTATCACTTGAGACTCCCCGCTTTCGACGCTACTGTTTCCCTGTCTGCGATCTGCAAGGGATTAACATGTATCACGACATCAGCCATCTTCTCTCCCGCCTGATTAACGGCCCGACACCACTGTGCAAGGTGTATTTCCCCAGTACTAATGGTTCAATGCCAGAGCTGGCATATCAGGTTGATTTTCCGCGACTGGAGATTGTGCTGGAGGGCGAATTCACCGATAGCAGTGTTGCAGGCGCATCCACTACGTTAACGCCTTATGATGTTCTGTATATCCCGGCAGGTGGCTGGAACTTCCCACAATGGCAAACACCGGTAACGACGCTGAGCATCTTATTCGGCAAACAACAACTGGGTTTCAGCGTCGTACAGTGGGATGGTAAGCAGTATCAAAACCTCACAAAGCAACACGTCGCACGACGCGGGCCACGTATCGGTTCTTTCCTGTTACATACACTCAATGAAATGCAGATGCAGCCTCAGGAGCAGCAAACGGCCAGACTGATCGTCTCCAGTCTGCTCAGCCATTGTCGCGACCTGCTGGGAAGCCAGATCCAGACGGCGTCACGCAGCCAGGCGCTTTTTGAAGCTATTCGTGACTATATTGACGAACATTACACCTCTCCGCTCACCCGGGAATCCGTGGCCCAGGCGTTCTACATCTCTCCGAATTACCTTTCGCACCTGTTTCAAAAAACAGGGACCATTGGCTTTAACGAATACCTGAACCATACGCGGCTGGAGCACGCAAAGACGCTGCTAAAGGGTTACGATCTGAAAGTCAAAGAAGTGGCCCACACCTGTGGATTTGTTGACAGCAATTACTTCTGTCGCCTGTTTCGAAAAAATACCGAGCGTTCACCTTCAGAGTATCGTCGGCAATATCACAGTCAGTTGACGGACAAGAAAGTTAGTCCAGAATAAGATGAGTATGTTGTGGTGCCGACAGTACTTTGCGTACGGCACTCATCACCCGTTGAGGTTCCCGCAAAAAAGCGCTAATTCCCGACTGGACGTAGCGACTTTGCGTAAATCGCTCAGCACCTGCCAGCTCAATATCGGTAATCAGCAACACCACATCGGCGCGACTAATATCGTCTTCCGTCAAACGATTCTCCGTTCCCAGCGCCCCCTGAGTTTCAATCTTGATGTTCCACTTGTCCTGCTGAAAGAGTTTTTCCAGCCGCTCGGCAGCCATATAGGTATGTGCGACGCCGCTGACGCAAGCGGTCACTGCAACCAGATATCGAACAGATGCGACTGCCATATCAACCTCCTACGGTTACCTGAAATCCGGCGTCTTCTGCCATCTTACGCAACGTCGCCACCTCTTGTGCTGACGGGGCGGGCACATCCTTCATCGACCACTGCTGCCCAAGAAGGCGATATTTCGGCTCACCATACTGATGAAACGGTAGCAGATGTACTTGCTTTATATCTAATGATGACAATAAGGTCAGCGCACGCTGCATGTTCTCCACGCTGAGCGTAAAGCCCGGAATCAGCGGCAGACGAGGGATCACATTGACCCCCTCACCAACTAATAGCTGTAAATTCTTTAGTACGCGCGGCAGATTCATATTCACCACCTCGCGAGCCTGGCTTTCATCCATAATTTTAAGATCGAAAAGCACCTCATCGCATAACTTTGCCAGCGGGAGCAGACGACTGGCGGGAGCATCCCCCGCCGTTTCAATCGCGCACTGCACACCGTTGCGTCGCAGACGCTGTAAAAACCGGATGGCGAAAGCGGCCTGCATCAGTACTTCGCCACCAGAAAGCGTCACCCCGCCACCAGAGGTTTGAAAGAAAATATCATCTTTCATTACCTCACGTTCCAGCGCATCAAGGGAGATATCACGACCAATGTGCTCAAACGCGCCGGAAGGGCATTCATCGACATCTCGCAGACACGGCGCGCAGTGCAGACATTTACTCTCCCGCCGTACTGTTTCAATACGCGGGGAAATAGATTCAGGATTAGCACACCACGGGCAGGTGTGCGGGCAGCCTTTAAAAAAGACTACAGTGCGGATCCCCTGCCCGTCATTCAGCGAGTAACGCTGAATATTGAAAATGCGTGCAACCTCCTCGCCGGATATCTCCACAACCTCACAGTTGATGTGCGGTCCGGCGAATAATGTCATCCTGAATCTCCTTCGATAATTCGACAAAGAAAGCGCTGTATCCAGCCACGCGAACCACCAGTCCGGCGAAGTCCTGCGGACGCTGCTGGGCTTCCCGCAACGTATCGGCATTCACCACGTTAAACTGGATATGCTGTAGTTTAAGCTGGGTAAACGCCCGCAAGAAATCCGCCAGCTTGCGCAAACCAGCCTCACCTTCCAGCGTGGCCGGTGTGAACTTCACGTTCAATAACGTGCCGTTCGACAGCAGGGTGTTGTCCAGCTTACTAACTGACTTCAGCACCGCTGTCGGCCCCTGCATATCCTGACCGAGCATCGGCGATAAGCCGCCATCAGCCAGCTGCTCCCCGGCATAACGACCGTCCGGCGTCGCCCCAACGACCGATCCCAGCGGTACGTGTGCAGATACGGTATATGAACCGGGTGTAAATTGCCCACCGCGCGGATTCTGGTATTTTTCCACCTCTTTGCAATAATGACGCAGCAGTTCGGCACTGATGTTATCCACATCATCAATATCGTTACCGTATTTCTCAAATCGGTTAATCAGTCTGGCGCGAATTTTCTCGCCCTCCGTCGTAGCGAAATTACGCTTCAATACCGACAACAGCTCGTCAAAACTTAAGCGCTGCTGTTCGAATACCAGCCCATTAAGGGCATGCAGAGAGTCACTCAGGTTGGCAATACCGATCCCTTGTACGCCGGAGAAATTGTAACGCGCTCCACCATCGGTGATATCGCAGCCCTTCACCAGACAATCGTTAATAAACGAGGAGAGCAACGGTACCGGAGCCCAGTCACGATGACCGATATCGCAAATATTACTCCCTTCCACCATCAGGGTAATGTAGTGGCTGATTTTGGCTCGAATGTGTGATAGCAGACCTCCGAACGTCAACTCGTGGTTACCCTCATTCTCATACAGGCTGATTTCCATCACTTTCAGCAAATTAAACATGGCAATATCGTGCAGACCGTAGGTTCTACCCGGGATCGACAGCTCCACACAGCCCACCACCGCGTAATCTCGCGCATCTTCCAGCGATACGCCCCGGTTCAGGAAAGCAGGCACCACCACTTCGTCGTTAAAGACTTGAGGAATACCGGTGCCCAGGCGGATGGTTTCCGCCGTTTTCATCAGGAATGGCGTATCAATTAACGCATTGGTGCGTACACCGAGATTTGGCTGTGGTAGTTGCACACTCTGGTAGGCATCAAGGCAGAGGAAAGAGAGCACGTTTACCGCACTGCGCCCGCTCTCCGTCAACCCACCAAGCAATGCGGTATACCCCGTCGGGAATCCGGCGAAGTAGCGCGCGCTACTGGTGGAACGCAGCAGCACGATGTCATTGCATTTCACCCACAGCGATTCGAGCAGCTCTTTTAAGAAGGCTGGATCGTCTCCCTGGGTCAGGGAAACCTGGTAAAACGGCAGCATATACTGATCAAAACGTCCCAGCGAGAGCGAGCTGGCATTGGATTCATACTGCAGAATGATGTTCATGTACCAGAACAACTGGCACGCCTGCCAGAAAGTTTGTGGCTTATGTTGCATGTTATGACGAGAGTTAGCAGCAATAGCGAGCAGTTCCTGACGACGATGCGCATCCGGACAGCTTTCCGCCATTTTCTCTGCCAGTGTGGCATAACGTTGAATGTGGTTTTGCGAGGCCTCAAGTAACAACAGCGCCGCCTGATAAAAATGGTTATCCGGATTCAGTCGACTATGTGTACGCATCTGCGATACCAGTTCACCCAACCCGTGTTTCAACAGGTGCGGATAATCAATAATGATATGCCCCTGTCCTTTATCCGTTTGGTTAATGCTAAAAATCTGTGTACTGACTGCCGCCTTCACCTCATCGGTCATCTGGCCGTTGATGAAATCTTTCATCGAGCGTTTTTCCCAGTAGGGAAACAACACCTCGCGATAGAGACGCTTATCTTCTTCGCTGATGTCAAAACGATCCTGCGGACGTGTCGGGAACTGATCCAGCTCCTTAAGCAACCAGTACGGGTCCATTTCCGGCGACATAATACCTGCTCGCGGCTTCACGGTACGGTTCCCGGCAATCAGCTCCTCATCACGAATCGATATTTCAACATGCTCAAGGATATATGCGGTTGCTTTAGCCCGACGCAGAATAACCGGCTCCCCCTCTGTCTGCTGATGGCTGGCGGTATACAGCTGCGCACGCTCGAGCGAAATCTCACGATGGTTTTTAGACAGAGCGGCTTTGAGGCGTTGAATACGATTCGTCATGAGGCAGGCTCCCTGGCATATAAAGTTACGCGGTTTGCGCCAAATGCGCGCCAATCTTGTTCATGATGGCATCGGCACGTTTTACCGCATCGCTAATGTTGACACGAACGATGGTTTTCCCCGCAAAGCGCTCCTCAAACTTGATACCGATATCTTTGGTCAGAATCACCATATCGGCATCTGCCACATCCGCTGCGGTCAGTTCGTTTTCCAGACCAATCGAACCCTGTGTCTCAACTTTTATCTCCCAGCCCCTGGCCTTCGCTGCGTTTTCCAGCGCTTCGGCTGCCATATAGGTGTGTGCAACACCAGAAGGACATGCTGTTACTGCGATAATTTTAGTCATAGCTCATTCCTCACTTAATTCGTTTCAAAATCCAAATCCAGATCGTCTTCATTCTCGTCAACCAGAGATACTTTCTTCCTTGCCAGGCTTTTCAGCACGTTAACGCAGAGCGCCGTCACCACTGCCCCAACCACGACCGCCGCGATATAACCCAGTTTTCCTTCCACAACGGGCAGAACGATTAATCCCCCCCAACCGGCATAACACTGTGCGCCAAACAACGCGGCCGTTACTGCACCACAAGTCGAACCGACCATAATGGATGGAATTACGCGCAGTGGGTCAGCAGCAGCAAAAGGAATCGCCCCTTCCGTAACACCAACACACCCCATCACTAATGCGGCTTTACCCGCTTCGCGTTCTTCAGAAGAGAAATTTTTACGACTCATTAGCGTCGCTAGCCCTAATCCCAGCGGTGGTACACAGATCCCCACAGCCGCTATCGCTACCACGGTATAAACACCCTGCGCTACGCAAATCAGCATGAACGCATAAGCAACCTTGTTAATCGGGCCACCCATATCAAAAGCCAGCATCAGACCCATAATGACCGCTAACATCACGACACTGCCCTGCTGCATTCCCTGCAACCATTGCGTCAAATTGGCGGTTAACGCACCGACCGGTTCACCCAGTCCCCACATCATGATGCCCGCAGTAATAAAGGTGCCGACAATAGGAATAACAAAGATGGGCATTACCGAGCGCAACACCTTATGCACCGGAATCTTCTTCAGATAGTGAACAACAATACCGCCGATGACCCCGGCAATTAGCGCGCCAAAGAATCCAGCGCCAAAGCTGTTGCCCACCCAGGCACCAATCGCACAAGGTGCCAGCGCAGAGCGCTCGGCGATCGAGTACCCGATGTACGCCGCAAGAAAAGGCACCATTAAGGTCAGCCCGGCGACACCAATATCGAATAACTTCTTGAGATTGGGATCGGTCACAGCATCCGGTACCGCTCCTTTGCCATACAGCATGACGGAGACCGCCAGTAAAATACCGCCCGCTACGACGAAGGGGATCATATGCGAAACACCTGTCATCAGGTGCTGACGGGTGTTTTTCAGGATCTGCACCAACTCTTTCATAAGTCGCTCCCGGGCTTTTTGAGGCCCATGTCCATAATGTTGTTGCGGAAACAATAGGCAATCCGATGCAGCGCAGACAGTGGATAAAAAGGCCATTTACTGGATTTTTGTAATATCAGTACAAAAATGCGATCCGCCTCATAACTTGCGGAATACCAGGAATTCTTAAATGGATTAAGACTTGTGAGGTACATCCCACTTTGAGACTTACATTACATTTGTCCAGTTTTTGACAGATTTGTCACATGGCAGGCCTGGGCATTGCCCTTTTATTCTGTAGTCAGAAATCGTTATGGGAGAGAGGCTATGGCCCTGATTGTGGAATTTACTTGTGAGCTACCCAATGGCGTACATGCCCGTCCGGCAAGCCACATTGAAACGCTGTGCAACAGCTTTATCTCACGCATTGAGTGGCATAATCTTCGCACTGACCGAAAGGGCAACGCCAAAAGCGCGCTGGCGCTGATTGGCACCGACACTCTGGCAGGTGACAACTGTCAACTGCTGATCTCCGGTGCCGATGAGGAGACTGCTCACCAGAGATTGAGTCAGTGGTTACATGATGAATTCCCTCACTGTGATGCTCCGATGGAAGAGGTCAAAAACAGTGAACTGGAACTGCTTCCGACGTCACTAACGAATCTTAATCCTCAGCTTTTTCGCGCCAGGGCAGTCTGCAGCGGCAGTGCAGGCGGCATGCTGACACTTCTCTCTTCACTGGATCTTAACGCGCTCGGCGAACTCCCAACTGCCAACGATGTGGAAGCCGAGCAATCCATGCTCGATAATGGCTTGACGCTGTTGATGAAGAATATTGAGTTCCGCCTGCTCGACAGCGATGGTGCAACCAGTGCAATTCTGGAGGCTCACCGCTCACTGGCCTGTGACACCTCCCTGCGTCAACATTTGCTGACAGGCATTTCTCGTGGTTTAAGCTGCGCCCAGGCGATTGTCGAAAGCGCCAACCATTTCTGTGATGAGTTCACCCGCTCCAGCAGCAGTTATTTACAAGAACGCGCACTGGACGTACGCGACGTCTGCTTCCAACTTCTGCAACAAGTTTATGGCGAACAGCGCTTCCCGGCACCGGGAAAACTCAGCCAGCCAGCAATCTGTATGGCTGATGAACTCACACCCAGCCAGTTCCTCGAACTGGATAAAACATTCCTTAAGGGCTTATTGCTAAAAAGCGGTGGCACGACTTCCCATACGGTTATTCTTGCACGCTCATTCAACATTCCCACGCTAGTGGGCGTGGATATTGAAGCCTTAACGCCGTGGCAACAACAAACCGCCTACATCGACGGCAACGCAGGCGCGATCGTCGTCGCACCGACTGAACCCGTTGCCCGCTACTACCAACAGGAAGCCCGCGTACAGGAGGCCTTGCGCAAACAACAGCGTATCTGGCTGACTCAGGAAGCTCGTACTGCAGATGGTATACGTATGGAGGTTGCAGCCAACATTGCTCATTCCGTGGAAGCACAGGCGGCTTTTGGCAACGGTGCAGAAGCCGTTGGCTTGTTCCGTACAGAAATGTTGTATATGGACCGCACCAGCGCTCCCGGTGAAAATGAGCTGTACAACATTTTTTGCCAGGCACTGGAGTCCGCACAAGGACGCAGCATTATTGTGCGGACCATGGACATCGGTGGTGATAAACCCGTTGACTACCTGAATATTCCAGCCGAAGCGAACCCGTTCCTCGGCTATCGCGCAGTCCGTATTTATGAAGAGTACGCTTCGCTGTTTACTACGCAGCTCCGGGCGATACTTCGAGCCTCTGCGCACGGCAGCCTGAAAATCATGATCCCAATGATCTCCTCAATGGAAGAGATCCTGTGGGTCAAAGAGAAGCTGGCAGAAGCCAAACAACAGTTGCGTAATGAACATATCCCGTTTGATGAGAAGATTCAGCTCGGCATCATGCTGGAAGTACCATCAATAATGTTTATCATCGATCAGTGTTGCGAAGAAATTGATTTCTTTAGTATTGGTAGCAACGACCTGACCCAGTACCTGCTGGCGGTCGATCGCGACAACGCCAAGGTTACGCGCCACTACAATAGCCTGAATCCAGCTTTCCTGCGCGCTCTGGATTTCGCGGTACAGGCGGTACATCGTCAGGGTAAGTGGATTGGCCTGTGCGGTGAACTTGGCGCAAAAGGATCGGTGTTGCCGCTACTGATTGGCCTGGGATTAGATGAAATCAGCATGAGCGCACCATCCATTCCTGCCGCCAAAGCACGGATGGCGCAACTGGACAGCCGCGCCTGCCGCCAGTTACTGAATCAGGCGATGGCCTGTCGCACCTCGCTGGAAGTGGAGCACTTGCTGGCCCAGTTCCGCATGTCTCAACAGGATGCCCCGCTGGTTACGGCGCAATGTATTACTCTGGATAGCGACTGGCGCAACAAAGAGGAAGTGATCAAAGGAATGACTGACAACCTGCTGCTGGCAAATCGTTGTCGCTACCCGCGCAAGCTGGAAGCCGATCTGTGGGCACGTGAAGCGGTCTTCTCCACTGGATTGGGCTTTAGCTTCGCCATTCCGCACAGCAAGTCTGAACATATTGAACAATCCACGATTAGCGTGGCGCGCCTGACAGCACCTGTACGCTGGGGTGATGAAGATGCACAATTCATCATCATGCTTACGCTCAACAAACACGCCGCCGGTGACCAGCATATGCGTATTTTCTCACGCCTGGCGCGCCGCATTATGCATGAAGAATTCCGCAACGCACTGGTTAACGCGGCATCTGCCGATGCTATTGCCAGCCTGCTGCAACACGAGCTTGAACTTTAAGAGGGTATTTATATGGAACTGTATCTGGATACCGCCAACGTGGCGGAAGTTGAACGTCTGGCCCGCATCTTCCCTATCGCAGGTGTGACCACCAACCCGAGCATTGTGGCGGCAGGTAAAGAGCCCATCTGGGACGTACTGCCACGCCTGCAAAAGGCCATTGGCGAAAATGGCGTTCTGTTTGCCCAGACGATGAGTCGGGATGCGGATGGCATGGTGAAAGAAGCCAAACGCCTGAGCAACGCGGTACCGGGCATCGTGGTGAAAATTCCGGTCACTTCCGAAGGTCTCGCAGCTATCAAACAATTGAAAAAAGAAGGCATTACAACACTCGGCACAGCCGTATACAGCGCGGCGCAGGGACTGCTGGCAGCGCTGGCCGGGGCAAAATATGTCGCACCGTATGTTAACCGTATTGACGCTCAGGGCAGCGACGGTATCCGCACGGTACAGGAGTTGCAAACATTGCTGGAGCTGCATGCACCAAACAGCATGGTGCTGGCAGCCAGTTTTAAAACGCCACGTCAGGCACTGGATTGCTTACTGGCAGGATGTGAGGCAATCACCCTGCCATTAGATGTAGCGCAACAAATGCTCAACACCCCTGCGGTAGAGTCAGCAATAGAGAAGTTTGAGCAGGACTGGAACAACGCATTTGGTCACATCAACCTGTGAAGAGGATTAAAGTATGGATCGCATAATTCAATCACCTGGTAAGTACATCCAGGGGGCAGATGTTATTACCCGTCTTGGCAGCTATCTCAAACCACTGGCAGAACGCTGGCTGGTCGTTGGGGACAAGTTTGTCTTAGGTTTTGCACAACCCGCTGTAGAAAAAAGCTTCCATGATGCCGGTTTATCACTGGAAATCGTGCCATTTGGCGGTGAATGTTCACAAAACGAAATCGACCGCCTGCGCGGTGTGGCTGAACAAGCGAAGTGTGGCGCGGTTCTCGGTATTGGCGGTGGTAAAACGCTGGATACCGCGAAAGCGCTGGCTCACTTTATGGACGTGCCCGTCGCCATTGTGCCAACCATTGCTTCAACCGATGCGCCATGCAGCGCGCTGTCCGTGATTTATACCGATGCTGGCGAATTCGATCGCTATCTGCTGCTGCCCAACAATCCGGACAGGGTTATTGTTGACACCAAAATTGTGGCGGGCGCACCGGCGCGTCTGTTAGCTGCGGGTATTGGCGATGCGCTGGCGACCTGGTTTGAAGCACGCGCCTGTTCACGCAGTGGCGCCACCACGATGGCGGGTGGTCAGTGTACTCAGGCTGCGCTGGCGCTGGCTGAACTGTGCTACAACACGCTGATTGAAGAAGGCGAAAAAGCCATGCTTGCCGCCGAGCAGCATGTGGTTACCCCGGCACTGGAACGCGTCGTTGAAGCCAACACCTATCTGAGCGGCGTTGGTTTTGAAAGCGGTGGTCTGGCTGCCGCGCACGCAATCCATAACGGCCTGACGGCAATCCCGGATGCACATCACTACTACCACGGCGAGAAAGTGGCTTTCGGCACGCTAACGCAACTGGTACTGGAAAACGCACCGGTAGAAGAAATTGAAACCGTTGCCGCATTGTGCCATTCCGTTGGTCTGCCGATTACGCTGGCGCAGCTGGACATCAAACAGGATATTCCAGCCAAAATGCGCATAGTGGCACAAGCAGCCTGTGTCGAGGGCGAAACAATTCACAACATGCCTGGCGGTGCGACACCCGATCAGGTTTATGCCGCCCTGCTGGTGGCAGACCAGTACGGTCAGCGTTATCTGCAGGAATGGGAATAAAATCTGACCAAGACTCCCGGCTCACGCCGGGAGTCTTTTTGAATGTCCTTCCTGTCGCTTCATTTTCCATCCGCCTGCGTTTTCCGGCTCACAAGCGCTAACGCCAGTACAATCAGCACAATGCCGCCGCCTTCAATCGGTCCTGGATTTTCACCAAGCAACCACCAGGAAAACAGCACACCGCATACTGGCACCGCCAGCGTACTTAAACTGGCAATGCTCGCAGGCAGATTTTTCAGCACAAACAACCACAGGCTCCAGGCCAGCGCAGTGGCCAGAATAGCGCTATAGGCCAGTGCCCAAAAGACAATAGGTTGCCAGTTAACTTCCGGTTGGGGCACCCACCAGGCAACGACGCTCATGACCAGCGCGGCATACAGCATTTGCCACGCCGTGAGTGAGAGCAAATCAATCCTGGGATGACGAGCGTACATTCGCTTGGCGACAATTGCGCTCGCCCCCCAGCTCACACCGGAAAGGATCGCCAGCAGCGCACTTTTCATCGAGGTGAAATCAAGCTGCCACGGTTGCATCACCAGCACCAGTCCAACAGCGGCAATGCCGATTGCCGCATATTGCATACGTCGAAACCGCTCCCCCAGAAACAACGCCGCCAGGATCACCACCCAGAATGGCATGGTATAAGTGAGGATGGCGACCTTTCCCGCCCCGCCGCTGACCAGCGCCCATTGCGCCAGTCCGATCATGCCACAGGTCTGTAACAACGCTATCGCCAGGGTAAATTTAAACGGCGTCGGTCTTAATCCACGACCACGCAAGAGCAAAACAAGAAATAAGACGAGGGTGCCGAAAATACAGCGAAGAGATGTAAAGTCGAACGCGCCAATATAGCTCGTGACTTGCTTCATGAAGATCCAGCTATAACTCCAGATAAGAGTGAGAACGAGAAGACCACTGACAGCCAGTGGGTTGCTCTTTCCTGAGGCAGACATGATAAATCCCGTAGAGTGACGTTTCCTTTATGTACTATACCCTAAATAATTCGAGTTGCAGGAAGGCGGCAAAGGAAGAAATCCCCAAGGGCATAGATAACTATGTGACTGGGGTTTCTGAGTGTAGCCAACACACCGGCAACTTGAAGTATGACCGGTATATACGCCTCAAAAAAACTTCAGCGACTGCCGGGAAGCAGCCGCTGAAGTGTTAGACGTTGAGATTACAGCAGATCAAAACGGTCCAGATTCATCACTTTCACCCATGCCGCGACAAAGTCCTTCACGAACTTCTCGTGGGCATCGCTGCAAGCATAAACTTCTGCCAGTGCACGCAGTACCGAGTTAGAACCGAATACCAGATCGGCGCGGGTAGCGGTGTATTTCACATCACCGCTCAGGCGGTCGCGCCCTTCAAACAGTTCTTGCGACTCATCCACCGCTTTCCATTCGTTGCGCATATCCAGCAGATTGACGAAGAAATCATTGCTGAGCACGCCAGGACGATCGGTAAAGACGCCATGCTGGCTACCATCAAAGTTGGTTCCCAGCACACGCATACCGCCCACCAGCACGGTCATTTCCGGTGCGGTTAACGTCAGCTGCTGCGCTTTATCAATCAGCAGCGATTCGGTGGTTGATACGTCAGGACGGGAACGATAGTTACGGAAGCCATCGGCAATCGGCTTCAGCAATTCAAACATCTCAATATCGGTTTGATCCTGACGCGCATCCACGCGGCCTGGAACAAAAGGTACAGTGATACTGACGCCCGCTGCACTTGCTGCCTTCTCCACACCGACAACACCGGCCAGCACGATAATATCGGCCAACGAGGCTGTATGGGCAGATTTATAGATACCTTCCAGCACAGGCAGAACACGTGCAGCAGTGGCATTCACATCCCAACCACGTTGTGGATTCAGCGCCAGGCGAGCACCGTTAGCACCGCCACGTTTGTCACCACCACGGAATGTAGAAGCCGAAGCCCACGCCACCGATACCAGCTCGCCTACGGAAAGTCCGGAAGCCGCGATGGTCGCCTTCAGGTTAAGAATATCTTCTTCGCTTGGGTTGAAGAACGCATGCGGCAGCGGATCCTGCCAAATCAGATCCTCTTGTGGTACTTCCGGTCCAATGTAACGCGCTTTCGGCCCCATATCACGGTGCGTCAGTTTAAACCACGCACGGGCAAAAGCTTCGTTGAACGCCTGCGGATCGTTAAGGAAACGACGAGAGATTTTCTCGAACTCAGGATCAAAACGCAGCGTCAGGTCGGTGACCAGCATCGTCGGCTTACGTTTTTTCGACGGATCAAACGGATCAGGAACGATTTCTGGCGCATCAACCGCTTCAAACTGGATGGCACCGGCCGGGCTGCGAGTTTGTACCCATTCGTATTTGAACAGGTTCTCGAAGAAATAGTTGCTCCACTGGGTTGGTGTTTGCGTCCAAACCACTTCCAGACCAGACGTGATAGCATCTGCGCCCGCACCGCTACCATAGCTGCTGGCCCAGCCTAAACCCTGTGCTTCAATCGGTGCTGACTCTGGGTCGGCCCCGACATGTGATGCAGGTGCTGCACCATGAGTTTTACCTAACGTATGGCCACCACCGATTAGCGCTACGGTTTCTTCGTCGTTCATCCCCATGTTGCCGAATGTCGCACGAATAGCTGCAGCTGCAGAAAGCGGCTCACCGCTGTGATCCGGACCTTCCGGGTTTACATAGATAAGCCCCATCTCGGTCGCGCCCAATGGCGCTTTTGCCAGCTCTTCAGGGTGGCGGTGAGTCAGCCAGGCTTTCTCATCCCCCCAGTTTACGTCAAGATCCGGTTCCCAGACGTCTTCACGACCAGCACCAAAACCGAAGGTACGGAAACCTGAGTTTTCCAGCGCTACGTTACCCGCAAGGATAAACAGATCAGCCCAGGAAATTTTCTGACCATATTTCTGCTTAACTGGCCACAGCAGACGGCGTGCCTTATCAAGACTCACGTTGTCCGGCCAGGAGTTCAGTGGTGCAAAACGCTGCTGTCCACGACCCGCTCCACCGCGTCCATCAATAGAGCGATAGGTACCTGCGCCATGCCATGCCATGCGGATAAATAAACCGGCATAAGTGCCCCAGTCAGCGGGCCACCACGGTTGAGATTCGGACAGGAGGGCTCTGAGATCCCCTTTCAGGGCAGAATAGTCGAGTTTGCTAAATTCTTTGCGGTAGTTAAAGTCCTCACCCAGTGGGTTCGAACGGTTGGAATGTTGGTTCAGCAGATCTACACGGAGTTGATTAGGCCACCAGTCGCGGTTGCTCGTTCCTGCTCCCGCGCTCTGGTCGTGACCGCCTTGATGAAAAGGACACTTACCGGCAGTTGATGCGTTATGGTTATCGTCGGACATGCTCATCTATATGCTCCCTTTACAGTGTTCTGACTACGATATACACCACCAGAGATAAGATATAGTCGAAATAACCCACAGATTCGATAGCTAATTCCTTTTATATTTTAAGTTACAGAGATGTAGATCAAAATGATCAATAAAAAGCCCTCCGTAGAGGGCTGGGGCATCTGTTTAATTCGGTCTTACACCCAGCGTGTGGCAAATAGCGTAGCTCATTTCCGCACGATTGAGGGTATAGAAGTGGAAATCTTTCACCCCTTCACGACTTAAAATCTTCACCATATCCATGGCGATATTCGCCCCAACCAGCTTACGGGTCTCGGCATCGTCATCCAGGCCATCAAACATTGTCGACATCCACGCCGGAATGCGAACGTTAGTCATGTCAGCAAATTTTTTCGCCTGCTTAAAGTTAGAAACCGGCAGAATGCCCGGGATAATCTCCACATCGATCCCCGCAGACACACAGCGATCGCGAAAACGCAGATAGCTTTCCACATCAAAGAAAAATTGGGTGATCGCGCGGTTCGCTCCGGCATCGACCTTACGCTTCAGGTTGAGCAAATCAGCCTGTGCGCTTTTCGCTTCAGGATGCACTTCCGGATAAGCCGCAACTGAGATATCAAAATCTGCGACATCTTTCAGCAAGGTCACCAGATCAGAAGCGTACATATCCGGCTTGCCACCACCAGCCGGCAGATCACCGCGCAGAGCAACAATATGACGAATACCGTTGTTCCAGTAATCCTGAGCAATAGTGCGCAACTCATCACGGGTAGCATCAATACAGGTCAGGTGCGGAGCCGCTTCGAGGCCCGTGCGATCCTTAATTCCCTTAATAATGCTGTGCGTGCGGTCACGCTCACCCGAGTTTGCACCATAGGTGACGGAAACAAACTTAGGTTTCAGACTGCTCAGACGATCGATGGAGTTCCACAGGGTTTGCTCCATTTCACTGGTGCGCGGCGGGAAAAACTCGAACGAAACGTTAATCTGACCCTGCACTTCTGCCAGGCTCTGATTCAGGGCTTCCCGCTGGTTGGCGTGAAAAAAGCTCATACCTTACCTCATCAATCTTTTGTCGTTATATGTTGTGTTGTGAACTGCTATACGTTTAGACGTCTAGATGTAAAAATGACGGAAAAGCATGCTGGCGTCAACACAAAAATCATCGTTAAAGGTGAGGAATACTCAGCCAACGTGAAAAAAATTCACATCAGCCTGAAATAATGAGGGATTGCGTCACGACGTTCTGCAGCCACGCTAATTTTGTTACGTTCTCAGGCAGCATCAGCAACCCCGTGCTAATACGCAATTCAGTATCAGTAAGCGGAAGGAAGGTCACGCCCTGACGCTGGATAGCCGAAAAGGAGGCCGGAATCAGGCTCAGACCGTCACCCTGCGCGATCCGCGCCAGCAGCACGTCATGTTCCAGCGGCTCTTCAATACAGGCAGGCGAGTAACCCGCACGACGAAAAATGTGTCGGGTGTAATCAAAGAAGGCAGGGTTACGTTCACGTTTGAACCAGAACAGTGGCCAGTGGTTCAGCGCCGTTAACGAGAGCGACGGCAGCGTCGCTTCTGCCCACTGCGCGGGTAAAGCGGCGATCATCGATTCTTGCCAGCCAAGCGGCGTGACGCTAAGCCCCGAAGTTTCAAGCGGTAGAGCCACCAGAGCGGCATCCAGTTTTCCCCGACGCACCTGGCGTGCCAGTTCAGGCGAACTATGACGGACAACATGCAGCTTCTGTACTCGCGTAATAAGCGGCGACTCAAGTGCAGCGAAAACGCCCTGCTCAAACGCCGTACTTAGCCCTAAGCGCAGAGATTGCTCCCCCGTTTTCGCTAGCTGACTCAGCGCCGTCCAGGTTTTATCCTGTAGCGCCAATAGCGGGAGCACGATATCAAGCACGCGCTGGCCGTCCTCCGTCAGCGTAAGCCCACGGGTATGACGGACAAAAAGCGTCACTCCCAGGCGTTCTTCAAGCTGGCGAATATGGCGACTCAGCGGCGGCTGCGACATAAACAACCGCTGCGCCGCCCGACTCATATTGTTCTCTTCCGCGACTACGGCAAAGTAACGCAGCAGGCGAATGTCCAGAGAGTGCAAAGACGGGGTTGTCATACCGAAAAGGTATCACGGAAACGGTATTATCCCAATCATTTCGCTCGCTCTATCCTCACGCCACAGACCACATAAAAGAGGAAGAAATGATGCCTTCAGAACGCTTTATTATCGGTCAGAAAATGTTGCAAAAAGTGGATGGTAAAGGGGGCGATGCAGTCGTCGAAAGTCTGCAAGGTATTGCCCCAGATTTCGCCCAATACCTGATTGAATTTCCTTTTGGCGACATCTATTCAAGACCGGGGCTGGATTTACGCAGTAGAGAAATCGCTACCGTCGCGGCATTAACTGCGCTGGGTAACGCCGCACCGCAGTTGAAGGTACATATTGGCGCGGCATTACACGTAGGTTTAACGCAGGATGAGATCGTTGAAGTGATTATGCAGATGGCCGTATATGCTGGCTTCCCCGCGGCACTCAACGGCTTGTTCGCCGCAAAAGAGGTGTTTGCCTCCCACAAAGGCTAAAACAACAGGCCAGCGGAATATCTGCTGGCCTGAGCTCACTACGGTTTCACATCGACCACACGCATGCCTTTGAGTTGCTCATCCGTCAGCGTATTTCCTGCTTTGAAATAATCAACGACCGCATTAGAGACATAGTAACCACCGGATGTGTTACGCGCTTTACCTTCGGTAAATGTTGTAAAACCATCACCGCCGTCTGCCAGGAAGCTATTGGTGGCAATGTGATAAACCGTGGCATCCTCAATGGGTTTGCCGTTTAACGTCAATACGGTGACCCGCTGACCAACCGGTTTACTGCTGTCATACTTCATCTCCAGTCCTTTGGACACCTGCAATACACCGTTGCTTAAACTCGCGCCATGCTCCATCAGGCTGCGCAACTGCTTACCGGTAAGATCCATGGTTGCCAGCTCATTCGGGAACGGGAAGGTGCTAATGACTGCGCCCATGGTGATGGCTCCAGCAGGGATTTCATTCCGGATGCCGCCCGAGTTAGTGAGCGCTAACTGGGTATCTTTACCCGCCGCAGCCAGCAACGCATCTGCCGCCAGATTTCCCAGGGAAGAAGATTCACCGTAAGCACGCGTCAGCTCAACCGGGGAGTTGGCAACCGTTTGTTGTACCACTTTATCGAGCTTTTTATTCCAGCCATCAATGACCTGTTTCGTCTGCGGGTCTGGCTGCCACTCATCAGCAAAAATGGTCTTCAACTCGAAGTTCTTCACGGTAAATTGATGCGGTTTCTGCTGGTAATCCAGCACCAGTTTACCCACATCAATACCACCGCTGTCGGTAGAAAGAATCAGGGTGTTACCGACTTTAATCGGCTCCGGCGTGCCCACATGCGCATGACCGGTGATCAGGATATCCAGCCCCTTCACCTGGCTTGCGGTCTGGATGTCTTTATCCAGCGCACGGCGCACATCGGTGCCCCCCAGACTGGACTGACGTGCTGGCGTGCCTTCATGGATCAGCGCCACGGTAAGATCGACTTTGCCTTTAAGCTCATCGATATAGCGTTGCAACCACTTCACTTCATCCCGCGCCTCGATCCCGACACGTGTCGCAGCGGAAACCGTATCATCAAAAGCAAACACGCCGTGCAGACCAATCACGCCAATCTTCACGCCATCTTTCTCAATGATGGTGTAGGGCTGATCCCAAAACTTTTTGCTGCTGTTTTGATAAAAGATATTGCCCTGCACAATAGGGAATTTCGCCTGACTCAGCTGCAACAACGTATTGTCCCAACCGTGATCGAATTCATGATTACCCATGGTGACAGCATCAAAATTCATGGTGTTCATGATATCGATAATCGCCTTACCCTTGGTCAGGCTGCTGATATATGGCCCGGTAAAATAGTCACCAGCATCAAAAAACCAGGTGGCGCTATTTTTCGCTTTCTCCTGCTTCACCATCGTCGTGATATTGGCCCAACCACCAATGTCACGTGAGCCATTGGCAATCCATGGGACTTTATAAGGTTCGACATGGGCATGGAGATCGTTGGTATAGATAATCGTAACGTCTTTGGCACTCGCCCAGAGCGGCAAAGAGACCAGAACACCAACAGCAAGCATTTTTAACTTCATAATCAATCCCTTTCAGTCATATAAAGAATCGCTACGTTACGTTCTGAAAGGTTTTTTTATGTGAGAAAAATCACATCCGTCAGGGATAGTCGCGGGTCAAAATCAACGACCCTTAAAAATCGTTGGTAATCCGATGATGCCTCTGTTCACTATCAATTGCTGCAAGTCCTTCGGCTGTCAAAATTTGGGACAGGATCATTCAGTTGATTACCATTGGCCTGATTATCGGCTGGGTTATGCCGCCCTGCATTGCCGGGCATGCGGCAGCTATCCCCCGCTGTTTAACGAAGAACAGTTCCATAGCTGGTTGTCGGCATATTTAGCGGATTTTGCGATCAATAGAGGTCAGTTTTGCCCACATTGTTATCAGCGGAAAACCATCCGCTATGGGCACAATCCCCAGGGCAGCCAGCGTGTTCAGTGTCGGAACTGCAAACAAGTCTGGACACCAAAGCAGCAGCCGCTCACCACCATTGTTCCACCAGAACAAATAGCGACGGTTCCCTTAATCGTACCTTTTCAGGGATCCAGCACCGACCAGAAACTCTATGTATTGCTCAGTTTTGACGCTATTCGCGGTGATGTGTTGCATGTTTCCAGTAATTTCACGCCCCATCCCATTGGAGACTCATTACGTTACCGCTGGCGCGGCATCGGTGAAGCAACTGCAACGCATGATGATATTGTTGAGCGAGTCAGCCAGCGGGAAACCCAGTTTTTACGCCGCAGCCAGTTTGACGAAATTCAGTACGGCAGTGCGATGCTCAAACGTAACGCCAGCGGCGCAATTATACGTCCGGTAATTGCTGCCCATGGGCATTTCCGTCTGCTGAGCCATCTGTGGCCGGAGGTAAAAACTCACATTATTGCCCACGAATGTTTTCTGCGCGGCGCGGCGATTACCGCATGGGCGGAACAGTTTCGCCATCATCACGCCTCGCTGTGGTTTATTGATGAAGAAATCAACAACGATAAGCGCACGCTGCCCTGGCTATTGCAGGGTAAAACCTATCAGGGATGGTGGCGAAACCAGTGGCAGATTTGGCAACGAGGCGATTCGCGTAAAATGGTGTGTTTGTTAACGCAGGGGCAGGTTGAAGAAGGCGCGTCAATAACCCTGGCGGCAAGCCATCATTTTCTCGCCTGGTTGCGGCAACAGACGGAATTTCAGCAAAGCCCCCGTTACTCCGCCCATTCGGTGTTTCAGACGATAAGGACGCTGGTAGATCAATACAACGCCCTGATCACCCTGCGCGATTTGCCCGGTGGCGCTGACCGGGCCTACGGTTCATGAAATATGTAGGCCGGATAAGCGTAAGCGCCATCCGGCAACGCAAACTACAGCAGTTGCGCCAGGCGATTGATATCCGACTGAATAGCGCCAGCAGTCACATCGCGACCCGCCCCCGGTCCGCGAATCACCAGCGGGTTATCGCGATACCAGCGACTTTCAATGGCGAACACGTTATCGCACGGCAGTAGCGCCGCCAGCGGATGTTCTGGTCGCACCGCTTCAACACCGACGCGTGCTTTGCCGTTAGCATCAAAACGCGCCACGTAGCGTAGCACCAGCCCCATTTCACGGGCGGCTTCCAGACGCTGTACCATCTGCTCGTTCAGCTCATCGCCATTTTCAAAGAAATGATCAATTGAGCCTTCTTCACAGTGCGCTGGTACCAGGGACTCCACACGAACCTGATCCGGTTCGATATCGTAACCGGCTTCGCGCGCCAGAATCACCAGCTTGCGCATCACATCTTTGCCCGAAAGGTCCACTCGCGGGTCCGGTTCAGTCAACCCCTGCTGCCACGCCTGATCCACCAGATCGGTAAACGGGACAGATCCGTCAAATTGCAGGAACAGCCACGACAGCGTACCGGAGAAGATCCCACTGATCGACAGAATGGTATCACCGCTATCAATCAGATCGCGCACGGTATGGTTGATCGGCAACC
Source organism: Citrobacter sp. Cm046 (assembly GCF_030333065.1). NCBI lineage: Bacteria > Pseudomonadati > Pseudomonadota > Gammaproteobacteria > Enterobacterales > Enterobacteriaceae > Citrobacter > Citrobacter sp. Cm046. Next base: position 94,717 of record NZ_JAOWGP010000041.1, on the reverse strand, counting down.
CGGCGCCAACGGTGGCGTTATACAACCAATGGCGGCCCGTTTTTTCGAAGGCATCGTGGATTTGGCGATACTTGTTACTGGTGCTCGCGCCTGCCAGTTTATTGGCGCTGATAACGTGAAAACCGTGGCTGGCGAAATCCAGATACTGATCCGCCAGCTGTTCGCTGGCGGTCACGTCCAGCACAACTAAATCATCATACGGGTGGGCGCGCATCCACAGGAACAGCGACTCTTCATCCTGTTCCACTGCTTCGTCATCGAAGAAGGCTAATGCGCGGCTGGCATCCAGTCCTTCATAGTTCAGCAGGCTACGGCGGCTATCCACCACGCCTGCCAGCACAAACTCAAAACCAGTACGTGCAGAAAGCGTGCTTTGTTCACGGGCGAACAGTTCCAGCCAGCGAGAACCAATATTCCCCTTCCCGAACAACACCAGACCAATACGTTTTTCTGCGCGGAAGATAGACTGGTGCAGTCCCTGAATCAGGCTTTCAGTCGGACCGGTACGCAGTACGGCAACCAGACTGATGCCCTCTTCCGACTGCCAGGTAAACTCTACCGGCTGACCTTTCAGTTGCTGCCAGAAACGGTGGCAGTGCAGCGGATTGCGTGTCACGCCGGCCCCAACCATCGCCACCAGCGCCAGCCCCTGACGTAAACGCAGCTCGCCAGGTAAACCGGCCTCATCAAGAATTTTCAGTGCGCCGTCAGCGACTTCTGAGGTGTAGCAAAATTGCAGGAGTTGGCGATCGGGATGCACGCCAACCGCCAGCGGACGCACCTGTGTGCGTTTTAAAATCTGATCGATCTCTTTATACGCCAGCTTAAAGTCCTGACCACCTGGAACCAGGAATTCAATCAGGCAGACATCGTCATGGCTGGTCACAATACGCGCTCCGGTACCGGAAGCCAGCACGCGTTCAATGCGCGTCGATCCCTGATCCGGCGTATAGCTGCAGCGCAACTGAAGGTCGATATCGCTGCCAGAAACCGGCTGTAAAGTCCGGGCATGCAGAACCGGAGCGGCCAGACGAGCCAGTTCGCTGGCTTCGTCCAGACGCAGCAATGGCAACAGACAGGCATCCTTCACTTTTCGTGGGTCCGCACTGTATACCCCGGCGACATCGCTCCAGATGGTCACCCGGGAAACACCCGCCAGCGCACCGACTTGCGTCGCAGAGTAGTCAGAGCCGTTACGCCCCAGCAATACCGTTTCGCCCGCATTGCTACGACTGATAAAACCGGTCACTACCAGGCGCTTGCCCGGATGCTGAGCCAGCAGTTGTTGTAATAATGGGTAAGAGAGACCTTCATCCACCTGCGGTTGAGCGCCGCGCTCAGCACGCAAAAACTCACGCGCATCCAGCCAGGTCGACTCCAGCCCCTGCTGATTAAGCACGGCAGACATCAGGCGTGCCGACCACACTTCGCCATGCCCTACGACTTCGGCGTAGACCGCATCGTTCACACCACTGTCGAGCAAACCGGCCAGGCGCTCCAGATCGTTGATAAACGCGCCGATCAACCCATCGGCCACGTCTGGCGGCAATAAGCCGCTAATAAGTTCGCTCTGATAGCGGCGTAACGCCTGCTGAACCTGATGCGCAGAAAGACGATCGGTCTGGCTTAACTTCAGCCAGCTAATCAACTGGTTAGTGGTGCTGCCTGCAGCTGAAACAACCATCATATCGTCAGGCTGCGAGTACTCCGCCATAATACCTGCGACACGCAAATAACATTTCACGTCTGCCAGACTACTACCACCAAATTTGTGCAGTTGACGACCCTTCGCCCCTGCCTGCGCAATCACACTCATGTTTACCCCTTGTTTGCAGCCCGGAAGCCATTTTCCAGGTCGGCAATTAAATCTTCGCCATCTTCAATACCGGTGGAGATACGCAGCAGCGTTTCAGAAATTCCGGCAGCAGCACGCGCTTCTGGTGCCATACCCGCATGTGTCATGGTTGCGGCGTGGGAGATCAGACTTTCAACTCCCCCTAATGATTCCGCCAGCGTAAACAACGACAACCCGCCCAGGAAGCGACGCAGCGTTTGCTCATCACCATCCAGTTCAAAACTCAACATCGCGCCAAAACCTTTTTGTTGGCGCGCGGCAATCTCATGCCCCTGATTATCCGGCAGTGACGGGTGATACAGTTTTTTCACCAGCGGCTGGGTTTGCAAATAGTCCACAATCGCCTGAGCATTACGTTGTGCCACTTCCATACGCGGTGACAAAGTACGCAGGCCACGCAACAGCAGATAGCTATCAAATGCGCCGCCGGTTACGCCAATATTATTCGCCCACCATGCCAGCTCAGTGACCGTTTCAGGATCTTTCGCAATCACTACGCCAGCCACCACATCAGAGTGACCGTTTAAATATTTCGTGCATGAATGCAACACCAGATCGGCGCCCAATGCCAGTGGATTTTGCAGTGCAGGGCTTAAAAAAGTGTTATCCACAACACTCACCGCGCCAGCCTCACGCGCCAGCTGGCAGATTTTCGCAATATCCACCACGCGTAACAGGGGATTACTCGGGCTTTCCACCAGCACTAACTGCGGTTTTTCCGCCAGTGCCGCCTTGAGCGCCTGCTCATTACCCTGATCGACAAACAGGACGCGATAACAACCGCGCTTCGCCAGACTGTCAAACAGACGATAGCTGCCGCCGTAACAGTCGTGTGGCGCCACCAGTAAATCACCAGGCTTCAGGAACACCGTAGTCACCAGATGGATCGCCGACATGCCAGTATTGGTCAGCACTGCACCAGCCCCTCCTTCCAGCTCAGCCAGCGCGCGCTGGACGACATCACGCGTCGGGTTGCCGCGACGTGAATAGTCATGGGCTCGCGGCTCATTAAAACCGGTAAAGTTATAGGTACTGGAAAGGTGAATCGGCGGGACAACGCAACCGTACTGCTCGTCGTCATTTAATCCGCTACGCACTGCGATGGTGGCCTGTTTACGCGTCATATTGAGGAGTTCCTGGCTGAGCCGGTGAAAAGTCAGGCACCAGAGTAATCATTGTTACAATAGCCGTCAATACATCTGGACATCTAAACTTCTTTGCGTATAGATTGAGCAAACTGGAAATAGCCGTTAAAATTATATGCATTAGCGCACATCTGCGATGGCTAACTTCGTGTCAGGGCCTCGCCACTACGATAAACTACGCGCAATGAAATTATGGCTCGGGCTCAGTTTCCGGCCTCAATATAAATGACAAAGAGGATTAGGTATCTCATGGCTGAATGGAGCGGCGAATATATCAGCCCATACGCTGAGCACGGTAAGAAGAGTGAGCAAGTCAAAAAAATTACGGTTTCCATTCCTCTGAAGGTGTTAAAAATCCTTACCGATGAACGCACGCGTCGTCAGGTGAACAACCTGCGCCACGCCACCAACAGCGAACTGCTGTGTGAAGCGTTTCTGCATGCCTTTACCGGGCAACCGTTACCCAACGATGATGATCTGCGTAAAGAACGCAGTGATGAAATTCCTGAAGAGGCGAAGGTAATTATGCGTGAACTGGGGATCGACCCGGAAACGTGGGAATACTAAACGCCGGGTACAAAAAAAGCGCCGTAAGGCGCTTTTTTTTGACAGCAGAAAAACTTATTTGCTGCCCGGGATGCTGAAACGCTTGTTGAAGCGATCAACACGGCCACCGGTAGCAACATCACGCTGCTTGCCAGTATAGAACGGGTGGCACTGACCGCACACGTCCAGGTTCAGATCGTGACCGACGGTAGAGCGGATTTTCATGACGTTACCGCAAGAGCAGTTTGCAGTAATTTCTTCGTATTTCGGGTGAATATCTTTTTTCATGGGGAAACCTCGGTTTAAGGCCGCGTCGCTCTTCCAGCCCTAACGCCAGACACCACGCGATGTTAATAGTATAGGTCAGTGATACAAATTTGTATCAAAGGCGGCGAATCATACAGAAATTAACCTGCTCATGCAAACTGATCCGCATTCCGCTTCTCACTAATGTGTATACTAACCCGCCAGAATTCAAGTCAGGATGATTAAATGCCCGTTGCGCACGTTGCCTTACCCGTCCCGCTACCCCGCACCTTTGACTACCTCTTGCCGGAAGGCATGAACGCCAAAGCCGGGTGTCGCGTACGTGTGCCCTTTGGCAAGCAGCAGGAGCGTGTCGGCATTGTCCTGTCGGTAAGCGAGCAAAGCGAACTGCCGCTGAATGAATTAAAAGCCGTGATTGAGGTACTGGACAGCGAACCGGTCTATTCCTCCTCCGTCTGGCGTTTACTGCTGTGGGCTGCTGATTATTACCACCACCCTATTGGCGACGTGCTGTTTCATGCTTTGCCTATTCTGCTACGCCAGGGCAGACCTGCCACTAACGCGCCAATGTGGTACTGGTTTGCCAGCGAAGAAGGTCAGGTTATTGATTTAAACAGCCTGAAGCGCTCCCCCAAACAACAACAGGCGCTGGCAGCGCTACGCCAGGGAAAAATCTGGCGTGACCAGGTGGCTGAACTCGAATTTAATGACGCCGCATTACAAGCACTGCGTAAAAAAGGTCTCTGCGACCTGGCGAGCGAAACGCCAGGTTTCAGTGACTGGCGCACGCACTACGCCGTTTCCGGTGAGCGGTTACGGCTAAATACCGAACAGGCCACTGCCGTTGGAGCGATTCACAGCGAATCAGACTGTTTTAGCGCCTGGCTACTAGCAGGCGTGACGGGTTCTGGCAAAACAGAAGTCTATCTGAGCGTACTGGAAAATATCCTCGCCCAGGGCAAACAGGCGCTGGTGATGGTGCCGGAGATTGGTCTGACACCACAAACCATTGCCCGCTTTCGCGAACGCTTCAATGCTCCGGTAGAAGTATTGCACTCCGGTCTGAATGACAGCGAACGTCTTTCTGCCTGGCTGAAAGCGAAAAATGGTGAAGCGGCGATTGTCATCGGTACGCGTTCATCACTGTTTACACCGTTTAAAAATCTCGGCGTAATTGTCATCGACGAAGAGCATGACAGCTCCTATAAACAGCAGGAAGGCTGGCGCTATCACGCCCGCGATCTGGCGGTTTACCGCGCCCACAGCGAGCAGATCCCCATTATTCTCGGGTCGGCCACTCCGGCGCTGGAAACGCTGTGCAACGTGCGGCAAAAAAAATACCGTATGCTGCGCCTGACGCGCCGCGCCGGAAATGCACGTCCTGCCATTCAGCACGTACTGGATCTAAAAGGTCAGCAGGTACAGGCCGGACTGGCTCCTGCGCTTATCACCCGCATGCGTCAGCATCTGCAGGCGGATAATCAGGTAATTCTCTTTCTTAATCGCCGGGGATTTGCCCCTGCACTGCTATGCCACGACTGCGGCTGGATTGCCGAATGCCCGCGCTGCGATCACTACTACACGCTGCATCAGGCGCAGCATCATTTGCGCTGCCACCACTGTGACAGTCAGCGTCCCATACCGCGTCAGTGTCCTTCCTGCGGTTCTACGCATATGGTACCGGTCGGACTCGGCACCGAACAGCTTGAACAGGCTTTAGCCCCCTTCTTCCCAGGTGTACCGATTTCGCGTATTGACCGCGATACCACCAGCCGTAAAGGGGCGCTGGAGCAGCATCTGGCAGAAGTGCATCGCGGCGGCGCACGAATTCTTATCGGCACACAAATGCTGGCAAAAGGTCACCACTTCCCGGACGTCACACTGGTGGCATTACTGGATGTGGACGGTGCGCTATTCTCGGCAGATTTTCGTTCAGCAGAGCGCTTCGCCCAGCTTTACACACAGGTATCCGGGCGTGCAGGCCGTGCCGGTAAACAGGGTGAAGTGGTGCTGCAAACGCACCACCCTGAACATCCACTGCTGCAAACCTTACTGTATAAAGGTTATGACGCCTTTGCCGAACAGGCACTGGCCGAACGCCAAACGCTGCAGCTTCCACCGTGGACCAGTCATGTGATCGTACGGGCAGAAGACCATAACAATCAGCATGCGCCGATGTTCCTGCAGCAACTGCGCAATCTGATTCAGGCCAGTCCGCTGGCCGACGACAAACTCTGGGTGCTCGGCCCGGTTCCTGCACTGGCACCCAAGCGTGGCGGCCGTTATCGCTGGCAAATTTTGTTGCAACATCCGTCACGCATTCGACTGCAACATATCGTTAGCGGGACACTGGCGTTAATCAATACGCTGCCTGATGCACGCAAGGTCAAATGGGTGTTGGATGTCGATCCCATTGAGGGATAGCCCCCTCATGATGCGAGGCGGATCGTAAAATTAAATATCCATCACACTTTTTATGAAAATTCTGTAACTGCTTCTATTCACTATCTGATAAAAATATTTCAAATGAAGGTTACCCAGGGACAGGTCTGCGCCAGCAGCTCTCTGGCGAGGAGAAAGAGTGAAACCGAATAAGCAGGTCGCTGCCGCTACGATGAAAGATGTTGCCCTGAAGGCGAAAGTCTCCACGGCAACCGTCTCCCGTGCATTAATGAACCCGGACAAAGTCTCTCAGTCCACCCGTAGCCGGGTTGAGCAGGCCGCGCTGGAAGTGGGATATCTCCCCCAATCGATGGGGCGCAACGTTAAGCGCAATGAATCACGTACCATTCTGGTGATTGTTCCGGATATTTGCGACCCGTTCTTTAGTGAAATTATCCGGGGCATTGAGGTCACCGCCGCAGAGCAGGGTTACCTGGTGCTGATCGGTGATTGCGCGCACCAGAACCAGGAGGAAAAGACTTTTCTTAACCTCATTATCACCAAGCAGATCGATGGCATGGTACTGCTTAGCTCACGTCTGCCGTTTGATGCCAGCGTGGAAGAGCAACGCAATTTGCCACCGATGGTGATGTCCAACGAATTCGCGCCAGAGCTGGAGCTCCCCACCGTTCATATTGATAACCTCACCGCTGCGTTTAATGCGATGAACTATCTGCTTGAACTGGGTCATCAGCGTATTGGCTGTATCGCCGGGCCAGAGGATATGCCACTGTGTCACTACCGCCTGCAAGGTTACGTTCAGGCGTTGCGCCGCAGCGGGATTACGGTCGATCCACATTTTATCGCGCGCGGTAATTTTACCTATGAAGCAGGTGCAAACGCACTGAAACAGCTGCTTGAGCTACCACAGCCGCCTACCGCTGTTTTCTGTCACAGCGATGTCATGGCGCTGGGCGCACTCTCATATGCCAAACGTCAGGGCTTAAAAGTACCTGACGATTTATCCATTATTGGCTTTGATAACATTTCACTCACAGAATTTTGTGATCCACCCCTGACAACCGTTGCACAGCCGCGTTTCGATATCGGACGTGAAGCTATGCTGTTACTGCTCGATCAATTACAAGGGCATAACGTCAGTAGTGGCTCACGTTTACTGGACTGTGAGCTTATTATTCGGGGCTCTACGCGGGCATTGACTTAAAGTAAAGTGCTTTCGGACTCCCCTGTCTGGTCAAAGGCCCGCCGCTTAAGTAACATGGCGGGCTGACGAACGAATAAATACAGCGAAACGATAGTGGCACAACGAGATTATGTACGTCGCGGCCAACCGGCACCTTCGCGGCGCAAAAAGAGCACTTCACGGAAAAAGCAACGCAATACGTCAGCGGTATCCCCCGCGATGGTCGCTATTGCGGCAGCCGTACTTGTGACCTTTATCGGTGGTCTGTACTTCATTACGCATCACAAGAAAGAAGAGTCCGAAACGCTGCAAAGCCAGAAAGTCACCGGTAATGGGATCCCACCGAAACCGGAAGAACGCTGGCGATACATCAAAGAGCTGGAAAGCCGCCAGCCGGGCGTGCGTGCGCCAACCGAACCTTCTGCTGGCGGTGAAGTGCTTAACGCCGATCAGCTTACCAATGAGCAGCGTCAGCTCCTGGCGCAAATGCAGGCTGATATGCGTCAGCAGCCCACGCAGCTCAATGAGGTACCGTGGAACGAACAAACGCCTGAACAACGCCAGCAAACGCTGCAGCGCCAGCGTCAGGTGCAGCAACAGCAGTGGACCAACGCACAGCAACAGGCTCAGCAGCCGCGTACGCGGGTAACGGAACAACCTTACCAGCAACAGCAACAGCAACAGCAACAAACGCGTACGGTACAAGCTGCGCCGGTACAACAGCCGCGTCAAACGCAGCCAAAACCGGCGGCCCAACAGCCGTACCAGGATCTGTTGCAGACGCCAGCGCATACCACAGCTGCTCAGCCGAAAACGCAACCAGCCGCGCCGATTACGCATGAAACAGAAGCGCCAAAACAGACGGCAGAGAAAAAAGATGAACGTCGCTGGATGGTTCAGTGTGGATCATTTAAAGGGGCTGAGCAGGCAGAAACTGTGCGTGCTCAGTTGGCCTTTGAGGGCTTCAATTCCCGCATAACCACCAACAACGGCTGGAATCGCGTGGTCATTGGCCCGCTCAAAGGCAAAGAAAATGCCGACAACACTATCAGTCGTCTGAAAGTGGCTGGCCACACAAACTGCATTCGACTCGCTACCGGGGGTTGAAACCCCCAAAATCCCCCCCATCTATACTTGCATTACGCCCCGTACACTGTGCGGGGCCTGTATTCTGCATTTGTAACCAAGGGGTCTGCTCGTGACAACAATAGTAAGCGTACGCCGTAACGGCCATGTGGTAATCGCCGGTGATGGTCAGGCCACACTGGGTAACACCGTAATGAAAGGCAACGTGAAAAAAGTCCGCCGTCTGTACAACGACAAAGTCATTGCGGGCTTTGCGGGCGGCACTGCGGATGCATTCACGCTGTTTGAATTGTTTGAACGCAAACTGGAAATGCATCAGGGTCATCTGGTGAAAGCTGCCGTTGAACTGGCGAAAGACTGGCGAACCGATCGTATGCTGCGCAAACTCGAAGCATTGTTGGCCGTTGCAGATGAAACTGCATCGCTCATCATCACGGGTAATGGCGATGTCATCCAGCCAGAAAACGATCTGATTGCCATCGGCTCCGGCGGTCCCTACGCCCAGGCTGCAGCACGCGCTCTGCTGGAAAACACCGAGCTTGGCGCACGCGAGATTGCTGAGAAAGCGTTGGATATTGCAGGGGATATCTGCATTTATACCAACCACTTCCATACCATCGAAGAATTGAACTCCAAAGCGTAAGGATCCCCCATGTCTGAAATGACCCCACGCGAAATTGTCAGCGAACTGAACAAACACATTATCGGCCAGGATAACGCCAAGCGTTCCGTGGCGATTGCCCTGCGTAACCGCTGGCGCCGTATGCAGCTCGACGAAGAGCTGCGCCATGAAGTCACGCCAAAAAACATTCTGATGATTGGTCCAACCGGTGTCGGTAAAACCGAAATTGCCCGCCGTCTGGCAAAACTGGCCAACGCGCCGTTCATCAAAGTTGAAGCAACGAAATTCACCGAAGTCGGCTATGTTGGTAAAGAAGTTGACTCCATCATCCGCGATTTAACCGACGCAGCCATTAAAATGGTTCGCGTTCAGGCTATCGAGAAAAACCGCTTCCGTGCAGAAGAAATGGCGGAAGAACGTATTCTCGATGTGCTGATTCCTCCAGCCAAAAATAACTGGGGACAGTCAGAACAGCCGCAGGAACCTTCCGCTGCACGTCAGGCGTTCCGTAAAAAACTGCGTGAAGGCCAACTGGACGATAAAGAGATTGAGATTGATCTCGCTGCTGCACCGATGGGCGTAGAAATCATGGCGCCTCCGGGAATGGAAGAGATGACCAGCCAGTTGCAGTCCATGTTCCAGAACTTAGGCGGCCAGAAACAAAAACCGCGTAAGCTGAAAATTAAAGATGCGATGAAGCTGCTGATTGAAGAAGAAGCGGCGAAACTGGTCAACCCGGAAGAGCTGAAACAGGAAGCTATCGACGCCGTTGAACAACACGGGATCGTGTTTATCGACGAAATCGACAAAATCTGTAAGCGCGGTGAATCTTCTGGTCCGGATGTGTCCCGTGAAGGCGTACAGCGCGACCTGCTGCCGCTGGTTGAAGGCTGCACCGTCTCCACCAAGCACGGCATGGTGAAAACCGATCACATACTGTTTATCGCCTCCGGCGCGTTCCAGGTGGCGAAACCGTCTGACCTGATCCCAGAACTGCAGGGTCGTCTGCCAATCCGCGTCGAGCTACAGGCGCTGACCACCAGCGATTTCGAGCGTATTCTGACTGAACCGAATGCCTCTATCACCGTGCAATACAAAGCGCTGATGGCGACCGAAGGCGTGAATATCGACTTCACTGAATCAGGTATTAAACGTATTGCCGAAGCGGCCTGGCAGGTCAACGAAACCACCGAAAACATCGGTGCACGTCGTTTGCATACCGTTCTCGAGCGTCTGATGGAAGATATTTCCTATGATGCGAGCGATTTGAACGGCCAAAGCATCACAATTGATGCCGAATATGTGAGCAAACATCTGGATGCGCTGGTCGCAGATGAAGATCTGAGCCGTTTTATCCTATAATCGCGTTCAATGCATTTTCATCACTGTTGATGGGGCTGATAAAGCCCCATTTTTATTGGCGCTAAATATGACTGAACAACAACAAATTAGCCGCTCACAAGCCTGGCTGGAAAGTTTACGACCTAAGACCTTACCGCTCGCCTTCGCGGCGATCATCGTCGGTACGGCATTAGCATGGTGGCAAGGGTATTTCGATCCGCTGGTTGCTCTGCTGGCATTAATCACGGCAGGACTGCTGCAAATTCTGTCCAACCTTGCGAACGACTATGGCGATGCTGTCAAAGGCAGCGACAAGCCCGACCGCATAGGGCCGTTACGTGGAATGCAAAAAGGGGTCATCACGCAGCAGGAAATGAAGCGCGCGTTGATTATCACCGTGGTCTTGATCTGCTTGTCCGGTCTGGCGCTGGTAGCAGTGGCCTGCCACACGCTGACTGATTTTGTCGGCTTTTTGATACTCGGCGGCCTGTCGATTATCGCCGCTATCACTTATACCGTAGGTAATCGTCCTTACGGCTATATTGGCCTGGGCGATATTTCCGTGCTGGTCTTCTTCGGCTGGCTCAGCGTTATGGGGAGCTGGTATCTGCAGGCGCATACGCTTATTCCCGCGTTGATTTTGCCGGCAACGGCCTGCGGTCTGCTGGCAACCGCCGTGCTCAATATCAATAACCTGCGCGATATCAACAGCGACAGAGAAAATGGCAAAAACACGCTGGTTGTACGTTTAGGCGCCGTCAATGCCCGTCGTTACCATGCCTGCCTGCTGATGGGTACGCTGGTCTGCCTGGCACTGTTTAACCTGTTCTCGCTGCAAAGTCTGTGGGGATGGCTGTTTATTCTGGCCGCTCCGTTGCTGATCAAACAGGCAAGATATGTGATGCATGAGATGGATCCTACAGCGATGCGCCCAATGCTGGAACGCACCGTGAAAGCTGCGCTATTAACTAACTTACTGTTTGTTGTTGGGATTTTCTTAAGTCAGTGGTCCCTTTAACTGACAAATATCAATTAACAATTGATGATTTTGCCAACAGTACACATAGCGCGATATACTAAAAATTCTCGCAGCAACTGAACGTTAAGCCTATGAAATACGATACATCCGAGCTTTGTGACATCTATCAGGAAGATGTCAACGTCGTGGAACCGCTGTTCTCTAACTTTGGGGGACGGTCGTCGTTTGGCGGACAAATCATCACGGTAAAATGTTTCGAGGACAACGGGTTGCTGTACGATCTGCTCGAACAAAATGGCCGTGGTCGAATTCTGCTGGTCGATGGCGGCGGTTCTGTCCGTCGTGCGCTGGTCGATGCCGAACTGGCTCGTCTGGCTGTACAGAATGAGTGGGAAGGTCTGGTCATCTACGGCTCAGTCCGCCAGGTGGACGATCTGGAAGAACTGGACATCGGCATTCAGGCGATTGCCGCTATTCCGGTGGGTGCCGCAGGTGAAGGAACCGGGGAAAGCGATGTGCGCGTCAACTTTGGTGGCGTGACGTTCTTCTCCGGCGACCATCTGTACGCCGACAATACCGGGATAATCCTTTCCGAAGACCCGCTCGATATCGAGTGATCAAAAAAGGCACCGCAAGGTGCCTTTTTTATGCGTTATCGCTGAGTACCGGAAGCAGCTTGCGCCTTATCCAGCCTACACGTAGGGGCGATTACGCGAGAGATTTCGTGTTGTAGCAAGGCGGCAAACGAAGGTATCCCCAGGAGCATAGTAAACTACGAGACTGGGGGTAACTAAGCGCAGCCAACGCTGCTACGGCGCGAAAGATAAAGCGTAATTAGACTTCTTCCATACGGCCGAGCAGAGCATGCAGACGATCCTGCCAGCCATTCTGCTGTTCTTTCAGACTGTTATTCTCACGCTCCAGCTCTTCACGCTGCTGCTGTGCAGACTGAACTTCCTGCGTCAGTGAGTTATTCTTTTCTTTCAGCTCTTCGATTTCCATCTGCAACAGCGTGATGGTATCAATCGCCTGCTGTACTTTTGCTTCCAGTTTCTCAAACACTTCTAATGACATCGTCATACCTCTCCTGAATTGCAAGGCGTTGATGGATAAAAATCCTCGTCCCGATAACCGGCGACGCCTTAATAAAAACGAGCGCACTCTACTTAGCTCCGATTGTATGAAGCCGCGCCATCCCTGTCCAGCAGCATCCCGCGCAGATTGCGGTTTGCAACACTTTTAATCTTTGTCCTGGTGACAGACAGCGCATAACTCAAAAGTGTTAACATATTGGTTAATGAAATGATTCAGCTCACACTCTTTTTGTATAACAAATACCTCGTTATGGCGCGATAACGCTCATTTTGTTGATGCAGTACACACATTTCAATTTCGATATTTCTCGTTTTTGCTCGTTAACGATAAATTAACAGTGTGCCTACCGGCTCCGGGGATGTCAGTGACCTTCTCGAACACAATAAACATTAAACTCTCTTCAGGATCCGATTATGAGTCAAACATCAACCTTAAAAGGCCAGTGCATTGCTGAATTCCTCGGTACCGGGTTGTTGATTTTCTTCGGTGTGGGCTGTGTTGCTGCACTTAAAGTGGCTGGCGCTACTTTTGGTCAGTGGGAAATCAGTATCATCTGGGGTCTGGGGGTAGCGATGGCTATCTATCTGACAGCAGGCGTTTCTGGTGCACACCTGAACCCAGCAGTCACAATCGCACTCTGGTTGTTTGCGTGTTTTGACAAACGCAAAGTAGTACCTTTTATTATTTCGCAAATTGCCGGCGCCTTTTGCGCAGCGGCATTGGTTTACGGGCTTTATTACAATCTTTTCATCGATTTCGAACAAACTAACCATATCGTGCGCGGCAGTACCGAGAGCCTGGGTCTGGCTGGTACTTTCTCCACCTATCCGAACCCGCATATCAATTTTGTGCAGGCCTTCGCGGTTGAAATGGTCATTACCGCTATTCTAATGGGGCTGATTCTGGCACTGACCGACGATGGTAACGGTGTACCTCGTGGTCCGCTGGCACCCCTGCTGATCGGCTTATTGATTGCCGTTATTGGTGCCTCCATGGGTCCACTGACCGGTTTTGCGATGAACCCGGCTCGTGACTTTGGGCCGAAACTATTCGCCGGGCTCGCAGGATGGGGTGAGATTGCCTTTACGGGTGGTCGCGATATTCCTTACTTCCTGGTACCGGTGTTTGGCCCGATTACCGGCGCGATTTTGGGCGCATGGGCATATCGCAAACTGATTGGTCGCCATTTACCGTGCGATGTCTGCGCGATTGAAGAGAAAGACATTGCGGCCAACACTCAACAAAAAGCTTCGCAGTAATGTGACTACGGGACAAAAAATTATGACTGAGAAAAAATATATCGTTGCGCTCGACCAGGGCACCACCAGCTCCCGCGCGGTCGTGATGGACCACGATGCAAATATCGTTAGCGTTTCACAACGCGAATTCGAGCAAATCTACCCGAAAGCAGGCTGGGTAGAACACGACCCAATGGAAATTTGGGCGACCCAAAGCTCCACGCTGGTAGAAGTGCTGGCGAAAGCCGATATCAGTTCCGATGAAATTGCAGCGATTGGTATTACTAACCAGCGTGAAACCACTATCGTCTGGGAGCGTGAGACCGGTAAACCTATCTATAACGCCATTGTGTGGCAGTGTCGTCGTACCGCTGATATTTGCGAGAAACTCAAGCGCGACGGGATGGAAGATTACATCCGTAACAACACCGGCCTGGTAATTGACCCGTATTTCTCCGGCACCAAAGTAAAGTGGATCCTTGACCACGTAGAAGGTTCTCGTGAGCGCGCTCGTCGCGGTGAACTGCTGTTCGGTACAGTGGATACCTGGCTTATCTGGAAAATGACTCAGGGACGTGTACACGTAACGGATTACACCAACGCCTCACGTACCATGCTGTTCAACATCCACTCCCTGGACTGGGACGACAAGATGCTGGATGCGTTGGACATCCCGCGCGCAATGCTGCCGGAAGTTCGTCGTTCCTCCGAAGTCTACGGTCAGACCAACATCGGTGGTAAAGGTGGCACACGTATTCCAATCTCCGGTATCGCAGGCGACCAGCAGGCTGCGCTGTTCGGCCAACTGTGCGTGAAGGAAGGGATGGCGAAAAACACCTACGGCACCGGCTGCTTCATGCTGATGAACACCGGTGAGAAAGCGGTTAAGTCCGAAAACGGACTGCTGACCACCATCGCCTGTGGCCCAACCGGAGAAGTGAACTACGCGCTGGAAGGTGCGGTGTTTATGGCTGGCGCATCCATCCAGTGGCTGCGTGATGAAATGAAACTCATCAGCGATGCTTTCGACTCCGAATATTTTGCCACCAAAGTGAAAGACACCAACGGCGTGTACGTTGTTCCGGCATTCACTGGTCTGGGTGCACCGTACTGGGACCCGTATGCCCGTGGCGCGATTTTCGGTCTGACCCGTGGCGTAAACTCTAACCACATCATCCGTGCAACGCTCGAGTCTATCGCTTACCAGACCCGTGATGTTCTGGAAGCGATGCAGGCCGATTCCGGTATTCGTCTGCACGCACTGCGTGTTGATGGCGGTGCGGTTGCCAACAACTTCCTGATGCAGTTCCAGTCAGACATTCTCGGCACTCGCGTTGAGCGCCCGGAAGTCCGCGAAGTTACCGCACTGGGTGCCGCATACCTGGCAGGCCTAGCCGTAGGTTTCTGGCAGAATCTGGATGAGTTGCAGGAAAAAGCTGTTATTGAACGTGAATTCCGCCCTGGTATTGAAACCACAGAGCGTAACTTCCGTTACAGCGGCTGGAAAAAAGCGGTCAAACGCGCCCTTGCGTGGGAAGACCACGAAGAGTAATGCTGAAATGCCGGATGGGGCTAACGCCTTATCCGGCAAAACCTTCTCAACCCTGCACACGCACACACATCAATAATCCAGCCCCTTACCCTGTGCTACACTTCGCGCCATTCCTTTCTGCTACGAGTTTGCAATGAGACGAGAACTTGCCATTGAATTTTCACGCGTGACCGAAGCAGCCGCACTGGCTGGCTATAAATGGCTGGGTCGCGGCGATAAAAACATCGCTGACGGCGCGGCGGTGAACGCCATGCGTATTATGCTCAACCAGGTCAACATCGACGGCACTATTGTTATTGGTGAGGGCGAAATCGATGAAGCGCCAATGTTGTTTATCGGTGAGAAGGTTGGGACCGGTCTCGGCGATGCCGTGGACATAGCTGTCGATCCAATCGAAGGCACGCGCATGACAGCAATGGGCCAGGCGAATGCCCTGGCAGTACTGGCTGTCGGTGATAAAGGCTGCTTCCTGAACGCGCCGGATATGTATATGGAAAAGCTGATTGTCGGCCCTGGTGCGAAAGGATCAATCGACCTGAATCTGCCACTGGAAGCTAACCTGCGTAACATTGCTGCCGCACTCGGTAAACCACTTGGTGAGCTGACCGTCACCATCCTTGCAAAGCCTCGTCATGATGAAGTTATCGCTGAGATGGCGAAGCTGGGCGTACGCGTGTTTGCCATTCCTGACGGCGATGTCGCCGCCTCAATTCTGACCTGCATGCCAGACAGCGAAGTCGACGTACTGTACGGTATCGGCGGTGCACCGGAAGGCGTAGTTTCCGCTGCCGTAATCCGCGCACTGGATGGCGACATGCAGGGCCGCCTGCTGGCACGTCACGACGTCAAGGGCGACAGCGAAGAGAATCGTCGCATTGGCGAACAGGAACTGGCTCGTTGCCAGGCAATGGGCATTGAAGCAGGCAAAGCGCTGCGTCTGGACGAAATGGCGCGCAGCGACAATGTGATTTTCTCAGCGACCGGGATCACCAAAGGCGACCTGCTGGAAGGGATTAGCCGTAAAGGCAATATCGCAACCACTGAAACACTGCTGATCCGCGGGAAATCGCGCACGATCCGCCGCATTCAATCCATTCACTACCTGGATCGCAAAGATCCTGATGTGCAGGCGCACATCCTGTAACAGATTTGTTTGATTGAGCTTTCCAGTCCTCCGGGACTGGAATTTTTTTGTTCAGCGAACGAAGATAAGGCAAGCAAATCAGACAGGAGAAAACCATGGCAGATTGGGTAACAGGTAAAGTCACGAAGGTACATAACTGGACCGATGCCCTGTTTAGTTTGACCGTGCGAGCTCCAGTTCATCCTTTCACTGCTGGTCAGTTTACTAAGCTTGGCCTTGAGATCGACGGTGAGCGCGTCCAGCGCGCCTATTCCTATGTGAACGCGCCTGATAATCCTGATTTAGAGTTTTATCTGGTGACCGTTCCCGACGGTAAACTCAGTCCACGTCTGGCTGCGCTGAAACCTGGCGATGAAGTGCAGGTCGTAAGCGAAGCCGCAGGATTTTTCGTGCTGGATGAAGTTCCCGATTGTGACACGCTGTGGATGCTGGCAACCGGCACGGCTATCGGCCCATATTTGTCGATTCTGCAGTTGGGTAAAGATCTTGATCGCTTTAAAAATCTGGTGCTGGTCCATGCTGCCCGTTATGCCGCCGATTTAAGCTACCTGCCGCTGATGCAGAGGCTGGAAAAACGCTACGAAGGTAAATTACGTATCCAGACCGTCGTCAGCCGTGAAACGGCTACAGGCTCGCTTACTGGACGGGTTCCCGCGCTGATTGAAAGCGGCGAGCTGGAAAAAGCAGTTGGGCTGGCAATGGATACCACCACCAGCCATGTGATGCTTTGTGGAAATCCACAGATGGTACGCGATACCCAGCAGTTACTGAAAGAGACCCGGCAGATGACCAAACATCTGCGTCGTCGACCGGGCCATATGACTGCCGAGCACTACTGGTAAGACATTGCCGTGGGTTTATTGATTTTGTAGGTCCGATAAGCGTAGCGCCAGCGGGCGATCTGCCGGATGGCGGCAACGCCTCATCCGGCCTACGCTTTACCCTTTATACTTCACATCCAGCGTATCTACGCCAAATTTGTTTTCACCCTGAGTGCCAACAAACGCGCCCAGATCGATAATCATACCGACCAGAATCAGCGTAGGAATAAAGCGACCTACCACCCACTGCCAGATGCCTGGCAATATCGCCCAGTTTCCGGCCAGCAGCATCCACGCCAGAATCATCAATAGCGCCCACAATCCAGAGCGCCCCCGGTCATGCAGGCGTTTTACCGTCACTGCCGCCGTCGGCCAGAGCAGACAGACCAGGCAAAACGCAGCCGTCTGGATATCGAGTAATTTTTTACTCGCCAGTGAGAACAGAACCAGCATACCGACAATCCAGAGGCCGACCCAAATCCAAAAATCACGGCGTCCGATACGCCCTTTAAATGAGAATAACCACTGCTGTATGGTCATGTAGGTTCCTTTAAAATTGGCCTTCAGAACAGTTTACCCTTTTGACAAGCCCGACAGTTATCGTTTTAATCGTGGACAGTCATAACGAAAGGTACGATTGATGAAGCAAGGATTTACTCTGTTTTTATTATTGTTTTCAGCCCTGTCCGTAAACACTACGGCACTGGCGGAAGAGCACTCGACAGCAACCACAGCCCCCTACCTGCTGGCGGGCGCGCCGACGTTTGATCTGTCGATCAGCCAATTTCGTGAAAACTTTAATACGCAGAATCCAAAACTTGCATTGAATGAGTTCCGTGCCATCGACAGCAGCCGTGATAAGGCAAACCTCACCCGCGCCGCCAGTAAGATCAATGAAAACCTGTATGCGTCATCTGCTCTTGAGCGCGGTACGCTGAAAATCAAAAGCATGCAGGTAACCTGGCTGCCGATTCAGGGGCCGGAACAAAAGGCCGCCAAAGCGAAAGCGCTGGAATACATGAGCGCCATCATCCGCACCGTAGCCCCTTTACTGACCAAAGAACAAAGCCAGAAAAAGCTGCAAAAATTGCTCACCGCAGGCAAAGGTAAGCATTACTACGCAGAAACTGAGGGTGCAATTCGCTATGTTGTTGCAGATAACGGCGAAAAGGGGCTGACCTTCGCTGTTGAACCGATTAAGCTGGCATTATCTGAGAGTCTGGAGGAGTCGAATAAATGACAAAAAGCAAAGCCTTTCCAGGGATGAATCTCTATACTGTTTCACAGACCATGCTGCCCTGACGGGCGGCCATATTCCTTAATTCGCTGATAAAGCGTGGAGAAATTAAATGCGACATCCTTTAGTGATGGGTAACTGGAAACTGAACGGCAGCCGCCATATGGTAAACGAACTGGTTGCTAACCTGCGTAAAGAACTGGCTGGCGTAGCTGGCTGTGCAGTAGCAATCGCTCCACCGGAAATGTATATCGACCTGGCAAAACACGCTGCTGCCGGTAGCCACATCATCCTGGGCGCGCAGAACGTTGACCTGAACCTGTCTGGCGCATTCACTGGTGAAACTTCAGCTGAAATGCTGAAAGACATCGGCGCGCAGTACATCATTATCGGCCACTCCGAGCGTCGTACTTATCACAAAGAGTCTGACGAGCTGATCGCTAAAAAATTCGCTGTGCTGAAAGAACAGGGTCTGACCCCGGTTCTGTGCATTGGTGAAACCGAAGCAGAAAACGAAGCAGGCAAAACTGAAGAAGTTTGCGCACGTCAGATCGACGCCGTTCTGAAAACTCAGGGTGCTGCGGCATTCGAAGGCGTGGTTATCGCTTACGAACCTGTATGGGCTATCGGTACTGGCAAATCTGCAACTCCGGCACAAGCTCAGGCTGTTCACAAATTCATCCGTGACCACATTGCTAAAGCTGACGCGAAAATCGCTGAACAAGTTATCATCCAGTACGGCGGTTCCGTAAACGCAGCTAACGCAGCAGAACTGTTTGCCCAGCCGGACATCGACGGTGCGCTGGTTGGCGGTGCTTCGCTGAAAGCTGACGCCTTCGCGGTGATCGTTAAAGCAGCTGAAGCCGCTAAACAGGCTTAAGTCGTTGCGACGGGAGGCATGCTCCTCCCGTCACATCCGGCGATTCCGTTTTACCAGTATCCCAGCCAGTGCCACCAAAAGGCTCCGGTCACTCCCCAGATAGTCAGGTTAACCACGCTCATCACTAGCCCCGTTTTCCACCACTCCGCCAACGTGACATAGCCCGAGCCAAAGATGATGGGTGCAGTACCCGTACCATAATGCGTGAGCGACATCATCAGTGAGGAAGAGAAACCCAGCATCAGTCCAAGCAGTGCCGGGGGAGCGCCGAGACCTAATCCCGCAGCGAAGAACGCCGCGAACATGGCCGTAATATGCGCGGTGGTACTGGCGAAAAAGTAGTGTGAATAGACGTAAAGCAGGATCAGCAGCAGTGTCGCGATACTCCAGTGGACACCGAGATGATCAATTGCACTGCCCACGCTCGTCGCCAGCCAACCCACCAGACCCAGTTTGCTCAGGAAGTCCGCCATCATCACCAGAGCGGCAAACCAGACTATCGTATCCCATGCACCGCGGCATTTAAGAATATCGTCCCAGTTTAATACCCCCGTCACGAGCAGAATGGATAGGCCAATTAACGCCGCACTGGTGGGGTTAACAGCCCAGCCGTTGCCCATCAGCATCGCAGGAACACCCGCCCACAGGCAAAGCAACAAAACGAAAACTGCGAGGGTGATTTTTTCTGCCAGCGATAGCGGGCCAAGCGCGCCCAGCTTTTCCCGGGCAAACTGCGGCGCATTCGGCGTACGCGTAATGGCCGGTGGATAGAGCCACCAGATAACGATGGGCATCACGATCAATGAGACGACAGCAGGAAGGAGCGCCGCGATGGCCCACATCCCCCAGGTCATATTCAGCACCCCATCTGACCCTTTAGTCAAAAAGCTAACAATTAAGGGGTTAGGTGCAGTCGCTGTGATAAACATTGCTGAACTGATCGGGTTAATGTTGTAGTTCACCAGTGCAAGATATCGCCCCGTTGAACCATTTTCCTTGTCGCCGGGTTGAGACCCGAGACTTTCTGCAATCGCCCGCATCACCGGATGGATAATGCCGCCGCCGCGCGCGGTATTGCTCGGCGTTACGGGCGCGATCATCGTTTCCGCCAGCGTTAATGCCCAGGCGATACCCAGTGTTCTTTTGCCGAACAAGGCAATAAACCCATAGCCGATACGCGCACCCAGCCCCGTTTTCAACAGACTTTGCGACAGCATGATGGATAACCCAATCAGCCAGATCAGTTGGTTCGAGAAACCGCTTAGCGCGTCGTTCAACGCCGCTGAGGGTTTACCAGGGTTGGTAACGCCTGTCATAGCCACCAGCATAATCGCCACAATTGCGATAGCGCCGATGGGCATGGCCTTGCCAATAATCGCCGCGATCGTGCCGATAAACAGCGCCAACAGATGCCACGCCTCAGGAGTTACGTCAGGGGGGCAAGGAATAATAAACCAGATTGTCAGCGTAATAACGATCGAGATGATGGCAGGCCAACAGCGGATGGGGGTCAATCTGTCCATGAATCAATCCTTGAGTTTCCAGTGCGCAAGTACGCGCTCCGGTATTAACCGGTATCAGCACAAATAAAACAATTCATCATCTCACAAAACAAAAAATTAACACCACGATGAAACTATAATTTCCCTAATACGCTAAACCACACGTAATCCAGCGGCAACAGTACCAGATACGTCGCCACCGCCAGCGTAATACACAGCAACATCCCTGCTCTTGCGGGCACTTTCCCTAACGCCATCGCCACCACAATCGGTGATGCCTGATACGGCAACAACGGGGTGGAATAACCCAGAACCTGAATCATAATCACCGACAACAGCGGGAACCCGGTCGCATCGGAAAAGCTCTGGGCCAACGTGGTATACAGTGCCGGAACGCCGTTAGCCGTCATAATAAAATTGAGCGCGGTGGTGATACCGGTCAACGCCAGGAAGCTGGTAAACGGTTTATTCGCATCCAACGGCATCACCTGTAACAGTGCTTCGCCCACCGCACTACCAATGCCGGTCTGCGTCACAGTGATCGCCAGCCCCAGGATACCTGCCACATATATACAGGTGCGGATATTTACGCCACTGGAAAACTCCTCCCCATTAATAAAACCAACACGGGGCAACAGCGTAATGACCGCTGCCGTCAGGCCGGTCCAGGCTGGACCAATGCCGTGCCAGCTTTCACTCACCCACATAATCAGCACGACCGTCAACATCCAGGCCAGACGTTTCTCATCACCACTCATCGGTTCAGGTGGCGTCAGATCACGCGGTGCATGAGGCTTGCCGGGGAACAGCCAGCAAATAAGCACAATAAGTACCACACCTTTCAGCCAACCCAGCACAGGCGTATGTAACAGCAAATAGGGAAGGTAATTCAGATGGATACCGTAAGAGCCTTCTGCTGCACCACTCATTACCAGGTTAGGTACGTTCGCGGGTAGAATCGTGGCGGAAAGCTGGAAGGTGCCAAAACCAACGGCTAACGCCAGGCCGTACCAGGCGCGGGTACCATCGGCAATTCCGGCACGTTTCGCCATCGCCGCAACAATCGGCATCAACAACGCAATGCGCCCCATATTGGATGGCATTACAAACGCCAGCGCATAGCTAAGCAGCACCACGCTCGCAACCATTAACGGCCAGGAGTCGGTCAGCCGGGACGACAACGCACGCGCAGCCCGATCCGCCAGTCCCGTTTTACGAATCGCAATACCCAGTACGAAACCGCTAAAGACCAGCCAGAACGCTGACGATGCAAAGCCACCAAAGATCACATCCGGTGGAGCAATTTTGGCCACCATCGCCACAGAAAAGAACAGCAGAGCGGTTATAAACTCCGGTAACAGCGACGTTGCCCAGAGCAGAATGGTGATGCCAACCACCAGAGAAGGAATAAACAGAGGGTGCGTAAGCCAGATCGACATGCCTGTCTCCTGTTGTTTTTTTCAACAAGAATACGGGGACAGGCAAAGAGAGTAAACGCCAGATTAGGTGGGGTTACTTCAGAATATCACATTGATGATCCTGAATTTCCTCGGCGGAGGCGAGATTCAATGACAGCAGATCGCGCTGCGTCGCCAGCAGGACAAAGGAGTCATCGCTCTGGCGTGCCATCGCCAGCGCATAGCTGCCCATGTGCTCACGCGCATCAGGAACTTCTTCCGCCAGCATCATAAACGGGCTACGTTGTACCAGCTCGCTTTCCGTCACGCGGCGCGCCAGATACTGGTGTCCGCGTAGCCCACCGGGCAAAGGCAGCCAGCGAGTACCGATCTTCGCCAGATTGTCATCCAGTTGCGTTCTGACATCAGGACGCAGACAAGAGATATGAATATGAAAGTGGTTTTGCGTGCGACCAGTGACTGAGTTGATCGCCAGTGATACTGCCTTGTCGGGAATTTCCTGACCATATTTCTGACTCATAAAGCTACGCGCCTGCCAGGCGAGCCAGAAAAAGTTTGGCGTGCCCGATTTCAGCAACAGCGGGCTTTCCATCCCGTTAATACGGTAGCCAGGCATCAACAGATATTGCAGAGGGCCGTTACGGTCCTTGAACACCACGTATCCGGCATCCGGCTTAACTTCAGCGCACGGTGCAGGATTTTGGTGTTGTAACTGGTTCGGCAGACATTGCTCAAGCACAATCTGGCGTAACGCGTTCGGATTAGCGGTAAACTTCCAGTAGCCAATACCCGCCGTCGCAGCGATAACGATCACCACCAGTAAAAAATAGCCTGCTTTTTTCATTGCGCGTTCCCTGTATCTTATTGAAGTGGAAGAGTAACGCAAAATGATGACAAATAAAAAAGCCCGGTCGCATTATGCTACCGGGCCTGAAAACGACACCCGCACTTACCGTTTACTAATCTGATCGAACGTGCCGCCGTTAGAGAAGTGTTCTTTCTGCGCCTTTGTCCAGCCGCCAAACTCCTCGTCGATGGTGAACAGCTTCAGCTTCGGAAACGCATTTTCGTATTTCTTCGCAATTTCAGGATTGCGTGGACGATAGTAGTTTTTCGCTGCAATTTCCTGACCCTGCGGGGAATAGAGATACTTCAGATAAGCTTCTGCCACTGCTTTGGTATCTTTCTTTTCGACCACTTTGTCGACAACAGAAACGGTCGGTTCCGCCAGGATAGATTCGCTCGGAGTGACAATTTCGAACTTATCTTTACCCAGTTCATTTGTCGCCAGCAG
Source organism: Citrobacter sp. Cm046 (assembly GCF_030333065.1). Taxonomy (NCBI): domain Bacteria; kingdom Pseudomonadati; phylum Pseudomonadota; class Gammaproteobacteria; order Enterobacterales; family Enterobacteriaceae; genus Citrobacter; species Citrobacter sp. Cm046. Next base: position 71,109 of record NZ_JAOWGP010000041.1, on the reverse strand, counting down.
CGCCTCATTTTCCCAGGCAATCAGCACATCACCGATCCCGCGCTCGACAAAAGTATTGGTTGAACCACGTGCGCCGGAATCCAGTACTTCAACGTTTTTAAACAGAGCCTTGACAAAGTCCTGTGCTTTGGCCTGATCGTTGTTGTTGTGGTGCAGCGCGTAGCCCCACGCGGCCAGATAGTTCCAGCGGGCGCCGCCTGAACTTTTCGGGTTTGGCGTAATGACCGACACGCCCGGTTTAACCAGATCGTTCCAGTCATGAATTTGCTTTGGATTTCCTTTGCGGACCAGGAAGACGATGGTGGAGGTGTAAGGCGCAGAGTTATCCGGCAAACGCTTAATCCAGTTTTTATCGATACGACCACGTTCAGCGATGGCATCAACATCATAGGCCAGCGCCAGGGTTACCACATCGGCTTCAATACCGTTAATAACGGAGGTTGCCTGTTTGCCGGAGCCACCGTGTGACTGGCGGATCACGACATTATCACCCGTTTCTTGTTTCCAGTGCGCGCTGAATGCTTTGTTGTACTGTTCGTACAGTTCACGCGTTGGATCGTACGATACGTTAAGTAACTGAATATCCTTTGCCAGAACGCTGGTCGATGCCAGCAATAATGTTAACCCCACGCTCCATTTGTTCATCGCCCAGCTCTCTTATGTTGTGTTGTGATGAGCAAAGCGTGCCAGAAAGCGTTCCAAACATTAAAGAATAAAAAAAGATTTGCTATAACTTGGGGGAATAAAAGCGAGGGGATGTGCCGGATGGCGACTAACGCCCTATCCGGCCTACAAGTCTCTGCAACCTGTAGACCTGATAAGCGTAGCGCCATCAGGCGCGGAAAAAACAATCAGTACAGTTTTTTCGCGCAGTCCAGCCAGTCACCTTTGAACGGACGCTTCATGTTTTCAATTGCGTCAATGATGTCGTGGTGAACCAGTTGTTCATTCTGAATGCCGACGCAACGACCGCCATGACCTTCCAGCAGCAGTTCAATGGCATACGCGCCCATACGGGAAGCCAGGATACGGTCGTAAGGCACCGGAGAACCACCACGCTGGATGTGGCCCAGTACGGTTGAACGCGTTTCACGGCCTGTTTCTTTCTCGATGTAATGCGCCAGTTCGTCAACGTCACACATGTGCTCAGTAATGGCGACGATGGCGTGTTTTTTACCTTTCGCGATCCCAGCTTTGATTTCAGCGACCAGATCGTCACGGCTGAATTCCACTTCCGGTACCACAACAAACTCACAGCCACCCGCGATTGCTGCCGCCAGGGTCAGATCGCCACAGTAACGGCCCATCACTTCAACGATGGAAATACGCTGGTGAGAAGAAGAGGTATCACGCAGGCGGTCAATCGCTTCTACCACGGTACCCAGTGCAGTGAAGTAGCCGATAGTGTAGTCAGTGCCTTTAATATCGTTGTCGATCGTGCCCGGCAGACCGATGCACGGGAAACCCATTTCAGTCAGGCGTTTTGCACCCAGGTAAGAACCGTCACCACCAATAACAACCAGTGCATCAATGCCACGTTTCTTCAGGTTTTCGATAGCCACTGCACGCACATTTTCGTCGCGGAATTCAGGGAAGCGAGCAGAACCGAGGAAAGTACCGCCACGGTTAATCATGTCGGATACGCTGTAGCGGTCAAGCTGGACCATACGGTCTTCATACAAACCCAGGTAGCCATCATGGATCCCCATGACTTCCAGTCCTTCCGACAACGCTGCACGTACAACACCACGGATTGCTGCGTTCATGCCCGGCGCATCACCGCCGCTTGTCAACACACCGATTTTCTTAATCATGACTACCTCTGAACTTTGGAATGCAAAATGAAATCTGCTGCCGGAAGTCGATTCCGCATATCGAAACGATCCAACGAATATGCAGATAGTATAACAATCACTTCCTGCTGAATTGATTCAGGTCAGGCCAAATGGTGGTAATTTATACACAAAATGCTGGCCTGGCACACTTTTTACAACGAATTAAACATCTTGCCTTCCCTGGGTACGACGGAACAGGGATCCTGGTGAATAATCACATCCGATCCCGGGAAACGCCGCAAAATTGCCTGCTCAACCTGTTCAGCCACTAAATGCGCCTGAACGAGCGGCAGATTATCTTCCATTTCCAAATGAATCTGAATAAAGCGGGTCGGCCCTGACTGCCGCGTGCGAAGATCGTGAGCGCCGCTGACTCCCGGCCATGACGTCACAATATCAATAATTTCCTGACGTTCCCCATCGGGTAAAGCGCGATCCAGTAAGGATTGCACCGCCTCATACCCCATACGTAATGCGCTATATAAAATATAGATGCCAATTCCGAGGGCAAACAAGGCATCCGCACGATGCCAGCCATACCAGGCAAGGCCAAGCGCAACGAGGATCGCTCCGTTCATCATAACATCAGACTGATAATGAAGCATATCTGCCCGGACAGCCTGACTTTGCGTACGTTTCACAACCCAGCGCTGAAACGTGACCAGTATGATAGTACAAATTAACGCAATGACGGTGACGATCACCCCTACGCCCGGATCTTTCATCGGCGTCGGCTGGACCAGATGCTGAATACCGGTCAAAAACAAAAACAGCGCCGAGCCTGAAATAAACATACTTTGTGCCAGCGCCGCCAGCGATTCTGCCTTCCCATGTCCGAAAGTGTGCTCATCATCAGCCGGTTGCAATGAATAACGCACCACCAAAAGATTGGTCAACGACGCGGCGATATCTACCAGAGAATCCACCAGTGCAGCCAGAATACTCACCGATCCGGTGTACCACCACGCAAAAATTTTGATCAAAAGTAACAGCGATGCCATCACTGTCGCGGCGATTGCCGCCCGGCTCACCAGCCGCCCATAGGTTTGATTCATAAACACTCCTGCCAGGATATGCCGCTAGTATAACGGATGAAGTAAAACAGTCAGGCAATAACAGAGCGTCAAATTTTGGGCAAAAAAAACCCCCACATCATGTGGGGGAAGACAGGGATGGTGTCTATGGCAAGGAAAACAGGGTTACTACTGGGAACGTGAGTTGCTACTACTCAATAAATTCAACGATGAGCTTTTTTGCCATTGCGCCATGTCGCGCAGTTGCTCCATTCGTTGTTCATGTTTCTCATTTAAAACCGCTTGCTGCTCGGGCGTTAACAGGCGATACATCTGGTTGCGAACCTTGGCTATTTCAACCTGGCGGGCAACCTGCTCTTGTGCCATTTTTTCTGCCTGAGCGCGCACAGCGCTTTCATCAAATTTCTCTGCGGTGACAAGGCGATGCATTGTCTCTATTTCGCTAACATTAACAGGAGGCTGCTCATGTCTTGCCTGCTGCATTAAATCTCGCATCTGTTGGCGTTGATGTTCGGTTAAACTGATACCGTCGAACATGTGGCTCTGCGCATTACGTTGCGAGCCGCTTTCTCCCAGGTGCCAGTGATCGCCTGTGACGACTTCAGCTGCATGGCTTAAAGTGCTGAGTGCCAGCGTTGAGGCCATGACGGCAGCGGTAACTTTGCCCATCACTTGCTCCCAAAATCTTTTCTGTCGCGATTCAACGAGAGACAGTTTACGATTCGGGCTGCAAACATGCGTCAGGGGGTGTAAAACAACGTAAAGTCATAGATTAGCGCCGCCTGATGACGTAATTTCTGCCTCGGAGGTACGTAAACAATGAATAAAATCCTGTTAGTTGATGATGACCGAGAGCTGACATCCCTGTTAAAGGAGTTGCTCGAAATGGAAGGTTTCGATGTGCTGGTTGCCCATGACGGGGAGCAGGCACTTGAGCTTCTGGATGACAGCATCGATTTACTTTTGCTCGATGTCATGATGCCGAAGAAAAACGGCATTGATACGTTGAAAGCGCTTCGCCAGACACACCAGACACCCGTAATCATGCTGACCGCACGCGGCAGCGAATTGGATCGCGTACTCGGCCTTGAGCTGGGCGCGGACGACTATTTACCGAAACCGTTTAACGACCGTGAACTGGTCGCGCGCATCCGCGCTATTCTGCGCCGCTCACACTGGAGCGAACAGCAGCAGAACAGCGACAACGGTTCGCCGACGCTGGAAGTGGATGCGTTAAGCCTCAACCCAGGCCGCCAGGAAGCCAGCTTCGATGGACAAACCCTGGAGTTAACTGGCACCGAATTCACCCTGCTCTATTTGCTGGCACAGCATCTCGGTCAGGTGGTTTCTCGTGAACATTTAAGCCAGGAAGTGCTGGGCAAACGTCTGACACCGTTCGACCGTGCTATCGATATGCATATCTCTAACCTGCGTCGTAAGCTGCCAGAGCGTAAAGACGGACACCCGTGGTTTAAAACCCTGCGCGGTCGCGGCTACCTGATGGTCTCCGCTTCATGATAGGGAGCTTAACCGCACGCATCTTTGCCATCTTCTGGTTGACGCTGGCACTGGTGTTGATGTTGGTACTGATGTTACCCAAGCTCGACTCACGCCAGATGACCGAGCTACTGGACAGCGAACAGCGCCAGGGGTTGATGATCGAGCAACACGTTGAAGCTGAACTCGCGAACGATCCACCCAATGATTTGATGTGGTGGCGTCGCCTGTTCCGTGCAATAGACAAGTGGGCACCGCCGGGACAACGTTTATTGCTTGTTACGACGGAAGGACGCGTGATCGGTGCAGAACGCAACGAAATGCAGATCATTCGTAACTTTATTGGTCAGGCGGATAACGCCGACCACCCACAAAAGAAAAAGTACGGTCGCGTTGAGATGGTCGGGCCTTTCTCTGTCAGAGATGGCGAAGATAACTACCAACTGTATCTCATTCGACCTGCCAGCAGTTCACAATCAGACTTTATCAACCTGCTGTTTGACCGACCGCTGTTACTGCTGATCGTCACCATGCTGGTCAGTTCCCCGCTGTTGCTCTGGCTTGCCTGGAGCCTGGCGAAACCGGCACGTAAGCTGAAAAATGCGGCGGATGAAGTGGCACAGGGTAACCTGCGTCAGCATCCGGAACTGGAAGCAGGTCCGCAGGAATTTCTTGCAGCAGGCGCCAGTTTTAACCAGATGGTGACCGCTCTGGAACGGATGATGACCAGCCAACAACGGCTGTTGTCGGACATCTCCCACGAGTTGAGAACGCCGCTGACGCGCCTGCAACTGGGTACCGCTCTGCTACGCCGTCGTAGCGGTGAGAGCAAAGAGCTGGAACGTATTGAAACGGAAGCACACCGACTGGACAGCATGATCAACGATTTACTGGTCATGTCGCGTAATCAACAGAAAAACGCACTGGTCAGTGAAACCGTGAAAGCAAACCAGTTGTGGGGCGAAGTGCTGGATAACGCCGCCTTTGAAGCTGAGCAGATGGGTAAATCGTTAACGGTAAACTTCCCGCCAGGGCCGTGGCCGCTGTACGGTAACCCGAATGCGCTGGAAAGTGCACTGGAGAACATTGTTCGCAACGCCCTGCGTTACTCGCACACCAAGATTGAAGTTGGCTTCGCGGTGGATAAAGACGGGATTACCATCGCCGTAGACGATGATGGCCCGGGGGTGAGTCCCGAAGACAGAGAACAGATTTTCCGTCCGTTCTATCGTACCGATGAAGCGCGTGACCGCGAATCCGGCGGTACCGGTCTGGGTCTGGCGATTGTCGAAACCGCTATTCAGCAGCACCGTGGTTGGGTGAAGGCCGAAGACAGCCCGTTGGGTGGTCTGCGTCTGGTTCTCTGGCTGCCGCTGTATAAACGCTCGTAATTAAACCTGTTGTGCCGGGCGGCGACTTCGCCTTACCCGGTCTACGCTTCCTGCTGGGGGGAATTATTTCCCCCACAATCTCCGCGAATTGTCTTCGATTTTGCCGCTTAAACGACGTTTCTGCATCGTTCTGGTCCAGCTTTTTGATAATCCCGCAGCCGACAGCAAACGGTGGTACTGTTCATCATCGAACGGCATATGCCAGGCAATAGCAATTGCCTCCTGTACGCTGACGTCACTGACACGTGAAGTCAGAATCAAGGGGGCATCCGCCGACACCATCCCTGGCGCGATAACGCTGTACAGCCAGCCGGTTTTGCCTGCGTTTTGCATCTGGCTGGCCATATCACTGATGCCAAAATGGTAGTTAAGCTTAAAACACGGCGAGCGCGGCTGCGTGACCTGAATCAGTGCCTCTCCCCAATGGAAGATATCACCGATATAAACATTCTCTTCCGTCATTCCTTCAGTTGAGAGGTTCTCACCAAAGGCGGGGGCAATAAATAACTCTGACTGTTCGGGGAATTCTTGCCTCCAGTGCAGATAGTGTTCACGCGGATAGTGGCACAGCGCTCGGTCCGGTCCACCGTGAATTTTCGTTTCCGCCTGCTCATCGCCTGCCAGACCCAGTTCAGTCAATATCAGCTCGCCATCGACCTGAACTTTCGCAATCGCGCTGGGACGGCTTCCTATGTAGTCCCGAATCTTGCCTGTAAAAACATCAACCGGATATCGCATCTGTTCCCTCTCCCGATAAATTTCCCCCATTACACCATATTTATTTTACCCCAGTCGCTCAAAATGAGAGCACGGTTCACATGAAAATTAGGTACACATGCTATCAATGTAAACTGGTTTTGAAACATCATTTCAATTAAGGAGTCAACAACGTGACTGGTCAATCGCAATTTGCTGGCGTCTGGTGTCCGTCCATTACGCCGATGGACAATGATGGCAAGATCGATCTCAACGGTCTGAGTCAGCATCTCAAACGCCTTACCGAGGCAAAGATCGACGTTATTTTACTGATGGGCAGCATTGGGGAATTTGCCTCCTTTACGCTGGAAGAGAGACTGTTACTGATCCGTGAGGCCCGGGCCATGAGCTCGCTGAAGATGGTCGCAAATGTCTCATCCACATGCCAAAATGATGTTCTGCTGATGGCGCAAGAAGCGTTTCACTCGGGATATGATGCCGTCATGATCCTGCCACCTTACTACTACGGACAAACATCGAAACAGTTGCTGAGCTACTTCCGCCAGCTAGGACAGAAGCTCAGTGGAAAATGGTTTGCCTATAACTTCCCGGCACGTACCGGCTGTGATTTAACGCCTGAACTGGTTGCCACACTCGCCGCTGAGTTCCCGAACTTCGCCGGTATTAAAGACACCGTGGACTGCCAGTCGCATACCCGCAGCATGATCCAGACAACCCGCGCCGTGCGGGAAGATTTTGCTGTGCTCTCCGGCTACGACGAATACTACATTCCTAACCTGCTGGCAGGTGGTGCAGGGATTATCTCAGGGTTGAACAACGTCATGCCGGAACTGTTTGTCAGCGCGCGCGAGGCATTTAAGCAGGGCGACCTGGCTGCGCTACGCGACATTCAGGATAAGATTGGCACGTATATGTCCATCTACGCGATTGGCGAGGATTTTGTCACCACCATTAAAACTGTAGTGTCACGTAAGTATGGTTATTGCTCAGGGGTTTCACGTAATGCAGGTGGGGAACTGAACGAGAGTGAGTGTCGGACAATTGACGAGGTCCTTGTCCTTTAGTTTTGCACCTGATGCCCGGCAGCGCGAACGCTTACCGGGCCTACATTGGCTGGATAAGCGCAGCGCTATCCGGTAAAAAATATTTACTTCACCGTGCCGCGAATATCAATTTCCGCCGCTCTGGCTTTAGCTCTTTTCGACCAGATAGAAGTGATAATCGGCACAAGAATTGATGTCACAATCACCGAGGTTGCCACCAGAGAAGTCGCTGCCGGAGCCATTGGTTTAAACGCTGGAACCATTTCGGCAATCAGCACCGGCGTGGCAACTGCCGCACCTGCAGAGCTGGAAGCCGCAATCCCCGCCGTACCATCCCCGCCGCCAATCAGTTTATCGGCGATAATCAATGGGATACCGGTGACGATAATCACCGCGACGCCCAGCAGTATACCCAGCACGCCAGTCTGAGCAATCACGCTCAAATCAATAGTGTTACCCAATGCGAAGGCAAAGAAAGGTATCAGCGTTTGCACCGCTTTACTGAAGAACTCGCGAAGCTCAGGGTCCAGATTTCCCAGTGCAAAACCAATCAGGAACGGCAACACCGCACCAACAAACACATGCGGTTCAAACGAAGCAATCCCCGCAGTTCCCAGAATGACCATGGTCATGAGCGGGCCGGACTCCAGTGACATCAGGACAAACGCCCCAGCCTCTTCCTTGGTGCCGTATTGCTGCATGATCGAGGCATACAGCCCGCCGTTGGTCATATCCATTGCAGCCACCAGCGCCAGCGTGGACAACCCGGCAAAGAACCCCACCTCCACTCCATGTTCTGGAAGAATGCGCGAAGCGATCGCCGCCACTACCCATGCCACAAGAATCTTGGTTATTACTAACGTGCCAGATTTACGCAGTACGGTTCCGGTGGCGCTTAGCTTAATCGACGCCCCCATGCAAAAGAACCAGACAGCCAGAATCGGCACTGTGCCAGTGATCATACCGTTGGTGAATGAGCCGAAGTATTTTCCGGCGCCGGGTGAAAAGGTGTGACATAACGCGCCCAGAAATAGCGGCACCAGCATCATACCGCCTGGGATTTTCTCTATCGTACGTTTGATATGCATTTCCATCACCTGTAGACATAAAAATGGGGCATTTTTATGGGCGATTGCATCTTGCTTATGAGATGCGCCCGTCTTGATGGAAAGAAGATAGATACTCAGAGGACAGATAAAAGTGATCCTCATCGCACAATAAAACATTGTTTCAATTTAAATGGATCATTGTTCCCATATTGATTTTGATCACAAAAAAGCCCCCACAAGCATGACTTGTAAGGGCTGTATCAGGTCATCAGATCCCGGCCTGATAATCGTAACGCTATCAGGTTTCAGGCATCATCAAACTTATTTTTTCGCCGCAAAACGCGCTGCAGCTTCGTCCCAGTTCACCACGTTCCAGAACTCTTTGATGTAGTCCGGGCGACGGTTCTGGAATTTCAGGTAGTAAGCGTGTTCCCATACGTCCAGACCCACGATCGGGAAGCCAGAAGCACCAGAGATAGCTTCGCCCATCAGCGGGGAATCCTGGTTAGCAGTGGAAACAACAGCCAGCTTGTCACCTTTCAGAACCAGCCACGCCCAGCCAGAACCGAAACGGGTTGCTGCCGCTTTTTCAAATTCAGCTTTGAAGTTATCAACAGAGCCAAAGTCGCGCTCAATAGCGGCTTTCAGATCGCCCTGCAGCGTGGTACCGGTTTTCAGCCCTTTCCAGAACAGGCTGTGGTTAGCGTGACCGCCAGCGTTGTTACGCAGTACGGTTTTCTTATCCGCAGGCAGTTGATCCAGTTTGGTGATCAGCTCTTCAGCAGACAGGTTGGCGAATTCAGGCAGGCTTTCCAGCGCAGCGTTAGCGTTGTTTACATAGGCCTGGTGGTGTTTGGTATGGTGAATTTCCATCGTCTGCTTATCAAAGTGCGGTTCAAGGGCATCATAAGCGTACGGCAGGGATGGCAGTGTATAACTCATAATCATCTCCAGTATTGTCGGGCGGCCAGTGTTAACGCCGCGTAAGCAGTTGAGTCATTATAGTTAATTAAATGATATTGAAAATGATTATCAATGCCGTACTTTTTACATGGCTATTATGAGATGAAAATGTGAGCATTAGCGGAATAATCAGGCGAATTTTGCCAACACGCGGAGAAAACAGGCAACGACATAAAGGACACGGGAGACAAAGCAAGAGATAGTCTCTGGATTATCTCACGAGGAAATATTGCTATGTCTGTCAACATCGCCCTTTTCGGTATCGGCCTCGACACATACTGGCCCCAGTTTACTGGCCTGGAGTCACGACTTCAGGACTATCTGCAAACAATTGACGAGCGTCTGACGGCGCAACAAGCCACCGTAATTAACGGCGGCCTGATCGATAACGTCGACAAAGCCGACGCCCTTATCAGGCGGTTGCAGCAGCAGCCTGTCGATGCTGTCTGCCTGTACATCAGCACCTATGCCCTCAGCGCAACGGTACTGCCTTTGGTGCAAAGCATCAACAAGCCGGTCATTATTCTGGTCTTACAGCCAGAGCCTGGCCTGCCCTATTCGACGATCCGTCAAATCCCGGATCGGGGCGGGCGTACCGGAGAATGGCTGGCGCACTGCCAGGCCTGTAGCGCGCCCGAACTGGCAAACGTGTTTAACCGCGCGAATATCCGCTTTCAACTGATTGTGGGTGCATTACAGGGCGATGAGTACGTCTGGCAACAAACTGCGCAGTGGCTACAGGCCCTGAACGTACGCCAGATGCTGTCAAACTGTCAGGTCGGCGTACTCGGACACTATTATGACGGTATGGTGGACGTTTACAGCAATATGACGAATTTATCCGCCAGATTGGGCGTACGTTTTAAGCCGCTGGAAATGTGTGAGCTGGCGGAATATCGCGAGCAGGTTAGCGAGACGGACCTCTGCGCTAAACGGCAAGAGACGAACCGCGTGCTACAGGTGGAAGCAGCCTGTGAACCCGCTGAACTTGACCGCGCGCTCACCACGGCCTGCGCCATGGATAAACTTATTGCCCGGAATACCCTTGGCGCACTGGCCTATTACTACGAAGGTCGAAGCGGTAATGCTTACGAAAATATCATCACCTCAATCATCCTCGGTAACACGCTGCTCACCCACCGCGGTATTCCCGTGGCAGGAGAATATGAAATCAAAAACGTGCTGGCAATGAAAATCCAGCAGCTCCTGGGGGCCGGAGGTTCGTTCTCTGAACCCTATGGAATTGAATTTAATGACAATGTTGTACTGTGGGGGCATGACGGCCCGGCACATCCGCTGATGGCGGACGGCCCGGTTAACCTGGTACCGCTGCCGGTTTATCATGGTAAACCCGGTAAAGGTGTATCTATCCAGATGACCGTAAAACCCGGCCCGGTAACCTTTCTTTCGGTTGTTGAAGATGCCGAAAACGGCGTGCGTTTGCAGTATGCCGAAGGTGAAGCTGTGGCGGGCGAAGTACTGGATATCGGCAACACCAACAGCCGCTATCGTTTCCCTTTATCGGCTCGCGAATTCACAACGCAGTGGTGCCTGGGCGGTCCAGCCCACCATTGCAGCATTGGCCTTGGTCATCATGGCGACGTGCTGGATAAACTCGCCTGGCTGCTGGGCATTCAGGCAGTAAAAATCTGCTAACCCGCGACATTTCCGCCCTTCTCAAAAAAGAGGGGCGGAAGATCAATTTGTGATCAACATCCCTATCATCCCCTGAATTTTGCCAGCATTGCCAATCCTGCGGCAGCATGCTGAAGGTTAATTCATTGCTCACTCTTTAGACTTTCGATCATCAAAACGGGAGATTTTTATCCAGCCAGATCGATAATTTAAAAGGAAACAGAATGGGTAACGCAATTACGATGGGGATATTCTGGCATCTTATTGGTGCCGCAAGTGCCGCTTGTTTCTACGCCCCTTTTAAAAAGGTACAACACTGGACCTGGGAAACCATGTGGTCCATAGGCGGTTTTGTTTCATGGCTAATCCTTCCCTGGCTCGTCAGTTCGATCCTGCTACCGGACTTCTGGGCCTATTACCGTTCTTTCAGCGCTTCCACACTGCTGCCGATATTTTTATTTGGCGCGATGTGGGGGATCGGTAACATTAACTATGGTCTGACCATGCGCTACCTCGGCATGTCGATGGGAATCGGGATCGCCATCGGTATTACGCTGATTGTCGGCACCTTAATGACGCCTATCATTGCCGGTAAATTTGATGTGCTCGTCGGCACACCCGGTGGCCGTATGACCCTGTTCGGTGTGCTGGTCGCCCTGATCGGCGTCGCGATTGTCACCCGCGCCGGGCAGCTAAAAGAGCGCAAGATGGGCATCAAAGCGGAAGAGTTCAACCTGAAAAAAGGTCTGATACTGGCGGTGATGTGCGGCTTTTTCTCCGCCGGGATGTCCTTTGCAATGGATGCGGCAAAACCGATGCACGAAGCCGCTGCCGCACTCGGTATCGATCCGCTGTATGTTGCCCTGCCAAGCTACGTGGTGATCATGGGCGGCGGTGCGGTAATCAACCTCGGCTACTGCTTCATTCGTCTGGCAAAAATGAAAAACTTGTCGATAAAAGCCGACTTCTCGTTAGCAAAACCGCTGATTATCAGCAATATCCTGTTTTCGGCGCTCGCCGGGCTGATGTGGTATCTCCAGTTCTTCTTTTACGCCTGGGGCCATGCCAAAATTCCGGCGCAGTATGACTACATGAGCTGGATGCTGCACATGAGTTTCTACGTCCTGTGCGGCGGTATTGTAGGCCTGATTATGAAAGAGTGGAGCAATGCGGGCCGACATCCGGTCAGCGTGCTAAGCCTCGGTTGCGTGGTGATTATCGTCGCGGCCAATATTGTCGGTATGGGAATGGCAAGCTAATCGTTTTGATTACCGAGATGACGCCACTGGCTGGGCGTCATCCCGGTTTCCCGTGTGAACACCACCGAAAAATAGTTACTGTCCTCAAAGCCACAGCGCATAGAAATTTCACTGATCATCAACCGACTATGCTGAAGCAGATACTGAGCATGGCAAATTCGCACTTGCCGGAGGTACTGGTTGATAGTCATTCCTGTCTGGTTACGAAACTGCTGGCGCAAAACACGTTCGCTGCACTGCTCACGGTCGCAAAATTTGTCCAGTTCAAAGGCGTGTTCATGGCTCCCGGCCAGAGCGGTGATCAGTTTATCCAGCAGCGTTTCGCTTGATGTCGCCGGAAGCGTGTCCGTGGCATAACGATGCCGTTTTAGGATCATCACCAGTTGTCCAAATAACAGCTCTGCCAGGTCAAAAGCCTGCGGGTCGCGTTGATGGCTCTCATGCTCAAGCTGGCTAATGACCTGCCGGGCTTGGGTCATCCCGGCGCTGCCCAGTCGCCAGTGCGGCTGTCCCGCCGAGTCATTAAATCCTGGGATCGCGCTTTCCCAGCCCAGATTCAACGTCAGCCGTTCCGGGCAGTAGATAATATTCTGCAAAACGAGGTCGTTAACTGAGGTGTAGGAGTGTTTATCTTCAGCACGAATATAAAACAGATCGCCACGGGTGATGCGGTACGGGCGATCGTTGAGAACATGCAGGCCATTGCCTCGCCAGACCATAACCAGTTCGCAAAACTCATGGGTGTGCTCAGCAAAGACGTTTTGCGGATAGCGATCGGCAACGGCGACCGCCTGCCGGGCATTGGCAAAAAAGTCTGACTTTAGAAGAATTAACCGCTCAGTCACCGTACCACCTCGATGCTTTGTTGCCTGATGGCGATACGCTTATCAGGCCGACACTGCGCCCTTGTAAGCCGGATAAGACGAAACTGTCATCCGGCGTTAAGGAACGTGATTATCTGAGAACTGGCGGCAAAAAACGTTGATAGCATTCGCGTTACTGGAGGCTGCTTCCCGCAGTGCGGTCACGTCCCTGGCGAATATCGCGTGGCGACCAGTCGAACTCCCGGCGAAACAGCGTCGAAAAGTGGTTACTGTCGCCAAAACCACAGCGATAAGCGATGTCCGTAACACTATCATCGCTGTGGCGTAATAAATGCCGGGCCTTAATGAGCCGCAGACGATTAAGATAGCGCTGTGGCGTCAATCCGGTTTGCTGTTTAAGCTGGCGGTGCATAGTGCGTAAAGAGAGCGAAAACTTTTCGGCTACCGCTTCCCAGCACACCTCATCGGCAAAGTGATCTTCCAGCCACGCCATCAGCTGATTAAGCCGCGCATCATTATCTGTAGCCACTTCCATCAGGCTACTTTTGCGTAACAACACCAGCAGTTGCATAAACAGGATCTCGCGATTTGCCGCCGACGGCGTGTCCATCTCATCACCGAGTTTTTCCATCTGCCCCACCAGCAAACGAACCTGTTGCAACACGCCCTGATTTATCCGCCAGTGGGACGGATACTGACCGTTCAGTTCCTGGGGCAAAAGCTGATTCAGTCCGGCCAGAAACTGAAACGCATCCGGGGAACGATACAGAATATTTGTCAGACACAGGTTGTCAGTATGTTCATATAAGTGTCTGTCATGATCGCGGACAAAACAGACTGTTCCGCCGCTGATGGTGTAGGGCTGTCCGTTGAACACATGGATACCTGTCCCATGCTCAACCACCACAATTTCATGAAAATCATGGTGATGCTCAGGGAATGCTGACTGAGGAAGCCGCGGTTCAATCGTGAGGGTTGCTTTACCTGTCGGAAAAAAATCCACGCAATGCAGTACGGTCATGATGACATCCTTCCCGATCAAATGAACATGGCTGAATAGTAATTAAGGGTTACCACCCTCACCTTAAATTTTTGACGCCAAAGCGCGTAAACAGAGTTAATTCTTCAAGAAATAGTGGGAAAAAACGGGAATTGCGGAAGGGGTCACACCAGGCAAAATCACCTCCATTACCAGGAATTGTGAACACCATCACGTTCACCTTTGCCAGGCTGCCAGCCGCTTATTGAGGCTGTCACTAACAAGAAGGTACACCTTTCCGGGAGTTCTTAGACTGAGCGTAATAAAACTCAGAAGGACCTCGCTATGACTCTTCGCCATTGTGTCGCTGTCGATCTCGGCGCATCCAGTGGACGCGTAATGCTGGCGCGTTACGACAGTGAACACCGCACCCTGACGCTGCGTGAAATCCATCGCTTCGTTAACTGTCTGCAAAAAACAGACGGTTTCGACACCTGGGACATCGACAGCCTGGAAAACGACATTCGCCTTGGTCTGAAGAAAGTCTGCGATGAAGGCATTCGGATAGACAGCATCGGAATTGATACCTGGGGCGTGGATTACGTTCTGATCGGCAAAAACGGTCAGCGTGTCGGACTCCCCGTCTCTTATCGCGACAGCCGCACAACGGGCGTTATGGCACATGCCATGGCGCAGCTTGGCAAAAGCGAGATCTATCGCCGTAGCGGTATTCAGTTTCTCCCCTTCAACACCTTGTATCAGCTCCGTGCCCTGACAGAACAACAGCCAGAACGGGTCTCCCTGGTGGCCCATGCCTTGCTGATCCCCGATTACTTCAGCTATCGCCTGACCGGTGAACTGAACTGGGAATACACCAACGCCACAACCACCCAGTTAGTCAATATCAACACCGACGACTGGGATGACACTCTGCTGGCCTGGACCGGTGCAGCAAAATCCTGGTTCGGTCGTCCCACACATCCGGGGAACGTTATCGGCAACTGGATTTGCCCGCAGAAAAATCAAATCCCTGTGGTTGCCGTCGCCAGCCACGACACTGCCAGTGCGGTGATCGCGTCACCGCTGGCCGATCAAAACAGCGCGTATCTCTCTTCAGGCACCTGGTCACTGATGGGGTTTGAGAGCAGAACACCGTATACCAACGATACGGCGCTGGCAGCCAATATCACTAACGAAGGCGGTGCGGAAGGACGCTACCGCGTGCTGAAAAATATCATGGGGCTGTGGCTGCTCCAGCGCGTGTTAAAAGAACGGAACATCACCGACCTGACGGCGCTTATCGCCCAAACGCAAGCCTCACCGGCCTGCCGTTCCCTGATAAACCCTAACGACGACCGCTTTATCAATCCTGACGATATGTGCGCGGAAATTCAGGCGGCATGCCGCGAAGCAGGCCAGGCCGTTCCCACGCAAGACGCTGAACTGGCTCGCTGCATTTTCGACAGCCTGGCATTGCTGTACGCCAACGTCCTGCAGGAACTGGCGGACCTTCGGGGTGAGGCATTCAGCCAATTACATATTGTCGGCGGCGGCTGCCAGAACGCGTTACTCAACCAACTTTGCGCTGATGCTTGCGGTATCCGCGTCATGTCCGGGCCAATTGAAGCCTCTACCCTCGGCAATATTGGCGTTCAACTGATGACGCTGGACGAGCTGAACAACGTCGATGATTTCCGCCAGCTAGTGATAGCCAACTATGACCTGACGACCTTCATTCCAAATCCTGAAAGTGAAATTGCCCGCTACCAGGCGCAGTTTCAATCAATACGACAGACAAAGGAGCTTTGCGCATGACCACTCAACTTGAACAAGCCTGGGAACTGGCAAAACTACGTTTTGCAGCGGTAGGTATCGATGTCGAAGAGGCATTACGCCAGCTCGATCGCCTGCCAGTCTCTATGCACTGCTGGCAGGGCGATGATGTCGCTGGATTCGAAAACCCGGAAGGTTCGCTCACGGGCGGTATTCAGGCTACCGGCAACTATCCGGGCAAAGCGCGTAATGCCGTCGAACTACGTGCCGATCTGGAGCAGGCGCTGAGCCTGATCCCTGGTCCAAAACGTCTGAACCTGCATGCTATCTATCTGGAATCCGATACGCCAGTTGCCCGTGACCAAATCAAACCCGAACACTTTAAAAACTGGGTTGAATGGGCGAAAGCAAACCAGTTAGGCCTGGACTTCAACCCATCCTGTTTCTCTCACCCGCTGAGTGCCGACGGCTTCACGCTGGCACATGCTGACGACAGCATCCGTCAGTTCTGGATTGACCACTGCAAAGCCAGCCGCCGCATTTCGGCCTATTTCGGCGAGCAATTGGGAACACCATCGGTGATGAACATCTGGATCCCGGATGGCATGAAAGACATTACCGTCGACCGTTTGGCTCCGCGTCAGCGCCTGCTGGAAGCGCTGGATGATGTCATCAGCGAAAAACTCGATCCGGCGCATCACATCGATGCCGTGGAGAGCAAACTGTTTGGCATCGGCGCAGAAAGCTACACCGTCGGCTCCAACGAGTTCTACATGGGCTATGCCACCAGCCGCCAGACTGCGCTGTGCCTGGATGCGGGTCACTTCCACCCGACTGAAGTCATTTCCGACAAGATCTCCGCTGCCATGCTGTACGTACCTCGCCTGCTGCTGCACGTCAGCCGTCCGGTACGTTGGGACAGCGACCACGTGGTGTTGCTGGATGATGAAACCCAGGCGATTGCCAGCGAGATCGTCCGCCACAACCTGTTCGACCGTGTACACATCGGTCTCGACTTCTTCGATGCCTCAATCAACCGCATCGCGGCCTGGGTTATTGGCACCCGCAATATGAAAAAAGCCCTGTTGCGTGCGCTGTTAGAGCCGACTGAACAGCTTCGTCAGCTCGAAGCCAGTGGTGACTACACCGCACGTCTGGCCCTGCTGGAAGAGCAGAAATCTCTGCCGTGGCAGGCGGTCTGGGAGATGTATTGCCAGCGTCATGACGCTCCGGCAGGCAGCCAGTGGCTGGACAGTGTCCGCGCCTATGAAAAAGAGATTCTGAGTAAACGTAAATAACCCTGATTGCCGGATGGCGCTGCGCTGATCCGGCCTACGGAAACGACATACATCGTAGGCCCGATAAGGCGTAATCCGCCATCGGGCAACAAAACAGACAGGAACACCAAACATGCAGAACATAACCACATCCTGGTTCGTTCAGGGAATGATCAAAGCCACTTCTGATGCCTGGCTGAAAGGCTGGGATGAGCGCAACGGAGGCAACCTGACGCTGCGCCTGGATGAAGCGGATATTGCGCCCTTTACCGCCGATTTCCACAAAGAACCACGTTATATCGCGCTGAGTCAGCCGATGCCGCTGCTGGCGAACACGCCTTTTATCGTCACCGGCTCCGGCAAATTCTTCCGCAACGTCCAGCTCGATCCGGCAGCAAATTTGGGCATAGTGAAAATCGACAGCGACGGTGCGGGCTATCACATTCTTTGGGGGCTGACCCACGAAGCCGTTCCAACTTCCGAACTGCCAGCTCACTTTCTTTCCCACTGTGAGCGCATTAAAGCCACCCACGGTAAAGACCGGGTGATCATGCACTGCCACGCGACCAACCTGATTGCCCTGACCTACGTGCTGGAAAACACCACCGCGCTGATCACCCGCAAACTGTGGGAAGGCAGCACCGAGTGCCTGGTAGTGTTCCCGGATGGCGTCGGCATTCTGCCGTGGATGGTGCCTGGCACCGATGAAATCGGGCAAGCCACCGCGCAGGAAATGCAAAAGCACTCACTGGTACTGTGGCCGTTCCACGGCGTGTTCGGCAGCGGCCCTACACTCGACGAAGCGTTCGGTTTGATAGATACCGCAGAGAAATCTGCTGAAGTTTTAGTCAAAATTTATTCGATGGGCGGTATGAAGCAAACCATCACGCGTGAAGAGCTGATTGCTCTCGGCAAACGTTTCGGCGTCACCCCGCTTGCCAGCGCATTAGAGCTGTACTGATACCTCCCACCGTAGGCCTGATAAGGCGCGCCAGCGTCGTCATCAGGTAATAACACAATGCCGGGTGGCAGTTCGCTTTATCCGGCCTACAGGACATTACTTTTAAGGAGAATATTCATGAGCTTTATGTTGGCACTTCCTAAAATCAGTCTTCACGGCGCAGGGGCAATTGGCGACATGGTTAATCTGGTCGCTAACAAGCAATGGGGTAAAGCGCTGATCGTTACCGATGGTCAACTGGTCAAGCTTGGCCTGCTGGATAGCCTGTTTGCCGCGCTTGATACGCATAAAATGTCGTATCACTTGTTCGACGAGGTGTTCCCTAACCCAACAGAAGAACTGGTGCAGAAAGGCTTTGCGGCGTATCAGGACGCACAGTGTGATTACATTATCGCTTTCGGCGGCGGCAGCCCAATCGATACCGCCAAAGCGGTGAAAATTCTGACCGCAAACCCTGGTCCGTCTACCGCGTATTCCGGGGTGGGCAAAGTGAAAAATGCGGGCGTACCGCTGGTCGCAATTAACACCACCGCAGGCACAGCGGCAGAAATGACCAGTAATGCGGTGATCATCGATTCCGCGCGCAAGGTCAAAGAGGTCATTATCGATCCGAACATTATTCCTGATATCGCCGTGGATGACGCCAGCGTCATGCTGGAAATTCCGGCCTCGGTCACCGCGGCCACCGGTATGGACGCCCTGACTCATGCGATTGAAGCCTATGTTTCCATCGGTGCGCATCCACTGACCGACGCCAACGCGCTGGAAGCCATTCGCCTGATCAACCTGTGGCTGCCAAAAGCGGTTGACGATGGTCATAACCTCGAAGCGCGTGAACAAATGGCGTTTGGCCAGTACCTGGCGGGCATGGCGTTCAACAGCGCCGGCCTCGGGCTGGTGCATGCGCTGGCACATCAGCCGGGCGCAACGCATAACCTGCCGCACGGCGTTTGCAACGCCATCCTGCTGCCCGTTATCGAAAACTTTAACCGCCCGAACGCCGTGGCTCGCTTTGCTCGCGTAGCGCAGGCAATGGGTGTCGATACCCGAGTGATGAGCGATGAGACCGCAAGCATGGAAGCCATCAACGCTATCCGCGCGTTAAGCAAACGTGTCGGTATTCCTGCTGGGTTTAGTTCGCTTGGCGTCACCAAAGAGGATATCGAAGGCTGGCTGGACAAAGCACTGGCCGATCCGTGTGCACCATGTAATCCGCGCACCGCCAGCCGCGACGAAGTCCGCGAGCTGTATCTGGAGGCGTTATGATCCGCAAAGCCTTTGTGATGCAGGTGAATGCTGATGCACATGAAGAGTATCAGCGTCGTCATAATCCCATCTGGCCGGAACTGGAAGCCGTACTGAAAGCCCACGGCGCACATCACTATGCCATTTATCTCGACCAGGAACGCAATTTACTGTTCGCCACCGTTGAGATTGAGTCCGAAGAGCGCTGGAATGCGGTAGCCAGTACCGACGTTTGTCAGCGCTGGTGGAAGCATATGCGTGACGTAATGCCTGCCAATCCGGACAACAGCCCGGTAAGTGCAGAGCTAAAAGAAGTGTTTTACCTGGAGTGATGTGTACATCGGATGGTGCTTGCGCTTGACCGGCCTACGGCGAATACAGTCCACAGGCCGGATAAGGGTGCAAGCACCATCATCCGGCACAACGTCATTTTGAGATCAGTTCTGCTCTGCCACCAGAATTGCCTGCGTGTCAGGCTCCAGCGCTTTAAAGATATGTTCCTGATCAGCGGGGTAACAAATGTAGTCCCCTTCTGCCAACTCCTCGGGGGCTTCGGTCAGTCCCACCAGCGCCTTACCCTGCGTCACAATAATGTGCTCGACCGATCCCGGCGGATGCGGGTGAGAAATACGATCTGCTCCCGGTTGTGTCAGCAGCAAATAGATATCCCTTCTTGCACCCGGTGGACAAGCTGCCAGTAAAATCGCCTGATAATGAGCCTGCTCAGCCACCACTTTTGTCCCTTCACCGCGACGTATCACCTGGGTTTTTTGCTCCAAAGGCTCCAGCAACCGTGCGAAGGGAATATCCAGCGCCACACACAGCGACCACAGCGTTTCCAGGCTAGGATTTCCATTGCCCGCTTCCAGTTGCGAAAGCGTGGATTTTGCAATCCCCGCGCGTCGTGCAATCTCTGCCAGTGACAGACCGGTACGCTGACGTTCGCGCACCAGGCTTTTCGCAATCATACTGATGGGTTGGGTCATACATGACTCCATGTTTTTTATATCGAACGAATCGTTCGACTTGTAAAGCAAATCTGTTGCGTTCATTATAATGGAAATTCGTTCGATATAGCCAAAACAGTATGAAACATTATTTTTCCAGTCTTAAAGGCGACACGATAAAAGCGATACTTTTAGTGTGTCTGGCGGTCGGTGTGGTAGGGATGTCTTACGGCTCACTGGCAATGGCTTACGGATTTCCACTTTGGGTACCGTTTGTACTCTCCATTACTGTGCTGGCTGGCGCATCCGAATTTATGTTTATCGGCATTGTCGCCAGCGGGGGTAACCCGCTGGCCGCAGCGGCAGCCGGGCTGCTGGTTAACGCCCGTCACGTCCCGTTTGGCGTTACGG
This sequence comes from Citrobacter sp. Cm046, assembly GCF_030333065.1. Lineage (NCBI taxonomy): Bacteria > Pseudomonadati > Pseudomonadota > Gammaproteobacteria > Enterobacterales > Enterobacteriaceae > Citrobacter > Citrobacter sp. Cm046. The sequence goes on along the minus strand of NZ_JAOWGP010000041.1, from coordinate 50,269 downwards.
TGCGCGACCTGGTTGGAACACGTGCCGCCAGTTTCCTCGGCTGCCATATCATGAACGATGAAAGCGTGGTGTTTGGCCTGTCGCAAAAAACACCGGAGCAGCGTAAAGCGGCCTACTGGCTGTGCGGTTTGGGCGTCGCCATTATCTGGCCATTGGGCACGCTGCTTGGGGCGATGGTTGGCAAGCTATTGCCAGCACCAGAAACCATCGGTCTGGACGCCGTATTTCCCGCCATTCTGCTGGCCTTAGTTGTTCCGGCATTTAAAAACCGTACCACACTGGTCCGCGCCTGTAGCGGTGCTGCGCTGTCGCTCGCCGCCGTACCTTTTGCCCCGGTGGGACTGCCGGTGTTGCTCTCACTGTTTGGCCTACTGACGAGGAAAAAATAATGGGCAACATGACGCTGTTTATCGTCGGTATCGCTATCCTGTCTCTGGGAACGTATCTAATGCGTTTAGGGGGAGCAAAACTGGGTAGCCGCCTGGCGTTCTCCGAGCGTTCCCAGGCGCTGCTTTCAGATGCTGCAACGGTATTACTGTTCTCCGTCGCGCTGGCAACCACCTTTTATGAAGGCGAACATTTTGCCGGTATGGCGCGCCTGCTGGGTGTTGGCTTCGCCGTATTTCTCGCCTGGCGTAAGATGCCACTAATTGTGGTGATTATTGCCGCGGCGGTCGTGACAGCACTGTTGAGAATGGCAGGAATAAATTGATTCCCCCTTTAACCTGATGACCACAAATTCATCAGGTTAATTTTCCATATGATTATGTGTAGCACCCCGCAAAAACAGTACCCGACTCAGCGGTGTATTGTCACATTTCCCCGACATATTGCCGCTCATCTCTTCACCGTCCCACCGTTAAAATCAAATCAAACAGGTTTTAATGGAGTCTTACCATGGCAGCCCTCACCGCAAACTGTCTTGATCTGAATATTCAGGGCAATAGTGTTTATTCCATTCTAAAGCAGTTCGCAAATATGGCATTTAAGAACGGCTATATCACCGATCGCCCCCTGTTCCTGCAAACGCTGCTGCTACGAGAAAAATTGCATTCCACCGGATTTGGATCGGGTATCGCTGTTCCCCACGGCAAAAGCACCTGCGTGAAGCAGCCCTTCGTTCTGTTTGCGCGTAAATCCGAAAGCGTGGACTGGAAAGCCAGCGACAGTGAGGACGTCAACTGCTGGATATGCCTCGGTGTACCGCAAACCGGCGAAGACTCCCAGGTCCAAATCATCGGCACCCTGTGCCGAAAAATTATCCATCAGGATTTTATCAACCAACTGAAACAGGGCAACGCTGAACAGGTTCTTGCCTTGCTAAATCAGACCTTAACTTCATAAGGAAGCGGCTATGGAGTCATCCTTACGTTTAGTGGCGATCACCAACTGTCCTGCGGGAATCGCCCACACCTACATGGTGGCAGAAGCGCTGGAACAGAAAGCGCAGTCACTTGGCCATACGATTAAAGTCGAAACTCAAGGCTCAAGCGGCGTCGAAAACCGTCTGACCAGCGAAGAAATAGCCGCTGCGGACTACGTGATTCTGGCAACGGGACGCGGCTTAAGCGCCGAAGATCGGGTTCGGTTCTCCGGGAAGAAAGTGTATGAGATCGCTATTTCCCAGGCGCTGAAAAATATCGATCAGATATTCACGAAACTTCCTTCACATTCGCAGCTGTTTACAACAGATAGTGGCATGAAATTAGGTAAACAGGATGTTCAGCAAGGCAGTGTGATGAGTCATCTGATGGCGGGAGTTTCCGCCGCGCTGCCGTTTGTTATTGGCGGCGGTATTCTGGTTGCGCTCGCCAATATGCTGGTGCAGCTCGGTTTACCGTATACCGATATGTCGAAAGGTGCGCCGTCGTTTACCTGGGTAGTCGAGTCTATCGGCTATCTCGGCTTCACCTTCATGATCCCGATTATGGGCGCATACATCGCATGGTCGATTGCTGATAAACCCGCTTTCGCTCCGGCATTTCTGGTTTGCTATCTGGCGAACGATAAAGGATTGCTGGGCACCCAGTCTGGTGCGGGTTTTCTCGGCGCGGTGGTGCTGGGACTGGCGGTCGGCTATTTCGTGCTGTGGTTTCGCAAAGTACGCCTCGGCAAAGCGCTCCAGCCGCTGCTCGGCTCAATGTTGATCCCATTCGTGACTCTGCTGGTGTTTGGGGTATTGACCTGGTATGTCATTGGCCCGGTGATGTCCGACATCATGAGCGGATTACTGCACTTCCTGAACACTATTCCCCCATCAATGAAAATGGGTGCAGCCTTTCTTGTCGGAGCGATGCTGGCATTCGACATGGGCGGACCAATCAACAAAACTGCATGGTTCTTCTGCTTCTCACTCCTGGAAAAACAGATCTACGACTGGTACGCCATCGTCGGTGTAGTGGCACTGATGCCCCCCGTCGCAGCGGGTATCGCTACATATCTGGCGCCGAAGCTGTTTACTCAACAGGAGAAGGCCGCCGCCAGTAGTGCGATTGTGGTAGGCGCAACGGTTGCGACTGAACCCGCAATCCCTTACGCGCTGGCCGCACCGTTACCGATGATCACTGCCAATACGCTCTCTGGCGGTATTACCGGCATGCTGGTAATCGCCTTCGGAATCAAACGGCTGGCGCCGGGATTAGGTATCTTTGATCCGCTGATCGGCCTGATGTCGCCGGTTGGGTCGTTTTATCTGGTGCTGGCAATCGGTCTGGCACTGAACATTGCGTTAATCATCATCCTTAAAGGACTGTGGCTCAAACGGAAAGTTAAGGCCGCGCAGCAGGAGCTTGCACATGAACAATGAATTACTTCAGCAGTTATGCGAGGCCAGCGCCGTCAGCGGCGATGAGCAGGAAGTGCGCACCATCCTCATCAATTCGCTAGAGTCCTGCGTGGATGAAATTACCTTTGACGGTCTGGGTAGTTTTGTCGCCCGCAAAGGACATCGGGGACCGAAAGTTGCAATCGTCGGTCATATGGATGAAGTCGGTTTTATGGTGACGCATATCGACGCTAGCGGTTTTCTGCGTTTTACCACTATTGGTGGCTGGTGGAACCAGTCGATGCTCAACCATCGGGTAACCATTCGCACCCGCGAAGGATGTAAAATTCCTGGCCTCATTGGCTCCGTAGCACCCCATGCTTTAACGGAAAAGCAGAAACAACAACCACTGAACTTTGACGAAATGTTCATTGATATTGGTGCGAAAAGTCGTGAGCAGGTGGAAAAACAGGGCATCGCCGTCGGTGATTTCATCAGCCCGGAGGCGAATTTCGCTCGTTGGGGTGAAGATAAAATAGTGGGTAAAGCGCTGGATAATCGCGTCGGTTGCGCTCTGATGGCGGAGCTGTTGCAGACGGTGGATAACCCTGAAATTACCCTGTACGGCGTCGGCAGCGTGGAGGAAGAAGTTGGGCTGCGCGGAGCGCAAACCTCAGCTGAGCACATTAAACCTGACGTGGTGATCGTGCTCGATACCGCCGTCGCGGGCGACGTGCCGGGAATCGACAGCATCAAATACCCGCTGAAACTGGGTGATGGGCCAGGCCTGATGCTGTTTGATAAACGCTATTTCCCTAACCAGAAGTTGGTCGCCGCGTTAAAAGAGAGCGCGGAAAGCAGTGGTGCCCCGTTGCAATTTTGCACCATGAAAACCGGCGCAACGGACGGCGGTCGTTACAACGTGATGGGCGGCGGTCGCCCCGTCGCGGCATTGTGCCTGCCCACCCGCTATCTGCACGCCAACAGCGGCATGATTTCTGCAACAGACTATGACGCCCTGTTTACGCTGGTGCGAGAACTGTTGTGTTCACTGACTGCAGAGAAGGTCGAAGAGTTTACCCACTTTCGCCAGGATATCGATACACGAACTCGTTCGGGTTACATCAAAGCGGCAAATGAATGAATCCACAGGAGCGTACAGGTAGTACGTAACCGGGGTGAATGAATACGGCCAACGCAGAAGCAGCCTGAAAGAGGAAATGTATATGTTGAACGACCGCCAGTTAAAGATCGTGGACATTCTGGAACAGCAGGCCAGCCCGCTTAGCGAGCTGGCACGACAAACTGGCGTTTCGGGCAGAACCATCCTGCGTGATATTGATTACCTTAATTTTACTCTGAGCGGCAAAGCGCGTATCCAGCCAGGTGGCAGCGCGGGATATCAGTTGGATATTGTTGACAGACGTAGCTACTTCCAGCTTCTGCAACGACATGATAATGATGACCGGTTGCTGGCGTTTCTATTACTGAACACCTTCACGACCCGCCTGCAGCTGGCGTCTGCGTTAAACTTACCCGAGACCTGGGTGGCCGACAGATTACCGCGCCTGAAGCAACGCTATGAGCGCACATTTAGCATTTCCAGCCGTCCGGGCGTGGGGCACTTCATTGATGAGCCGGAAGAAAAACGTATTATTCTGCTGGCGAACTTGTTCAAAAAAGACATGTTCCTGATCCCGCTACCAGGCCTCACACATGACAATATTGAACGGCTCAACGTTGCATGTGAAGGCCTCGATGAACTCCCCCTGATATCAGGTGAATACCTCGCCAGCCTGGTACTGGCGGTCTATGCCTTGCGCAATCAGCTCACCGCCTGCTGGCCCGAATGTCGGCATACGTCGCTGAAAAATACCGTGGAACAGAGTGGGATCTACCTGGGAGATAACGCATTCAGAACGCTGAGTGGGTTGCTGGAAATGCAGCAACAGCAAGCCGCGGCGATAACCCCCGGTGCTATAATTTCAGTGCTACAAAAGTTACCGGGCACCACCTCACTCAACATTATCGATAGCCAGTTGGTTGATAACATCACCGGACACTTACTGAGATGTGTTGCAGCACCTGTCTGGATACCTGAACATCGCCAGAGCAGCATGAACAATCTAAAAGCAGTCTGGCCAGCCGCCTTCGATATGAGTTTGCGTTTTATTGCCCTGCTGCGTGAGCAGTTAAATACTCCACTTTTTGATAGTGATCTGACCGGGCTGTATTTTGCCTGCGCACTGGAACGGCATCAAAATGAGCGTCAGCCCATTATGTTGTTATCTGACCAAAATGCGATTGCCACGATTAACCAGCAAGCCATTGAACGGGATGTATTAAATTGCCGGGTAATCATTGCGCGTACGCCTGGCGAACTGAATGCAATTTTCCAGGAAGTAAAACCGTTACTGATCATCAATAACAGCCATTATTTACTTGATGATTCAGTAAAAAATGTCATCACCATTAAAAGCATCATTACCTCGGCAGGAACAGAGCAGATCAAAAACTTTCTTGCCACGGCCTTTATTCGCCAGCAGCCGGAGCGTTTTTTTTCAGCGGCGGGTAGCTTTCATTATCCGAATACACCGGACGAAAGCTGGCGGAGCATTATTGTGAAAATTTGCGCACAGCTCGTGACGCAAGAACATATGACTGATGATGAAGCGCGGCATATCTGCGCTCGTGAGAGCGAAGGTGAAAATCTGATTGTCAACCGGCTGGCGATCCCCCATTGCTGGAGTGAGCAGGAACGCCGCTTTCGCGGTTTTTTTATTACTCTCACCCATTCGGTGCAGGTTAACAACGAACCGGTCAGCCATGTCCTTATCGCATGTGCCGCCGCCGACGCACGGCATGAATTAAAAATCTTCAGTTATCTGGCCAGCGTGCTGTACCGCCATCCAGCCGAAGACATTATCGAATTAACTGGCTATGAAGCATTTATCTCGCTACTAAAAGAGTAACCACAGAAATGAAAAAAGCGCCCTGAGGCGCTCTTTCAACAATGGTCTGCAATATTATTTCAGCAGTTCAGCGGTCATATGCACGCGGTTACCAGTGTATGCCTGAGTAATTTTATAATCGCTGGCACCTGCACGTTCAGCCTGTGCAGCGATTTTTGCTTCAGCGCTGTCCAGTGTAGAACCGGTTGCAGTAACTGATTGAGCAGCGAAAGAACCGAATGAAGTAGCGAGAGCGATAATTGCGACAAAAGTTTTGATGCTTTTCATGATATAAACCCTTTAACTTAGTTGTTTGAATAAGGCACTGTGCCTTGATGTGATAAATAATAGCCCTCACATCGCACAACTAAAAGCGGAAGGATTTGCCAGTCTTGTTCAATTTTTTTGAATTTATATCATTCAGCAATCAGACGCTGTGGGTGCGTATAAATTGTCGCCCTACCCGGTTTGCAAAAACCCACCAGCGTCAGGTTACAACGTTCGGCAACTTCAACGGCGAGCGTCGTAGCCGCAGAAACAGCGAACAGGATCTCAACACCACACATCGCTGACTTCTGCACCATCTCATAGCTGGCACGACTGGAAACTAATACCGCCCCCTGCTGCCAACTTTCCCCTTCGATTGCGCGCCGCCCCAGTAATTTATCCAGTGCAACATGGCGGCCAACATCTTCATGCCCGCCCGCCAGAATCCCCGACGGCTGTACCCAGGCCGCCGCATGCGTGCAGCCAGTACGTTGACCTACGGGCTGGAAATCATTCAGATGCGTTAATGCGCGATCGAGGTCCGCCAGATCAAATGTCTGCGTAAACGGCAGAGGCTGGACCGGCTTACCAATGTCATTGAGTTGTTCCACGCCGCAAACGCCGCAGCCAGTGCGACCTGCCAGTGCGCGACGACGCTCCTTCAACCCCATAAAACGGCGGCTGGAGAGTTCAACCTGCACCTCAAGTCCGTTACAGGAAGGAACCACTTCCATCCCGAAGATATCCTGCGGGCTCTCAATAATGCCTTCAGAAAGCGAAAAGCCCAGCGCGAAATGCTCAAGATCTTTCGGTGATGCCATCATCACCACGTGTGAAATCCCGTTGTAAACCAGCGCAACAGGCACTTCTTCAGCCACCTCATCCGGCTGAGGATGTTGCAAATCCTCACGTTTCCAGAGGGTCAACTGACGTGATCCCGTAACAGTCGTCACATTTTGGTTGTTTTCTTGAATAATCTTATTCACTTTCTTTTAACCATATTGGAACACACATACCAACATTGTGGTATTCTTTACAAACCCCTCCTGAACGGAGGGAAATTCACCCAATTCTGGACCTTTGCGGTCCCGTCCGCAAAGAAAAATAACAACCACTTCCCTCGCGTTCGCGTTACAAAAAACGAAGGGAACGTGACAATGTCGAAACAAGGAGCGAACCATGCAGGTCAGCAGAAGGCAGTTCTTTAAGATCTGCGCTGGCGGTATGGCAGGCACCACGGCAGCGGCACTGGGCTTTGCACCCGGCGTAGCGCTAGCGGAAACACGGCAATATAAATTGCTGCGCACCCGCGAAACCCGTAACACCTGCACTTACTGTTCCGTTGGCTGTGGACTGTTAATGTACAGTCTCGGTGACGGAGCAAAAAACGCCAAAGCATCCATCTTCCATATCGAGGGTGATCCGGACCATCCGGTCAACCGTGGTGCGCTTTGCCCTAAAGGGGCCGGTCTGGTGGATTTTATCCATTCCGAAAGCCGCCTCAAATTCCCGGAATACCGCGCGCCTGGCTCCGATAAATGGCAACAAATCAGTTGGGATGAGGCATTTGACCGCATCGCTAAACTGATGAAAGAAGACCGCGACGCAAACTACGTTGCGCAGAACGCCGAAGGCGTTACCGTTAACCGCTGGCTTTCAACCGGGATGCTGTGTGCTTCCGCTTCCAGTAATGAAACCGGCTACTTAACGCAAAAATTCTCTCGCGCGCTCGGTATGCTCGCGGTCGACAACCAGGCGCGTGTCTGACACGGACCAACGGTAGCAAGTCTTGCTCCAACATTTGGTCGCGGTGCGATGACCAACCACTGGGTCGACATCAAAAATGCCAACCTTATCGTGGTGATGGGCGGTAACGCCGCTGAAGCTCACCCGGTCGGATTCCGCTGGGCGATGGAAGCCAAAATTCACAACGGCGCGAAGCTGATTGTGATTGATCCGCGCTTTACGCGAACTGCTGCGGTGGCTGATTTTTATGCCCCAATTCGTTCTGGTACTGACATTGCATTCCTGTCAGGCGTTTTGCTGTACCTGCTGAATAACGAAAAATTTAACCGCGAATACACCGAGGCCTATACCAACGCCAGCCTGATTGTGCGTGAAGATTATGGCTTCGAAGATGGCCTGTTCACCGGCTATGACGCGGATAAACGCAAGTATGATAAAACCAGTTGGAACTACGAGCTGGATGAAAAAGGCTTCGCCAAACGCGATGTCACCCTGCAACATCCGCGCTGTGTCTGGAACCTGCTGAAAACACACGTTTCCCGCTACACGCCGGACGTCGTAGAAAACATCTGCGGTACGCCGAAAGCCGACTTCCTGAAAGTCTGCGAATATATCGCTGAAACCAGCGTGAAAGATAAAACCGCCTCGTTCCTGTACGCGCTGGGCTGGACACAACACTCCGTTGGTGCGCAGAACATTCGTACCATGGCGATGATCCAGTTGCTGCTTGGCAATATGGGTATGGCTGGCGGCGGTGTTAACGCCCTGCGTGGTCACTCCAACATTCAGGGGCTGACTGACTTAGGTTTGCTGTCACAAAGCCTGCCAGGCTATATGACGCTGCCAAGCGAAAAACAAACCGACCTGCAAACCTACCTTGCTGCTAACACACCAAAACCGTTGCTGGAAGGTCAGGTAAACTACTGGGGCAACTACCCGAAATTCTTCGTTTCGATGATGAAGGCCTTCTTTGGCGATAAAGCGACAGCGGAAAATAGCTGGGGCTTCGATTGGCTGCCGAAGTGGGACAAAGGGTATGACGTTCTGCAGTACTTCGAGATGATGAACCAGGGCAAAGTGAATGGCTACATCTGCCAGGGCTTCAACCCGGTTGCCTCATTCCCTAACAAAAACAAGGTAGTGGCTTCACTGTCGAAACTGAAGTTCCTGGTAACTATCGATCCGCTCAACACCGAAACGTCCACCTTCTGGCAAAACCACGGTGAGTCGAACGATGTTGATCCCTCGAAAATCCAGACTGAAGTTTTCCGCCTGCCGTCCACCTGCTTCGCGGAAGAAAACGGTTCTATCGTTAACTCTGGTCGCTGGCTGCAATGGCACTGGAAAGGTGCGGATGCCCCAGGGATTGCCGCCACTGACGGTGAAATCCTCGCCGGTATCTTCCTGCGTCTGCGTAAAATGTACGCCGAACAGGGCGGCGCAAACCCGGAACAGGTGCTGAGTATGACCTGGAACTACTCCACACCACATGAACCGGCTTCGGAAGAAGTGGCGATGGAGAGTAACGGTAAAGCGTTGGCCGACATCACCGATCCGGCTACTGGCGCGGTTATCGTCAAGAAAGGCCAACAGCTTAGCTCGTTTGCCCAGTTGCGCGATGACGGTACGACCTCCAGCGGTTGCTGGATTTTCGCCGGAAGCTGGACGCCGGAAGGCAACCAGATGGCGCGTCGCGATAACGCCGACCCGTCGGGCCTTGGCAATACGCTGGGCTGGGCATGGGCATGGCCGCTCAACCGGCGCATTCTGTATAACCGTGCCTCCGCTGACCCACAGGGTAACCCGTGGGATCCGAAGCGCCAGATCCTGAAATGGGATGGGGCGAAATGGAGCGGGATGGATATTCCGGACTACAGCGCCGCCGCACCTGGCAGCAATGTCGGACCGTTTATCATGCAGCCCGAAGGTATGGGACGTCTGTTTGCTATCGATAAAATGGCAGAAGGCCCATTCCCGGAACACTACGAGCCGTTTGAAACCCCACTGGGGACTAACCCGCTGCACCCGAACGTTATCTCTAACCCTGCCGCCCGTATCTTTAAAGGCGACGAAGAAGCACTGGGGAAAGCAGATAAGTTCCCGTACGTCGGGACAACGTATCGCCTGACCGAGCACTTCCACTACTGGACCAAACATGCGCTGCTGAACGCCATCGCCCAGCCAGAACAGTTTGTAGAAATTGGTGAGAAGCTGGCGAATAAGCTCGGTATATCCCACGGCGATACTGTCAAAGTCTCCTCTAACCGCGGCTACATTAAAGCCAAAGCAGTGGTGACAAAACGCATTCGCACGCTGAAGGCAAACGGTCAGGATATCGACACTATCGGTATTCCTATTCACTGGGGCTACGAAGGCGTGGCGAAAAAAGGCTTTATCGCTAATACGTTAACGCCATTCGTCGGTGATGCGAACACGCAGACACCGGAATTTAAGTCCTTCCTCGTGAACGTGGAAAAGGTGTAACGGAGACGACCTATGGCTTATCAATCGCAAGACATCATTCGTCGTTCCGCCACTAACGGTTTCACGCCCGCGCCTCAGGCGCGGGACCATCAGGAAGAGGTGGCAAAGCTTATCGACGTCACCACCTGTATCGGCTGTAAAGCATGTCAGGTGGCGTGTTCGGAATGGAACGATATCCGTGATGAAGTGGGTAACAACGTTGGGGTATATGACAACCCGGCTGATTTAACCGCCAAATCCTGGACGGTGATGCGTTTCTCGGAAGTGGAACAAGACGACAAACTCGAATGGCTTATCCGTAAGGATGGCTGTATGCACTGCGCCGATCCGGGCTGCCTGAAGGCATGCCCGGCTGAAGGCGCAATCATTCAGTATGCCAACGGTATCGTCGACTTCCAGTCCGAGCAGTGTATTGGCTGCGGTTACTGCATCGCGGGCTGCCCGTTCGACGTGCCACGACTCAACCCGGACGATAACCGCGTCTATAAATGTACGCTGTGCGTTGACCGTGTCGTGGTCGGGCAAGAACCGGCCTGCGTGAAAACCTGCCCAACCGGCGCGATTCATTTCGGTACCAAAGAGTCGATGAAAACGCTGGCAGGCGAGCGCGTGGCGGAGCTGAAAACTCGTGGTTACGACAATGCGGGTCTGTACGATCCAGCGGGTGTTGGCGGTACGCACGTAATGTATGTATTGCACCACGCCGACAAGCCGAATCTGTATCACGGCCTGCCGGAGAACCCGGAAATCAGCGCCACCGTGAAGTTCTGGAAAGGCATCTGGAAACCCCTCGCAGCCGTCGGCTTTGCAGCGACATTTGCGGCCAGTATCTTCCATTACGTCGGTGTCGGTCCGAACCGTGCGGAAGAGGAAGAAGACAATCTGCATGAAGAAAAAGACGAGGTGCGCAAATGAAACGACGTGACACCATCGTGCGCTACACGGCGCCGGAACGCATCAACCACTGGATCACCGCCTTCTGTTTCATCCTGGCGGCAGTGAGCGGGATGGGCTTTCTCTTCCCGTCTTTTAACTGGCTGATGCAAATTATGGGCACTCCACAACTGGCGCGAATTCTGCACCCGTTTGTCGGTGTGATCATGTTTGCCTCGTTTATCATCATGTTTTTCCGTTACTGGCACCACAATCTAATCAATCGGGATGATATCTTTTGGGCGAAGAATATTCGTAAGATCGTCGTCAACGAGGAAGTAGGTGACACGGGACGTTATAACTTCGGCCAGAAATGCGTATTCTGGGCGGCGATTATCTTCCTGGTCCTGTTGCTGGTGAGTGGAGTGGTCATCTGGCGTCCATATTTTGCGCCTGCTTTCTCAATCCCGGTGATCCGATTCGCGTTAATGCTGCATTCATTTGCCGCAGTAGCGTTAATTGTGGTTATCATGGTGCACATTTACGCCGCCCTTTGGGTGAAAGGCACCATTACCGCGATGGTGGAAGGATGGGTCACCAGTTCATGGGCGAAGAAACATCACCCACGCTGGTACCGTGAAGTCCGCCAGAAACAGGAAAAGTCATCTGAATGAGTATTCGCATAATCCCGCAAGATGAGCTGGAGAAGAGCGATAAACGCACGGCGGATATGATTCCGCCGTTATTATTCCCCAGGCTCAAAAATTTGTATAACCGCCGTGCTGAACGTCTGCGCGAGCTGGCTGAAAACAACCCGCTGGGTGATTACCTGCGCTTTGCCGCGCTGATCGCCCATGCACAGGAAGTGGTGCTGTACGACCATCCGCTGCAGATAGACCTGACCGCACGCATCAAAGAAGCAAACGATCAGGGCAAGCCGCCGCTGGATATCCACGTCCTTCCACGCGATAAGCACTGGCAAAAGCTGCTGCAATCGTTAATTGCTGAGCTGAAACCGGAAATGAGCGGTCCAGCTTTAGCAGTGATCGAGAATCTGGAAAAAGCCTCAGAGCAAGAGCTGGAACTGATGGCCAGTGCGCTGTTTGCTTCTGATTTTGCGTCTGTCAGCAGCGATAAAGCGCCGTTCATCTGGGCCGCTCTGTCACTCTACTGGGCACAAATGGCAAGCCTGATCCCCGGAAAAGCGCGTGCAGAATACGGTGAACAACGCCAGTTCTGCCCAGTGTGCGGTTCGATGCCAGTTTCCAGTATGGTGCAAATTGGTACCACTCAGGGGCTGCGCTATCTGCACTGCAACTTGTGTGAAACCGAGTGGCACGTCGTGCGCGTGAAGTGCAGCAACTGCGAGCAAAGCCGTGATTTGAACTACTGGTCACTGGATAACGAGCAGTCAGCTATTAAAGCTGAAAGCTGTGGCGACTGCGGAACTTACCTGAAGATTTTATATCAGGAAAAAGACCCTAAAGTAGAAGCTGTTGCCGACGACCTCGCCTCACTGATGCTGGACGCGCACATGGAACAAGAGGGTTTTGCCCGCAGTTCCATCAACCCGTTCCTGTTTCCGGGAGAGGGAGAGTAAATTCTCTGTTATACCGGGCGGCGTAAGTCGCCCAAGTTACCATTCGTATGGCGTCGTCACGCCCGGTATTCCGGCAAAGTCCCTGGTGTTACGCGTGACCAGTTCAAGGCGATGAACCTGCGCTGTCGCCAGAATAATGGCATCCGGAAGTTTCATCCCATACTCCTGGCGCAAAGCAACACTTCGCTCGGCAATTTCCTGCGATACACCGATAACATTAAATGCGCTCATCGCAACGCGCGTGCGGTGCTCCTGATTGTACTTTTTGGCACCAACCATCACTTCCATCCAGGTAATAAGGCTAATCGCATTCTGCGGCGGCCATGCATCTAACGCTTGTTTTGCTTCGCGCCGCCCGCTGAATAAGTCGATTAAAATATTGGTGTCAAAAAGTGCCGATCCATTAGCCATTACCACTCCTCACGCAGTTTGCGCTGGTATTCCACACCGTCTTCTTCACAGCCCTGCCATAAGCCAAGTGCGCTGGAAATCGTGGTTTCTGCCTGCTCCTGTCTTTCCAGATATTGCTCAACCGCCTCTCGCAACAGTTCCGCGCGGGGAAGATTGCGCTGCACTTTGAGATCGTCCAGTCGTTTAATCACTTCATCTGATAAATCGAGTAAAATTCGGCCCATACCAAGTCCAATCATCACGCTCATATATATCTCCAGTATATCACTCAAGATTAAAACACGAGCAATTTATACCCAGTAAATTCTAAAGAGAAGAGCTCTGCGAGTGGTTAATTTACTTTTGCGAGCCGCTTTCCAGAATCACTGTCCAGACAAAATTCTCCATTTTCTTTTGCTAATATCCAGGCTATAACACTGTATATTCACACAGGTTAAAGACAAAAAAATGGCACTGGAAAATGGAATTGCACAGCTGGTTGAAGAGTTTATTGCAGCGGGTCGCCCTTCTTCACGCACACAGAGTATTGATGACCGGAGAGCAGGGTACATCGCCAGTACCGTGCTCGCCGGGGAAACAGAAACCCACGTACAGGTTGAAGATATTGAACTCGATGCCATGACATTTCGCGTCGTTTCGCCGCCCGGCGTCTCGGGTTTACTGCCCTGCGTCATCTATTATCATGGTGGTTGCTTTGTCAGCGGTGGATTTACGACACATGATAACCAACTGAGGCAACTTGCCTGGTACAGCGACTGCCGGGTGATTGCGGTGAAGTACCGCCTTGCGCCAGAACACCCTTTCCCGGCAGCACATGATGATGCCGAAAGAGGGTCTAATATCATCTGGAAGTATGCCGAGAAACTGGGTGTAGACCGCAATAACATCACGCTTACTGGCGATAGCGCGGGCGGGCATCTGGCGCTGGTCACCGCACTACGCCTGAAAGCCAAAAATATCTGGCAACCCGCCAAGCTTATTCTGATTTACCCAATGCTGGATGCAACCGCCAGGTTTGAGAGTTACACCCGTAATGGGCAGGATTACATCATTACTCGCGACACGCTGCTGTCTGGCTATGAGATGTATTTGTCGCATACCGATCCTCTCGACCCTGAGGCCAGCCCATTGTGGAGGGATGATTTCAACGGTTTACCACCCACACACATCATTACTGCTGAATTTGACCCACTACGCGATGAAGGTGAAGCCTTGTATCAACGGTTCCTGGAGCAAGATGTGGAATGCACCTGCCAGCGTTATTTCGGTGTCATCCACGGTTTTTTTCAGCTTGCAGGTATTAGCCATGCGGCACGCAATGCTATACGTGACGTGGCCTGGAGAGTGGGATACTTTCAATGATGTAGTAAAAACTATTTCTTTGTGAAGCCAAAGGTGCAGCGAAGCCGAGCATCACAAGGCGCTCGCAGCACCCTGTAATCTTCCGGCAGACGCGTTCATCGAATAAAAAGGAATCCCTTTCTGATTACTCTTCCTCGTTGCCGCCCTCTTCCAGCGGTCCGAAGGGTTTCGCAGGCAACACGATGTACGTGCCTTCAAATACCACGCCCGCCGTATCATCGCCAAACAGCTCTACCTGCATCTGAACTCGCGCCTTGCGGCCTCTCGCCAGACGGTCGAGGTCTCCACTCAGTGAGCCCAGATCAGCGATGGCAGTGGGTTTCCCGGTGATAGGCCTGCTGTATCGGATATGTGCGTCGGCGAGGATAATTGTCCCGCCCAGATGGCGCTCGCGTAACATCAACCAGATGAGTCCCCAACCGGTTAATGTCGCCAGTGAAAACAGGCTTCCCGCGAACAAGGTATGGTGAGGATTCTGATTGCCGGTCTCGGGCATCGTCGTAATAAATTTTTGCCCGGTATACTGCTGAATACGCACACCCATCTTCTCACTCAACGGAATATGCTCGTACCAGGCTTGCTGTAACTGCCCACACCAGTCACCACGATGGAGAATATCATCCAGCGTAGCGATGGGTTTAATCATCAAAAAGTGGCGCACTGGCGTGGTCTGCGGCGTGGTAATTTCTCCCTGACTCACAAATCCCAGCTTGGCGAAAAATTCGACTGCGTCTTCACGGGCGCTGCAGGTTACGCGCTTAACGCCTTCCTGACGCGCCACAGACTCGAGGGTCATCGCCATTAGCGTTCCCAGTCCCTTCTCCTGTACTGACGGATCAACCGCCATAAAGCGTATAGAGGCTTCGTTATCCGCATTGATGTACAGACGGCCTACAGCAACTAGATTACCCTCTTCATCCACCACCATCTGGTGATGAGCCATGGCATCCCAGGCATCCCGTTCTGAGCCTTTTGGCTGGTGCAGCGGTTTACGCAGCATCTCCCAGCGGAACTGGTAGTAACGCTCCAGTTCTTCTTCTGTTTGCGGTACTCGAAGGTGATACATAGTTGTATTCTCTCTTGTTACCCGCGACCACGCCGGAAGCTGGTTCATACCTGTAACCAGAACGTCACGGGGCCATCATTAACCAGTGAAACCTGCATATCAGCAGCGAATCGTCCGGTCTGCGTGTTCATTTCCTGCTGACGGCAGCGCTCAACGAAGTACTCGTACAGCGCCTCTGCCCGATCGGGTGCCGCACCCTTTGAAAATCCGGGGCGCATACCGCGTTCGGTATCTGCTGCCAGCGTAAACTGTGATACCACCAGCACACTGCCACCGGCCTGCTGCACGTTCAGATTCATCTTACCTTCGGAATCACTAAAAATTCGATATCCGAGCACGCGTTCACACAGGCGGTTCGCTTTCTGTTCGTCATCATCCTTTTCGACACCTAATAAGACCAAAAGTCCTGGGCCGATTTCACCCGTCACCTCGCCCTCCACGGTGACGCTGGCACGGGTTACGCGCTGAATTAATGCAATCATGGTTGCTCTGCTTCTTCTTGTTCTGCGGCTTGTTTAAGTTTGCGGTATTCCCCGAGAGTGACAGTTATTTCCGCGCCTAGCAAGACGATACACCACGTCCAGTACACCCAGACAAATAAAATGGGGATCACCGCCAGGACACCGTAAATAAGCTGATAAGACGGGAACATAGTGATGTAGAGCGCAAATCCTTTTTTCCCGGCTTCGAACAAAACGGCGGCGACAAATGCCCCGATCACCGCATCGCGATTGGGTACGCGCGTCGTGGGTACGATGCTGTAAAGCAGCCAGAATGAGAGCCAGGAGAGCACCAACGGAAAAATGCGCAGTACATCATCAATGACTGAGTTGAGATCGCTGGCCCAACGAAGTGACAACAGATACGAGCTGATTGCCAGGCTGGCCCCTGCCAACAGCGGACCCAACGTTAAAATCATCCAGTAGACAGCAAAAGAATACACTTTAGGCCGTGTACGCTTGCTACGCCAGATGGTATTCAACGCGCTGTCTATGGCATACATCAGCAATAGCGCCGTCACAATCAGCCCACACGCGCCAACCGCCGTCATTTTGTTTGAGTTTGCGACAAACTGTTCGATATAACGCTGAATGACGTCACCCGTCGCCGGGATAAAATTAGCAAAAATAAAATGCCGTAGCTGGATGCTGACGTCAGAAAACATCGGAAATGCGGCGAAAAGAGCAAAAACAACGGCGATAAGCGGCACTAATGAGAGCAATGAAACGTAGGCAAGATTTCCTGCCAGCGTCGTCATATTGTCCTCATCAATGCGATGCCATAATAGCTTAAGCCAGGCCCATACAGGACGCGTATGATGCCGGGCTTTTTGGTGTACATTTTTTAGCATAACAACTTCGCGAAATAGTCAGGAATGGTCGTTTTATCGACGACCTGGATACTGGTGATCCCTAGCCGGTTAGCCCCTTCAATATTATCGGCGTTGTCATCAAAAAAGACCGCATCCGCAGCGGAAAAACCTTCAGACTGCAGGACATGCTGGTAAATCCGCGCTTCCGGTTTACGCATGCCGAGTTCCTGGGAAAGATAAATATGGTCAGCAGCCTGACGAACTTCAGGATACTCATCCGGCCAAAACGTCGTGTGCAAGCGGTTGGTATTCGAGAGCACGACCACGCGATGCCCTTGCTCACGCAGTTTATGCATAATGTCGATCACTTCAGGTCGTAATGCGACGAAAACAGCCTGCCAGCCATGAGAGAACTGCTCATAACTCAACGGAAGCGCCATGTCATGGCACAGAGCCTCGGCAAAGGCCTCATCCGTTATTTCACCCCGTTCATGCTGGTGAAAAGCATCTCCCATGGTAAAACTTTGCTTCAGCGAAGCCAGCGGTACACGACTCAGATCGCTCCATGTACCTAACACGCGATTGAAGTCGATATCGACAATCACATTACCCAAATCAAAGATATAGAGCATGCCCTTCTCCTTACTCGCCGTGGATGAATAACTGTAGCGGGAAAGGAGAAGTTTGACTATGAGAGCGTGAAAGCTTTGGACTTACCTGGCCAGCAAAGGATTGGGTAACATCTATAGAGCATCATCCTGAGAAGGGCTCACTTGCACAATTTCAACCTGCTGCGACTGGAGCAGATTGTGTAATGCCGGACCAGGATATTCATCGGTAAACAGCGCTGTCACCTGAGAAACGTTGCCAATCTCAACCGCTGCGGAAGCCGTGTATTTCGTATGATCAGCAGCAAGGAGGATTTGCCGGGAGTGGGACATCATCGTTTTAACAACGCTGGCTTCATTAACATCAAATTCCAGCAACGCACCATCGCTATCAATTGCCCCTACGCTGGTCACCAGATAATCGGCACGAAAATCTGCGACGAATGCCGTAGCTGAAGGACCAATAATGCCACTGTTATGTGGGCGAAGCGTTCCCCCAGGAACCATCACTTCGAAACGCGGATTATTATAAAGAATATGCGCCACGCGCAGGCTATTGGTAATAATGCGTAAATGGTTGTGGTTTAATAGCGCTCTCGCCACCTGCTCCACAGTGGTACCAATAGTAATGAACACCGTCGAGCCGTCAGGAATGTAGTCTGCCACCGCTTCCGCGATGGCTTTTTTCTCTTCCGTCCAGGAGACTTCACGCTGCTCGAATGCCGTATTCACCACGCTGGAGGCTCTACCCGCCCCACCGTGATGACGCGTAATCAATCCCTGCTCGCTTAATTTACGAATATCGCGACGTACGGTCTGCGTGGAAACATCCAGCAGGCTGGCCAGCTCGTCAATATTCATATAACCGCGCTCGCTGATCAGCATAAGCAACTGATCGTGTCGCGGGTTACCGGTCAGTTCGGTAAGGCTCATGAAATTTCCTCGAAAAACCATTGCCCTGGCATTTTATACAAAAAGTGACAGAAAAGATCGCGTTTGATCACAGTCAGGGATCCCCGCACGTCCCCCCGGGCGCGTACACTTCAGCGCCGCAACCCCGCTGGCGAACCTGACGGCATCATTCTGAGCGATACCGGAAGCCAGACCAAATGCCAGTGCACCATGAAAAACATCCCCGGCTCCCGTGGTATCAACCACATCGACTGAGAATCCAGGCTGATGCTGTAATGCATTATTCTCTATCCAGTCACATCCTTCACTGCCGCGAGTCACATAGACATGTCCATTTGTGAGCATTTGCGCTTTTTTTAGTGCGGTATCAATATCTTTCGTTCCCGCCAGACGCGCCAGGCCCGGCTCAGAAAATGCAGCATGATCGCTTAATGCCACCAACTCACTGATGTCCTGTGGCGTTACATCGCCATCCAGTACTGTCATCACGCCAGCCCGGCGCGCCAGCGTGAATGCCTGCTTCGCCCCCTCATGCCAGCGAACATCTGCCAACACCACATCCCACTGGGAAAAGTCGATCTCATTTAGCCAGTCGGCATCTGGCAGTAAATCCGGGCTGGGGTAATTGATGATAATCCGCTCCCCTTGTCCATCGACCATAATCGCCGATTGTGAAGAATTAGCCCCTACGTAGCGCCGGGTATAGCGAGTATTTACCCCCAGCGATTCAAGTTCCCCCAACAGACTATTTCCGGTGTCGTCATCGCCAACACGACCAATAAAGTCTACCTGCGCCCCCAACTTCGCCGCGGCTACTGCAGCCGTTGCAGCAGGCCCCCCGCCCACTTCCGTATAGCGCTTCGCCACATATTTACCACCTTCAGTTGGTAAGCCTTCCACGTAATAGATGCGATCCATCACGGTAATACCCACACAAGCAACACGAATCATGGTCATTCCTCAAACGTTTCGGATGGGATCATTTTAATTTCACAAAATGTTTAAAAAGTGACGGCTGTCAATTTTTTGACCATAAATTACAAATACGATCAAAAACAGACAGAAAAAACCGATTTTAAATGACAAAAAATGACATCCACGTCTCAGGAGAACGTTATGGCAGTTATAGCATTTATCGGATTAGGTCAGATGGGTTCCCCCATGGCGAGTAATTTGCTGAAGCAAGGCCATCAGCTCAGCGTCTTTGACGTTAACCCGGATGCTGTTCAGCGCCTGGTAGCGCAAGGAGCACAACCTGCCAGCAACCCAGCTCAAGCCGCAAAAGATGCAGAGTTTGTCATCACGATGCTGCCAAACGGCGATCTGGTGCGCAACGTATTGTTTGGTGAGTCTGGCGTCTGCGAAACCCTTTCCTCGCAGGCACTGGTTATTGATATGTCCACTATTCACCCACTGCAAACCGACAAGTTAATTGCCGATATGCGTGCTAAGGGCTTCAGCATGATGGATTGCCCGGTCGGGCGCACTTCCGATCACGCGATCGCTGGAACATTACTGCTGCTGGCAGGTGGCTCAGCCGAGCAGGTTGAACACGCTACGCCGGTACTAATGGCAATGGGTAACGAATTGATCAATGCAGGCGGACCAGGTATGGGGATCCGCGTGAAGCTTATCAATAACTATATGAGTATTGCCCTGAATGCGCTTTCCGCCGAAGCAGCCACGTTATGTGAAGCGCTCGATCTTTCTTTTGATGTGGCTTTAAAAGTCATGAGCGGAACACCTGCCGGAAAAGGCCACTTCACGACGTCCTGGCCAAACAAAGTACTGAAAGGCGATCTTTCCCCTGCCTTTATGATCGATTTGGCCCACAAGGATCTTGGCATAGCGCTGGATGTTGCCAATCAGTTGCATGTACCAATGCCGCTCGGTGCTGCGTCCCGAGAAGTTTATAACCAGGCGCGCGCAGCGGGTCGTGGTCGGGAAGACTGGACCGCAATTCTTGAGCAGGTACGTAACAGCGCCGGGCTTACTGCCAAAGTAAAAATGTAACGACTGTATAAAGGAAAATTGAATGAACAACTACTCCATCAAAGACATTACGCGTGCATCCGGCGGTTTTGCCATGCTGGCAGTCGACCAACGCGAAGCTATGCGTTTAATGTTTGCCGCTGCAGGAGCGAAATCCCCGGTAAGCGACAACGTTCTGACCGATTTCAAAGTGAATGCAGCGAAGATTCTTTCTCCTTATGCATCGGCCGTTTTGGTCGATCAGCAATTCTGCTATCGCCAGGTGGTGGAACAAAACGCGGTAGCCAAAAGCTGCGCCATGATTGTTGCCGCCGATGCATTCATTCCAGGCAATGGTATCCCTGTTGATAGCGTGGTTATTGATAGGGCGATCGATCCGCAAGCCGTGAAGCAGGACGGCGCGAAAGCGTTGAAACTGCTGGTGCTGTGGCGTAGCGATGAAGATGCCCAGCAGCGCCTGGATATGGTGAAAGAATTCAATCAAATGTGCCACTCCAATGGTCTACTGAGCATTATCGAGCCAGTGGTACGCCCGCCGCGTCGTGGCGATAAGTTCGATCGCGAACAAGCTATTATCGATGCCGCTAAAGAACTGGGTGACAGCGGCGCCGATCTCTACAAAGTAGAAATGCCACTGTACGGCAAAGGTTCGCAACACGAACTCCTCACTGCATCCCAACGCCTGAATGAAAACATCAATATGCCGTGGGTCATTCTCTCTTCCGGCGTTGACGAAAAACTGTTCCCTCGCGCCGTCAGCGTTGCAATGACAGCGGGAGCCTCTGGCTTCCTGGCTGGACGTGCAGTCTGGTCTTCAGTAGTGGGTCTGCCAGATACCGAACTGATGCTGCGCGATGTCTCTGCACCGAAATTGCAGCGTCTGGGTGAAATTGTCGATGAAATGATGGCCCGCCGCCGTTAATACGAGGATCAAAGAATGAAATGGTTTAACACCTTGAGCCACAACCGTTGGCTGGAGCAGGAGACCGACCGAATCTTTAATTTCGGTAAGAACGCGGTGGTGCCAACTGGCTTTGGCTGGCTGGGAAACACTGGTCAGGTCAGAGCGGAGATGGGAACGCATCTGTGGATCACCGCGCGTATGTTGCACGTCTATTCTGTTGCGGCATCCATGGGGCGTCCAGGAGCATACCAGTTAGTCGAGCACGGTATTAACTCTCTGAACGGTGCACTACGTGATAAACGCTACGGTGGCTGGTATGCCTGCGTGAACGACGAAGGAGTAATGGATGCTTCCAAACAGGGCTATCAGCATTTCTTTGTGTTACTCGGTGCGGCAAGTGCGGTCACTACCGGTCATCCGCAGGCCAGAATACTGTTGGATGATGCCATTGAGGTGATCGAAAAATACTTCTGGAGTGAAGATGAGCAGATGTGCCTGGAGTCCTGGGACGAAGCCTTCAGCCAGACGGAAGATTACCGTGGTGGCAACGCCAACATGCATGCGGTTGAAGCCTTCCTGATCGTTTACGACGTCACACATGACCGTAAATGGTTGGATCGGGCGCTGCGTATCGCTTCGGTGATTATTCACGACGTAGCCCGCAGCGGCGAATATCGGGTCAACGAACACTTTGATTCCCAATGGAACCCTATTCGCGATTACAACAAAGATAACCCCGCCCACCGCTTCCGCGCCTACGGAGGTACACCGGGACACTGGATTGAGTGGGGTCGCCTGATGCTACATCTGCATGCCGCTCTGGAAGCTTGCTTCGAAACGCCGCCCGCCTGGCTACTGGAAGATGCCAAAGGTCTTTTTCATGCCACCATCCGCGATGCCTGGGCACCGGACGGTGCTGACGGATTTGTCTACTCGGTGGGCTGGGACGGCAAACCAATCGTACGTGAAAGAGTGCGCTGGCCGATAGTCGAAGCCATGGGGACAGCTTACGCCCTTTATACCCTCACTGGCGATAGTCAGTACGAAGCCTGGTACCAAAAATGGTGGGATTACTGCATCACTTATCTGATGGACTACGAGACCGGCTCGTGGTGGCAGGAGCTGGATACCAATAACAAGGTGACCACCAAAGTCTGGGACGGCAAGCAGGATATTTATCATCTGTTGCATTGCCTGGTGATCCCGCGTCTGCCGTTGGCTCCGGGATTAGCCCCGGCGGTCGCCGCCGGTCTACTGGACGTTAACGCCAAATAAGTCACGAGGATAGCAGCCATGCACAGCGGCGGAAAAACCATTCATCTTAAGGCAGGTCACTACCAGGCGGTAATCGTCACGGTAGGTGCGGGTTTGGCTGAACTAACGCACCATGCTCGTCATGTCGTCATTCCGCATAAGCCGGATGAGATGCCACTGGCCCATCTGGGAAAAGTCCTTATTCCCTGGCCAAATCGCGTGACGGATGGCTGCTATCGATACAACAGCAAGACGCTTCAACTTGCTGTTAACGACCCTGTTTCGCATACCGCCATTCATGGGTTGCTAGCATGGCGGGACTGGCAAATTAACCATCAGTCGGCATCAGAAGTGTCGCTGACTGTTTTTCTGCCGCCCTCCTATGGTTATCCCTTTGCGCTGATGTCAGAGGTGATTTACCGACTGGATGCCACCAGCGGACTGCACGTTTCTATTTGTACACAGAATGTGGGTGATGAAACGGCCCCTTATGGTGCAGGAGCGCACCCCTATTTGACCTGTAACCTTCAACACATCGACAGCTGCGAATTAACACTTCCGGCTAGTGAGGTAGTCCACGGCGAATTGAATTTTTCTGTGCCACGCATCGTGGCAAGTACTGCTATCGACCATACGTTCAAAAGCGCTTTATCCCCGGAGGAATGGGAAGTCAGGATAAGCAGCCATTCACAAAAAATGTCCACCTTTCTACGCAGCAACCAGCCCTGGCTACAGGTGTATACGGGCGAAAAATTAGCAAGGAGAGGCTTGGCAGTAGAACCCATGACCTGCCCACCCGACGCCTTTAATTCCGGGATTAGCCTGATTCATCTCGCCCCCGGAGAGAAACATCAACTGAATTTTTTAATCGGCAGTGAATAACCGATTTCCGACAGATTACCGAATTACCCTATTTTTACGGAGACTATAATGAATTCGCTACAACAACGGTCAACCGCATTAGAGCTCGCCACGTTTCAGGATGGCTTTACTCTCACCTGGCAAAATCGCCTAATTTTACGTCACAGCACAGAAACCCCTTGCCTGTGGATTGGGGCTGGCGTTGCCGATATCGATATGTTTCGTGGCAATTTCAGTATTAAAGACAAACTCAATGAGAAGATTGCACTCACGGATGTAACGGTCAGCAAATCACCTGAAGGCTGGCTGGTGCATTTCAGCCGCGGCGGTGCCATCAACGCCACCTTGCAAATCTCCACTGATGAACAAGGCCGCCTGAAGCTGGATCTGCATAACGACGATCTTAACCACAACCGTATTTGGTTACGTCTGGCCGCCACCCCGGAAGACCATGTCTACGGCTGCGGCGAACAGTTCTCTTACTTTGATTTACGCGGCAAGCCGTTCCCGCTGTGGACCAGCGAACAGGGTGTAGGCCGCAACAAAAATAGCTATGTCACCTGGCAGGCAGACTGCAAAGAGAATGCGGGTGGCGACTATTACTGGACCTTCTTCCCGCAGCCAACCTTCATCAGCACACAAAAATACTACTGCCATGTTGATAACAGCTGTTATATGAATTTCGATTTCAGCGCGCCGGAATACCACGAACTGGCATTGTGGGAAGACAAAACCACTCTGCGCTTTGAATGCGCTGACACCTACATCTCCTTGTTGGAAAAACTGACCGCATTGTTAGGCCGTCAGCCGGAACTGCCGGACTGGATTTACGACGGCGTCACGCTGGGTATTCAAGGCGGGACCGAAGTTTGCCAGAACAAACTGGACACCATGCGTAACGCAGGCGTGAAGGTAAACGGCATCTGGGCACAGGACTGGTCCGGGATCCGCATGACCTCGTTTGGCAAACGCGTGATGTGGAACTGGAAGTGGAACAGCGACAACTACCCGCAGTTGGATAATCGGATTAAGCAGTGGAAAGACGAAGGCGTGCAGTTCCTCTCTTATATCAACCCTTACGTCGCCAGCGATAAAGAGCTCTGCGCCGAGGCCGCGGCACGTGGATATCTGGCAAAAGATGCTTCTGGTGATGACTACCTGGTTGAGTTTGGCGAGTTTTACGGTGGCGTGGTCGATCTGACCAACCCCGAAGCCTACGACTGGTTCAAAGAAGTGATCAAAAAGAACATGATTGAACTCGGCTGTGGCGGCTGGATGGCGGATTTTGGCGAATATCTGCCAACTGATACGTATCTGCACAATGGTGTCAGCGCTGAGATCATGCATAACGCCTGGCCCGCACTGTGGGCGAAGTGTAACTACGAAGCACTACAGGAAACGGGTAAGCTCGGCGAGATCTTGTTCTTTATGCGTGCGGGTTATACCGGCAGCCAGAAATACTCCACCATGATGTGGGCAGGTGACCAGAACGTTGACTGGAGCCTCGACGATGGTCTGGCCTCGGTCGTACCTGCCGCCCTGTCTCTGGCGATGACCGGCCACGGTCTGCACCATAGCGATATCGGCGGTTATACCACGCTGTTTGATATGAAACGCACGAAAGAGCTGCTGCTGCGCTGGTGTGACTTCAGCGCTTTCACCCCAATGATGCGCACCCACGAAGGCAACCGCCCTGGCGATAACTGGCAATTTGATGGTGACGCAGAGACTATCGCCCACTTTGCCCGCATGACGACGGTTTTCACCACTCTGAAACCGTATCTCAAGCAGGCCGTTGCGCAGAACGCCGCCACCGGTCTGCCTGTGATGCGCCCACTCTTTCTGCATTACGAAGACGATGCAACAACCTACACCCTGAAATACCAGTACTTGTTGGGGCAGGATCTGCTGGTGGCACCGGTTCACGAACAGGGTCGGAACGACTGGACGCTGTATCTACCAGAGGATAGCTGGGTCAACGTCTGGACAGGGGAAACTCACAATGGCGGCGAATTAACCGTTGATGCGCCAATTGGCAAGCCTCCGGTCTTTTATCGCGCGAAGAGTGAGTGGGCGTCACTGTTTGCAACTTTACGCAACATCTAATCAGGCTCGCCCGTGGGGAAACTCGCGGGCAAATGAGGGATAATCATGAGTCAGAATACAGCCAATCCGGCAACCCTACGTTTACCTTTTAAAGAAAAACTCGCCTATGGGATGGGTGATTTAGGTTCGAATATCCTACTGGACATTGGTACGCTCTATTTACTCAAATTTTATACCGATGTTCTTGGTTTACCTGGTACTTACGGCGGGATCATTTTCCTTATAGCCAAGTTTTTTACCGCGTTTACCGACATGGGTACCGGAATCATGCTCGATTCACGGCGAAAAATTGGTCCGAAAGGTAAATTCCGTCCATTCGTGCTCTATGCCGCTTTCCCGGTCACGCTTTTAGCCATTGCTAACTTTGTCGGCACACCGTTTGAAGTAACCGGTAAAACGGTGATGGCGACGGTACTGTTTATGCTGTACGGACTGTTCTTCAGTATGATGAACTGCTCTTACGGCGCGATGGTTCCCGCGATTACTAAAAACCCGGATGAACGCGCTTCGCTTGCCGCCTGGCGTCAGGGTGGTGCCACGCTTGGCTTGCTGCTGTGTACAGTCGGTTTTGTCCCGGTGATGAACCTCATCGAAGGTAACTCGCAGCTGGGCTACATCTTCGCCGCCACGCTGTTCTCCTTGTTCGGGCTGCTATTTATGTGGCTCTGCTATGCAGGGGTTAAAGAACGCTATGTGGAAGTTAAACCAGCAGACAGTGCGCAAAAACCGGGATTATTGCAATCTTTTCGCGCCATCGCCGGTAACCGCCCGCTGTTTATTCTGTGCATTGCCAACCTCTGCACGCTTGGCGCGTTCAACGTCAAACTGGCGATCCAGGTCTATTACACTCAGTACGTATTAAACGACCCGATCCTGCTCTCCTGGATGGGCTTTTTCAGCATGGGTTGTATCTTCATTGGCGTGTTTTTGATGCCAGGGATGGTCAGGCGCTTTGGTAAGAAAAAGGTCTACATTGGTGGCCTGCTGATTTGGGTAGTGGGCGATCTGCTCAACTATTTCTTTGGCGGCGGCTCGGTCAGTTTTGTTGCGTTCTCCTGCCTGGCCTTCTTTGGTTCGGCGTTTGTAAACAGCCTGAACTGGGCACTGGTCTCCGATACGGTGGAATACGGTGAATGGCGTACCGGCGTGCGTTCTGAAGGAACGGTATACACTGGTTTCACCTTTTTCCGTAAAGTCTCGCAGGCGCTGGCCGGCTTCTTCCCCGGTTGGATGCTGACACAGATCGGCTACGTACCCAACGTAGTGCAATCGGCGGGTACCGTTGAGGGTTTGCGTCAGCTGATCTTTATTTATCCGTGTGCTCTGGCAGTCATCACCATCGTGGCAATGGGCTGCTTCTACAACCTTAACGAGAAGATGTATGTCCGCATCGTTGAAGAGATTGAAGCACGTAAACAACCCGTTTGATAATAATAATGAATAGCGCCCTAAGGGGCGTTATTAAGGAGCGATTATGTCTGACCATGATCCGCTAACGCTAAAACTGAGCCTGCGTGAAAAATTCGCCTACGGAGTGGGTGACTTCGGCTCAAATTTGATGCTGTGTATCGGTACGCTGTATCTGCTTAAATTTTATACCGATGAACTTGGGATGCCTGCATATTACGGTGGAATCATCTTTCTGGTGGCAAAGTTCTTCACCGCTTTCACCGATATGCTGACCGGCGTGTTGCTGGACTCGCGCCGCAGTATTGGCGCAAAAGGAAAATTCAGGCCCTTTATTTTATATGCGTCGTTTCCTGTCGCATTGGTTGCTAGCGCGCAGTTTTTAGCAACCGATTTTACGCTGACGGTGAAAACAGGGCTGGCAACGGTACTATTTATGCTGTTTGGCCTGTTCTATAGTCTGATGAACTGCTCTTACGGAGCAATGGTTCCCGCTATCACTAAAAATCCACATGAGCGCGCGCAGCTTGCTGCCTGGCGTCAGGGCGGCGCAACTGTCGGCTTGCTACTGTGTACCGTTGGTTTCATGCCTATTCAGGCGCTTTTTACCAGCTCTCCTTCGCTGGGGTATCTGATTGCCGCGCTGATCTTCTCTGTCTGCGGTTTGTTCAGTATGTGGTGGTGCTTTAGCGGCGTGAAAGAGCGCTATATCGAGATCGTGCCAGACCAGCATAAGCCCAGCATTCTCAAATCGTTTCGCGCGATTTTCCGTAACCCTCCCCTGTTGGTATTGTGCATCGCCAATTTATGTACTCTGGCAGCATTCAATATCAAACTGGCGATTCAGGTCTATTACACACAGTACGTGCTCAACGATATCCATCTGCTGTCATGGATGGGTTTTTTCAGTATGGGCTGTATTCTGGTCGGTGTGCTGTTGGTTCCCACAACAGTGAAGCGCTTCGGCAAAAAGCAGGTTTACCTCGGAGGGCTAGCGCTATGGGCTATCGGCGATATCCTGAACTTTATCTGGGGCAGTACATCGTTTTTATTTGTCACTTTCTCGTGCATGGCATTCTTCGGTACCGCCTTTGTTAACAGCCTGAACTGGGCACTGGTCCCGGATACGGTTGATTATGGTGAATGGAAAACGGGGATTCGTGCCGAGGGATCGGTCTATACGGGTTACACCTTTTCGCGAAAAGTTTCCGCTGCGCTTGCCGGATTCCTGCCAGGCATTATGCTGACGCAAATCGGCTATGTTCCCAACATAGTCCAGAGTGACACCACCTTGCTCGGTTTGCGTCAGCTTATTTTTCTCTGGCCCTGCGGACTTGCCATTATTGCCGCTCTCACTATGGGCTTCTTTTATAAGCTCAACGAAACACGCTTCGCTTTCATTATTGAGGAAATTAACCAGCGGAAGAAAAATATCATTCAGCCAAAGTCTGTTAGCAACGAAAAAAACGCCTCTATTGTAAACGTATAAAAATAATAGCCGCTTATTCCATCTCAATGGATGGCGGCCTCCCTACGCTTAAAAAATGGATTTACTATGAACAAATTACACACAATAGTTCTGTTAACCTCTGTTTTCTCCACATCTGTTTTTGCAGGAGCCTATGTAGAGAACCGGGAAGCATATAATCTGGCATCCGATCAACAAGAAATTATGTTACGCGTCGGCTATAATTCAGATATGGGTGCTGGCATCATGCTGACCAACACTTATACCCTACAGCGTGATGATGAATTAAAACACGGCTATAATGAAATAGAGGGGTGGTATCCATTATTCAAACCAACGGATAAACTCACAATCCAACCTGGAGGACTGATAAATGATAAAAGTATTGGCTCTGGTGGGGCGGTATATCTGGATGTGAACTATAAGTTCACGCCATGGTTTAACCTTACTGTACGTAATAGGTATAACCATAATAACTACAGCTCAACCGATCTAAATGGTGATTTGGATAATAATGATAGCTATGAAATAGGTAACTACTGGAACTTCAGTATCACTGATAAATTCTCTTATACATTTGAGCCACACTACTTTTATAACGTAAATGATTTTAACAGTAGCAATGGAACGAAGCATCACTGGGAAATTACTAATACATTCAAGTATAGAATCAACGAACATTGGCTGCCCTATCTTGAATTACGCTGGTTAGATCGTAATGTGGAACCCTATCATCGGGAACAGAACCAGATTCGTATTGGGGCAAAGTATTTCTTCTGAGTACCTTCAATTGTGATAAAAAAGCCGCTGATAATCAGCGGCTTTTTCGTATTCTTCGATATCGAAGCCTGTTACGCCTCTGCAGTTTCCAGCATTTTCTTGCGTTGGCTAATCCGTTTAACCAGCATCACGGAGACAATCGCACCGCAGAAGGCAAAGCACGCCATAATGCCAAACACGATTTTGTAGCCGATAAGACCCGGGTTTAAATCCAAAATATATCCGTACAGACTGAAGCAGAACATCGCCGGGGCGTAACCGATAAAGCTGCCCAGCGCCATTGCAGCGCCCGTCTGGTTCTCGGCAATTTTAGCTTCACCAATCGGGGCAAAGAAAACAGCGCGCTGCGTAAAGACGATCGCACCGAAGCCCAGTGTACACACCATGCCTAAATAAACCGGCATACTTTCATGCGGCAGAATCATCAGCAACACCAGAGCTACCGTGCTAATCATGAACGTATAGCATAAGTATTTACTGGGTGATTTCAGGATCTTATCCGAGATCATCCCGCCAATCGGGCCACCGACCATTTTCAGACAGTACTGGTTAATAATCCCATAAGCCCCCACCAGCGCGACCGGCAGCATATAGATGTTTTTCAGGAACGGGATGAAGAATGTTAATCCACAATAGACGGCATACACAAAGAAGACGTTGAAGGCGATTAGCCAAATGGTTTTATCCTTCAATACCGATGTCATGCTGGGATTTTTCGGCGCATCTTCTGCATCCTGCACTTTTGCCACAGGCGCATCTTCTTTATCATTCAGCACAAAGAAGATAATGATCCCCACGATAATCACGATGGCAGAGTAGAACCAGATACCGGCTTTGAATCCCAGCAATCCGCTACCGAACCAGGTAAAGACGGCCAGCGCGGAAAATGCGACAACCGTATCAACAATACCGCGGCCCGTTTCGAAGAAACCAAACAATCGACCCTGTTGTTCACTATTCCCCAGACGGCTAACAGATTTTAATAGCACTGGCCAGTTCATCATGTCACAGGTGACGCCAAACAGCGCCCAGACAAAGAGGATCCCCCAATAACCAGGCATAGAGGTCAGATAGACCCCCAACAATCCCGTGGCAATAAGAGAAAAAGACATGGTGTATTTACGTGGCAATTTATCTGCAAAATAAATAGATAAGAAAAAGCCCACGGTAGTCACAAATGAGTTCACTGACATTGCATTACCAATTTGACCATTGGTTAAATGGAAGTATTCTTGCATCGGAATATAGAACGCATCTTTCAGTGAAGGTAATTTGTAGATTGTACCGCCGCACAGCGTTAACAGGCTAAAAAGTGCCCATTTCTTTTTTGTGAGCATAGCATCCCCTAAATGATTATTTAAATCATTTGTTTTGAAAATAACAATATGACCATTCCCCTGGAATGGTTTAAGCAACCTAAAAAGAAACGAAGATTTTTTAATTAGTTAGAATATCATGTGCCTCATTTTTAATTTGTTGTAGCACGCTACGCACAAATTTTAATTGTTGAATAGCATCGTTTTTTTCTTTAATTAGACGTTCTTCCAGAAGATCAGCTGCAGGCAACGGTGTTTCACTCATTTGGCGCCATGGGATCCATGGATTATCACCTTCATTTTCAAAACGAAACGCTGGAGCATAATAATCAACTTCCTCTTCCAGTCCGTAAGCCATTACCTGTGGCTTATCATCACCTAAACAGATCAGTTTGGTCAGTAGCGCCTTAAATGGCATATCTCCCTGGCCCGATGTACAGGCTTTGTGGCCCAGCCCCGCTTTTTCATTAATGATTAACGCATCTTTAATATGCACCTGAGTAATGTGCGGTGACATCGTATCTAGCGCTGTTAACGGATGTTCATTCGCATTGATCATATTTGCGAAATCAAAGAGTAAAGAGAGTGACTCCATATCGCTGTTCTGAATTAATGACACTAATTCATGGCTCTTCAAGTCTTCATGCTGTTCTAACGTAAATGTTAGTCCGCTATCCTGATATCTTTCACGCAAATATTTGATATCTTGAGTTATTGTTGCAAGAACATCCTGAAGATTACCTTCGTAGCGTGGATAAAACCTTACGGAAGAGGCACCTGTTTTTAAAGCAATAGAGACGGCCTGGTCAATGGACTTTTTATCAGAGGAGCTGGTTTCAATATGAATATCCAGCTGCAACTTACGCGCTTTATCACCGAATGCTGACAGCTCATTGTCATTCATATTTTCCAGAGAATAACGCTCACCATCAAGAACGTGAATTTTCACGCCGCGCAGATTATTTTCATTAGCAATATCTAATAAATCATTCGGTAATATTCGCTCAAGACGCATATTTAAATGATAAGCATACGCGTGTAGATATAGGGGAAGGTTATCTACACGAGCCAGGATTTTATGTGCATTATCTTTAGTGACCATAAACGTACCTACAAGTTAATGAAGAGATCAACTGCTTCAAATCGCCAATACTCAATATCTATTTGCACGATGTTACCATCGCTGTCGGCCCGATGTTTTTCAATAAGAATGGCAGGCATTCCAGCAGAGCCGCCAATAAATTTACTAATATCACCGGCCATTCTGACAGGTTTAAATACCAGTTTTTTGATTACCGTTTCTTTTTTATATTCGTTTTCCCACACTGAAGAAAATGACTGACTTTCAAGCTGTTCAATAAAACCCGGAGCAACCTTGGGATTAATATACGTTTCGTGATAGAAAACCTTATGCCCTTCCAGTGCTCCCCAACCCGTTATCCGATACAGTTCATCAGACGGCGTAGCAGCTACCAGCGGAGCGGTAGCTTCAGGATAGTGAGATACCCGGCTTTTCTCGATAAATCCCCAGGAAGGCTCTCTGCCCTGCTCAAGCGCTGCGCGCTGAAAGCTTGCCGATAATTCCGGGCTGTAGTTAAAACGAGCCTGTGTGACAAACCATCCTTTGCGGTCTTTACGAAAGATTTTGGATTCAGACTCGAGGTTTAATAACGCCTGACGTAACGTCATACGCTTGATACCCAACAGCTCTCCCAGTTCTCTTTCTGAAGGGAGTTTTCCGCCCGGTGTGGTGATCCCATCTTTTAACCAACGATCTAACTTCTCTTTCGCATTTTCAACGGTCGACTGATTACTCGTCATTGTTTAATCCATTTGGTTTAAACCAGATGGTTTTATCATACGCTGACGTCGAAAAAGAAAGCAAACACACGCATCGAGCTTTAGAAATAATTGTGACAAAGCTCTCTTATGGCAGGAGTCTGAAGTGGAAGTGGTTAAGACGGCAGGCAGGGATTAAGCGTAACTCTCACCTGATTCCAGGAATAACAGGCAAAAAAAAACCCCACCAGTAGGCGGGGTCTTGTCACGAAAAGAGCGTTAATTACTCTTCTTTCGCGCCACGCATTGCACGGCGACGATCGTTTTCGGTCAGGTGACGTTTACGGATACGGATGGAAGTTGGAGTAACTTCTACCAGCTCGTCGTCATCGATGAATTCCAGAGCCTGCTCCAGAGTCATCTTAACCGGCGGAACCAGAACCGTTGCTTCGTCAGTACCAGACGCACGCATGTTGGTCAGTTTCTTACCGGTCAGGCAGTTTACAGTCAGGTCGTTAGAGCGGCTGTGAATACCGATGATCTGGCCTTCGTAAACTTCAGCACCGTGACCCAGGAACAGCTTACCGCGATCCTGCAGGCTGAACAGTGCGAACGCAACTGCTTTACCCTGACCGTTGGAGATCAGTACGCCGTTCTGACGCTGTCCAACATCACCCGCACGAACATCGTCGTAATGGCTGAAGGTGGAGTACAGCAGGCCAGTACCAGAGGTCATGGTCATGAATTCTGAACGGAAACCGATCAGACCACGGCTTGGGATCACGTAGTCAAGACGTACGCGGCCCTTACCATCTGGATTCATGTTTTTCAGGTCGCCTTTACGCTCACCCAGAGCCTGCATCACAGAACCCTGGTGCTGCTCTTCAACGTCCAGCGTGACGTTTTCGAACGGCTCTTGTTTACGGCCGTCGATTTCGCGGAAGATAACTTTCGGACGGGAAACCGCCATTTCGAAACCTTCACGACGCATATTCTCGATCAGAACTGACAGGTGCAGCTCACCACGACCGGATACACGGAATGCATCCGCATCTTCGGTTTCTTCAACACGCAGTGCCACGTTGTGCACCAGCTCTTTGTTCAGGCGGTCAAGGATCTGACGAGAGGTAACATATTTACCTTCTTTGCCACAGAACGGAGAGGTGTTTACGCAGAAGAACATGGTTACGGTCGGCTCATCAACAGACAGTGCCGGCAGCGCTTCGACATTTTGCGGGTCGCAAATAGTGTCAGAGATGTTCAGCTCGCCCAGACCGGTGATCGCGATGATATCGCCCGCTTCAGCAATGTCACTCTCAATACGTTCCAGACCCAGATGGGTCAGGACCTTACCGACTTTACCGTTACGAGTTTTGCCTTCGCTATCAATGATAGTGATCTGCTGGTTCGGTTTAACTTTACCGCGTTTGATACGACCGATGCCGATAACACCAACATAGTTGTTGTAATCAAGCTGAGAGATCTGCATCTGCAGCGGGCCATCAAGGTCAACGTTCGGTGCTGGTACACGATCGATGATGGTCTGATACAGCGGAGTCATATCTTCAGCCATATCTTCGTGATCCAGACCCGCGATACCGTTCAGCGCAGAAGCGTAAACGATAGGGAAGTCCAGCTGTTCGTCGGTAGCATCAAGGTTAACGAACAGGTCAAATACCTGATCAACAACCCAGTCAGGACGCGCGCCCGGACGGTCAACTTTGTTGATAACAACGATTGGTTTCAGGCCATGGGCAAAGGCTTTTTTGGTCACGAAGCGCGTCTGCGGCATCGGACCATCCATTGCATCAACGACCAGCAGTACGGAGTCTACCATGGACATTACACGTTCAACTTCACCACCGAAGTCGGCGTGCCCAGGGGTATCAACGATGTTGATACGGTAGTCATTCCATTTGATAGCGGTGTTTTTAGCGAGGATGGTAATCCCACGCTCTTTCTCCAAATCGTTGGAGTCCATCACGCGCTCTTGGGTTTCAGCACGTGCATCGAACGTACCGGATTGTTGGAGCAGCTTGTCTACCAGGGTGGTTTTACCATGGTCTACGTGCGCGATGATGGCGATGTTACGCAAATTTTCGATCACAACTTTGCCTCAGGCATTTTAGAAATAGCGCGTTATTGTACACGGATTAATCGCAGTACAAAACAGGATCACAAACATCCTCCGCAAACAAGTATTGCAGAGTTTCTTTGTGATCACATTCACGGAGCGTTAAAAGGGGTATTTTGATGTCCATTGCACCAATATGGTGCTTAATGTTCACATTAAAGCACTATAATGGTGCAATACAACATTCATGGTGCAGCCCCTTTGCACGATGGTGCGCATGATAACGCCTTTTAGGGGCAATTTAAAAGTTGGCACAGATTTCGCTTTATATTTTTTACGGCGACACGGCCAATTTTTTGCAGAATTGTAGACTTCGTTACCACGACGACAATGACCAATCCGGGAGAGTAAGTATGTCCGCTGAACACGTTTTGACGATGCTGAATGAACACGAAGTGAAGTTTGTTGATTTACGCTTCACCGATACTAAAGGTAAAGAACAGCACGTCACTATTCCTGCTCATCAGGTAAATGCCGAATTCTTTGAAGAAGGCAAAATGTTTGACGGCTCCTCAATCGGTGGCTGGAAAGGCATTAACGAATCAGACATGGTTCTGATGCCAGATGCTTCTACTGCTCTCATTGACCCGTTCTTTGAAGAGTCTACTCTGATCATCCGTTGCGATATCCTGGAACCAGGTACGCTGCAGGGTTATGACCGCGACCCGCGTTCTATTGCTAAACGTGCTGAAGAATACCTGCGCGCTACCGGCATCGCAGACACCGTTCTGTTCGGGCCAGAGCCAGAATTCTTCCTGTTTGATGACATCCGTTTCGGCGCATCCATCTCCGGTTCCCACGTCGCTATCGATGACATCGAAGGTGCCTGGAACTCCTCCACCAAATATGAAGGTGGTAACAAAGGTCACCGTCCTGGCGTGAAAGGCGGTTATTTCCCGGTTCCTCCGGTTGATTCCTCCCAGGACATCCGTTCTACCATGTGTCTGATCATGGAAGAAATGGGCCTGGTTGTTGAAGCGCATCACCACGAAGTGGCGACTGCGGGTCAGAACGAAATTGCTACCCGCTTTAACACCATGACCAAAAAAGCGGACGAAATTCAGATCTACAAATATGTGGTTCACAATGTTGCACACCGTTTCGGTAAAACAGCGACCTTTATGCCAAAACCAATGTTTGGCGATAACGGTTCCGGTATGCACTGCCACATGTCCCTGTCCAAGAACGGCGTAAACCTGTTCTCTGGCGACAAATATGCTGGTCTGTCTGAGCAGGCGCTGTTCTACATCGGTGGTGTTATCAAACACGCGAAAGCAATTAACGCCCTGGCAAACCCGACCACCAACTCCTACAAGCGTCTGGTCCCGGGTTACGAAGCACCGGTAATGCTGGCTTACTCTGCCCGTAACCGTTCTGCATCTATCCGTATTCCGGTAGTCGCCTCTCCGAAAGCACGTCGTATCGAAGTGCGTTTCCCGGACCCAGCGGCTAACCCGTACCTGTGCTTCGCCGCGCTGCTGATGGCTGGCCTTGACGGTATCAAGAACAAAATCCATCCTGGCGAAGCCATGGATAAAAACCTGTATGACCTGCCGCCAGAAGAAGCGAAAGAGATCCCACAGGTTGCTGGCTCTCTGGAAGAAGCACTGAAAGAACTGGATCTTGACCGCGAGTTCCTGACTGCAGGTGGCGTATTCACCAATGAAGCGATTGACGCGTACATTGCACTGCGTCGCGAAGAAGATGACCGCGTACGCATGACGCCGCACCCGGTAGAGTTCGAGCTGTACTACAGCGTTTAACCGTATCTTAATAATCCGACGAATTTCACGTTGCGGCAAAGCGGCAACTGAGCAAATCCCCAGGAGCATAGATAGCTATGTGAGTGGGGTGAGCGAAGGTAGCCAACGCAGCAGCGACGTGGAAGGCGCCAGGAGTTTTTTAGTTGCCGTGGAACTTTTAGCCCATCACACGATGGGCTTTTTTCTCCACCAACAACCTGATCCTTCGCGCTTTTTCTAAGTAAAAAGCTATAATGCACTAAATTGGTGCAACCTTTTTCAGGAGACTGCTGAATGGCAACCGGCACGCTGCCCGATGCTGGGCAGATCCTCAATTCGTTAATCAACAGCATTTTACTTGTCGATGATGAGCTGGCGGTACATTACGCCAACCCCGCGGCACAGCAGCTGCTCGCCCAAAGTTCTCGTAAACTGTTTGGTACACCGCTTCCTGATCTATTGAGCTATTTCTCTTTGAACATCGGACTGATGCGAGAGAGCCTGGAAGCTGGCCAGGGCTTTACGGACAACGAAGTGACGCTGGTAATAGACAGCCACTCACATATCCTCTCAGTGACCGCTCAGCGGCTTCCTGACGGCCTTATCCTGCTGGAGATGGCCCCAATGGATAACCAGCGCCGTCTGAGTCAGGAGCAGCTCCAGCATGCTCAACAAATTGCGGCCCGCGATCTGGTACGCGGACTGGCGCACGAAATTAAAAACCCACTGGGCGGGCTACGTGGCGCTGCGCAACTTCTCAGTAAAGCACTCCCGGACCCGGCGCTGACAGAATATACCAAAGTCATTATTGAGCAGGCCGATCGCCTGCGTAATCTGGTTGACCGTTTGCTGGGTCCACAACAGCCAGGTATGCACGTTACGGAAAGTATTCACAAAGTGGCTGAACGCGTGGTAGCACTGGTCTCAATGGAACTACCGGAAAACGTCACGCTGATTCGTGATTACGACCCAAGTCTTCCAGAACTGCTGCACGATCCAGATCAGATAGAGCAGGTTCTGTTGAATATCGTGCGCAATGCGCTACAGGCGTTAGGGCCAGAAGGTGGCGAGATTATTCTGCGAACCCGCACCGCTTTCCAGCTCACGCTACACGGTATGCGTTATCGCCTGGCTGCACGTATTGATGTTGAGGATAACGGTCCGGGTATTCCCCCTCACTTGCAGGATACGCTGTTCTACCCAATGGTCAGCGGTCGCGAGGGTGGTACCGGACTTGGATTATCCATCGCCCGTAATTTGATTGATCAACATTCCGGCAAAATTGAATTTACCAGTTGGCCGGGTCATACCGAGTTCTCGGTTTACCTGCCTATCAGGAAATAAAGGTGACGTTTATGCAACGAGGAATAGTCTGGGTAGTTGATGACGATAGTTCCATCCGTTGGGTGCTTGAACGTGCGCTCGCAGGGGCAGGACTTAGCTGCACGACATTTGAAAGTGGTAAAGAAGTGCTGGATGCGCTGGCCAGCAAAACGCCGGACGTGCTGTTATCGGATATCCGAATGCCGGGAATGGACGGCCTGACGCTGTTAAAACAGATCAAACAGCGCCATCCAATGCTTCCGGTCATCATAATGACGGCACATTCCGATCTGGATGCCGCCGTCAGCGCCTATCAGCAAGGTGCTTTCGATTATCTGCCTAAGCCTTTTGATATCGACGAGGCTGTTGCACTGGTCGAGCGCGCTATCAGCCATTATCAGGAACAGCAGCAACCGCGGAATATTCAGATCAACGGCCCGACGACCGATATCATCGGTGAAGCCCCCGCGATGCAGGATGTATTTCGCATTATTGGGCGACTTTCCCGTTCTTCAATAAGCGTATTAATCAACGGTGAATCCGGGACAGGTAAAGAGCTGGTCGCCCACGCCCTGCACCGTCACAGTCCTCGCGTCAAAGCGCCTTTTATCGCACTTAATATGGCGGCTATCCCGAAGGATTTGATCGAATCTGAGCTGTTTGGCCATGAAAAAGGGGCGTTTACCGGTGCGAATACCATTCGTCAGGGGCGCTTCGAACAGGCCGACGGTGGCACACTTTTCCTCGACGAAATTGGTGATATGCCGCTGGATGTACAAACGCGGTTATTGCGCGTATTAGCCGACGGACAATTTTACCGCGTTGGCGGCTATGCGCCAGTGAAGGTGGATGTACGTATCATCGCGGCGACACATCAGAATCTCGAACTGCGTGTGCAGGAAGGCAAGTTCCGTGAGGACTTATTCCATCGTCTGAACGTTATTCGCGTCCATTTGCCGCCGCTGCGTGAACGTCGGGAAGATATCCCCCGCCTGGCTCGTCATTTTCTACAGGACGCCGCCCGCGAACTGGGCGTCGAAGCCAAGCAATTACACCCCGAAACCGAAGCAGCGCTCACACGTCTTGCCTGGCCGGGGAACGTGCGCCAGCTTGAGAACACCTGCCGCTGGTTAACCGTAATGGCCGCCGGGCAGGAAGTGCTAATTCAGGACTTACCGGCTGAACTGTTTGAGGCCACAGTTCCAGATGCCCCTTCGCACTTGCAACCGGACAGCTGGGCAACCTTACTGGCACAGTGGGCTGACAGGGCATTACGTTCCGGTCATCAAAACTTACTGTCTGAGGCGCAACCTGAAATGGAACGTACGCTGTTAACCACTGCGCTACGCCACACCCAAGGGCACAAACAGGAAGCGGCACGCTTGTTAGGATGGGGGCGTAACACCTTGACGCGTAAATTAAAAGAGCTCGGAATGGAGTGACGATTTGTCACTGTGTAAAGATTGATAATTGAGCGCAAATTGCTGCTATTTTGTACTTTACTGTTCCGATGAGTTAAGTATGATCGTGCCCGGCAAACGGGGAGAAGTCATCATGCTGGAATCAATCATTAATCTTCTGTCGAGCGGTTCAGTAGAAAGCCATACGCCACAAACTGCGGTTGCCGCAGTGCTGTGTGCGGCGCTGGTTGGACTGTTTAGCTGAATGCGTGCCGGGTGGCGCTACCGCTTATCCAGCTTACAGGTTGTCACGACTTGTAGGCCCGGTAAGCGGTAGCGCTACCGGGCAACGTCACTAAATCACCCGCGAGAACTGCTGTATCCGTGCTTTCTGACGCAAATAAGCATCAAAGCACATGCAGATATTACGGATCAGCAGGCGGCCTTTCGGCGTAACCTGAATCCCCTTCTCATTGACGTCCACCAGCCCATCTTCCGCCAGCGGTGCCAGCAGTTTCAGGTCTTCGGCAAAATATTCAATAAAGTTCAGCCCCCATTGCTGCTCCACGGCGGCGTAATCGAGGCGGAAGTTACAGATAAGCGCCTTAATAACATCACGGCGAATGCAGTCATCACGGGTTAACGCGATCCCACGCCACAAAGCATCACCGCGCTCATCGACCTGCTGATAGTAAAGCTTCAGCTCTTTCTGGTTCTGTGCGTAACAGTCGCCAATCATACTGATGGCAGAAACACCCATCCCCAGCAGGTCAGTATCACCCTGGGTGGTGTAGCCCTGGAAATTACGATGCAAAACGCCTTCTCGCTGCGCAACTGCCAGCTCATCATCCGGGCGGGCAAAGTGATCCATCCCAATGAACTGATAGCCAGTTTCGGTCAGTGAGGAGATGGTTTCCTGCAGAATATCCAGCTTCTGTTGCGCGCTGGGCAGATCAACATCTTTGATCTTGCGCTGGGCGGCAAAAAGCGTCGGCAGGTGCGCATAGTTAAAGACGCTCAGGCGGTCGGGATTCAGCTCTGCCACACGCTTCAGAGTGAAAGCAAAGCTCTCCGGCGTCTGTTTTGGCAGCCCGTAAATAAGGTCGATATTCGTCGAGGTAAAGCCAATATCACGCGCATGATTAAGCAGCGCAAAAATGAACTCCTCGTCCTGTTCGCGGTTCACCAGACGCTGAACTTCTTTGTTGAAGTCCTGCACACCCATGCTCAGGCGGTTAAACCCTTCTGCACGTAAATGATCAAGGACATCCAGCTCGATTTCACGTGGATCCACTTCGATCGAGATTTCGGCATCAGCGTTAAAGTGGAAGTTGTCACGTAACAACGTCATCAAACGGCTGATCTGTGCTTTATTCAAATAAGTGGGGGTGCCACCGCCCCAGTGCAGCTGGCTAACATGTCGTCCGGCAAACAACGGTGCACGATGAATAATTTCTTGTTCCAGCACATCCAGATATTGATCGGCTTTATGCTGCTGACGAGTCACAATTTTGTTGCAGCCACAGAAGTAGCACAGTTTGTGGCAAAACGGGATATGGACGTATAAAGAGAGTGGACGTTCAGGGTAGCGCGCAACGGCCTGCGAAAACGCCTCTGCACCGTAGTCTTCAGAAAACTCCAGCGCGGTCGGGTACGAGGTATATCGTGGCCCGGAATAGTTATATTTCTGGATCAGGGCCAGATCCCAGTCTATTAGCTGTTCAGACATGCTCACTCCTTCCGATGGCGTTTCTGGCGAGTACGGCGTACCGGCTTAGTCCCATTGTGGGTGATAAGCCGGCTGCGCAGCCACTTTTGGCGCCGCGACAATCGCTGTAGTTTAACGAATAACCACACCAGATAACATATAACCGGAAGGGTTATAAGCAGGACAGGAAGGCCCACGGTACAAAACCGTTAGTTACCACCCTTCAGCAGGCGCATCATATCTTCCTGCTTTTCATCCTCTTCATCTTCCTCTTCGTCGTCATAGGAGAGACCCAGCTTTTGCATCAGCTCATCAATGCGATCCAGCTTGGCATCAACCCATGCCTGATCTTCATCACTCAGGGTTTCTCCCGCTTCAAGACGTTCCAGCAGCGCATCCAGGCGCTCATCCGTTTCCAGTAAATCCAACTCAGCCTGTGGTGAAAGCATAGGTTTCTCACTCTTCGGTTTGTGCTGTTTGGTGACCTTTTCGGTCACACCCAATGCAATGGGGGTTTTACTGCCAATACGAGGATCTTTGTGCTTACTTTGGTTTCCGCCACCTGATGCGCCGTCACTACCGGTCGCACGGCTACCTGCCGCATGACCACGGTGTTTTTTCTGGCGTTTACGGTCACGGGCTTCCTGGTTAATCTCTTCGCGTGTTTTACGGCGCGCTTTTGCAGGACCTTTACCGCGTGGTGTAGAAGTTGGTTTCATCATGATTCGTCTTTGGCTGTTTTTATTCAGTATATAATTGCGCCGGAATCTAGCAGAAATAAAGAAAAAAGGCGACAGAGTAATCTGTCGCCTTTTTTCCTGACTCTCACCCTTAACAGGCTTTACAATCCATGTTGGCTATCAACACACCCTGTTTTTCCCTTAGCCTGAAACATTCCGTGTTGTTTCCATTTCCTTTTACTAACGTCTCCGGACGTTTGTCTTCCTGACAATCCTGTGTCTTCGCCTCCTGGCGCTCCTGACCCTCATCCTGAGTCGTATATCCTGTAAGCTTCCTCGCTATGGACGCTACTTTACCCTTTTGGCTTAACCGTACAAGTAACCTGGGTAGTAATTTCAGCTTTTCAGAGTATAAATAATGGTTAATTATCTGATTTATTTGAGTTATATCATTATTTGCTCTGTCATATCGCATAGATTCGATCGGCAATGTCTCACAAAGCGCGCGGTTTTTACTTACACAACACACTTGTCGAAAAGCCAGCCTTTTGCTGGTGTTCAGGT
Organism: Citrobacter sp. Cm046; assembly: GCF_030333065.1. NCBI lineage: Bacteria > Pseudomonadati > Pseudomonadota > Gammaproteobacteria > Enterobacterales > Enterobacteriaceae > Citrobacter > Citrobacter sp. Cm046. The sequence continues at coordinate 8,495 of NZ_JAOWGP010000041.1, read as the reverse complement.
ATAATCGCTGCAAAGCCTTGATTGATGGAGACGACCGCTTTGACTAATTTGAATTATCAACAGACGCACTTTGTGATGAGTGCGCCTGATATTCGCCATTTACCTTCCGATACGGGAATCGAAGTGGCTTTTGCTGGCCGTTCCAACGCAGGCAAATCCAGCGCGCTAAATACCCTGACAAATCAAAAGGGTCTGGCGCGTACCTCTAAAACACCTGGCCGTACACAGCTCATCAACCTTTTTGAAGTTGTTGACGGCAAGCGTCTGGTTGACTTGCCGGGATACGGTTATGCAGAAGTTCCGGAAGAGATGAAGCGCAAATGGCAACGCGCGCTTGCTGAATACCTGGAAAAACGTCAGAGCCTGCAAGGTTTGGTTGTCCTGATGGACATTCGCCATCCACTAAAAGATCTCGATCAGCAGATGATTCTGTGGGCAGTAGAGAGCAACGTTCAGGTTCTGGTATTACTGACCAAAGCGGACAAACTGGCCAGCGGTGCACGGAAAGCCCAATTGAATATGGTACGTGAAGCGGTGCTGGCATTTAATGGCGATGTACAGGTCGAAGCATTCTCATCGCTGAAGAAGCTGGGCGTGGACAAACTGCGTCAGAAGCTGGATGTCTGGTTTAGCGAACTGGCACCGATTGAAGAGATGCAGGACGGGGAATAATCCACTGATATGCCGGATGGTGACGTTACACGTCTTATCCGGCCTACAGATCTTTATTATTGCTTTAAATAATTCGAGTTGCGTAAAGGCGGCGATACCAGGAAAAATTCGTCGGAAACGACTTTGAACAGCTGAAGGCACCTCCAGTGAGGGAATGGAGTGAGCAAGAAAGCCAACGCATATACAGCTTGAAGTATGACGAGCACAATAAAAAACGCCCCAGTCATTACTGACTGGGGCGGCTAAAATATTCAGCCAAATCCGATTACGTGAAGTAAAAGGTCTGAAAGATAGAACATCTTACCTCTGTACCCTACGCGAATAACTTTACTCTTTTTTGAGCAGCTCAGAAAGTACTTTTTGTAATTTTTTTTCACTCCCGACATAGGGAATTCTAATGAATATCACAAAAAGCTCTATCTTATGTTGCTTAGTTACGAAAAGAGCGCGTTATTCATTGAACCCTTAGTGCGCTTGATCCCAGTTTTCACCACTACCCACTTCCACCAGTAACGGCACATCAATCCGCGTCCCATTTTCCATCAGTTGATGGATCTTTTTCGATACGCTTTCCAGGTCATCTTTATGCACTTCAAATACCAGTTCATCGTGTACCTGCATGATCATGCGTACGCGCGGCTGCTCGGCTTGTAGCCATCCGTCCACATCTATCATGGCTCGCTTGATAATATCTGCAGCAGTACCCTGCATCGGGGCATTAATCGCTGCGCGTTCAGCACCGGCGCGGCGAGCACCATTACTGGATTTAATATCCGGCAGATAGAGGCGACGCCCTTCCAGGGTTTCAACATACCCTTGCTCTTTTGCCTGTGCGCGCGTGCGTTCCATGTATTCCATTACGCCAGGGTAACGTTCGAAGTAGAGATCCATGTATTTCTGCGCTTCTTTACGCGGAATATTCAACTGGCGCGCAAGACCAAAAGCGCTCATCCCATAGATCAGACCAAAGTTGATAGCTTTCGCACTGCGACGCTGCTCGTTGGTCACAGAATCGAGCGGCAAGCCAAAGACTTCAGCAGCCGTTGCGCGGTGAATGTCCTTCCCTTCAGCAAACGCAGTGAGCAGGCCTTTGTCACGCGAGAGATGCGCCATAATACGCAGTTCAATCTGCGAGTAGTCCGCAGAGACAATAACGTAGTCTTCTGGTGCAATAAACGCCTGGCGAATACGACGACCTTCCTCATTACGAACCGGAATATTTTGCAGGTTAGGGTCGGTAGAAGATAAGCGACCAGTAGCCGTGACTGCCTGATGGTACGAGGTATGTACGCGTCCGGTTTTAGGATTGATCATCAAAGGAAGTTTATCCGTATAGGTAGACTTCAATTTTGCCAACCCACGATATTCCAGAATCACCTTCGGCAATGGGTAATCCAGCGCTAACTCTTCCAGCACTTCTTCCGACGTTGACGGCGCACCACCCGGTGTTTTCTTCAGCGGTTTGATACCCTGCTTTTCAAACAGAATGGTTTGCAGTTGCTTGGTAGAAGAGAGGTTAAATGCCTCTCCAGCTATCTCATGCGCTTTTTTCTCCAGCTCCGTCAAACGCAGTGTTAGCTCTTCTGAATGTTTGTGCAGTACCGCCGGATCAATTTTCACACCATTGCGTTCTACGCGAGACAGTACTGGTACCAGCGGCATATCGATCTTCTCGAACACATTTAGCGGCCCTTGATGCTTTTGCAGTTCTGGCCACATTTTCAAGTGCAGCTGTAACGTAACATCAGCATCTTCCGCGGCATAACGTCCGGCTTCTTCCAGTGCAATCTGGTTAAAGGTCAGTTGGTTTTTACCCTTCCCGGCGATCTCTTCAAAAGTGATCGTTTTATGTTTCAACCAACGATCGGACAGGCTGTCCATGTCGTGTCGTCCGGCAACACTGTTGAGAATGTAGGATTCGAGCATGGTATCAAAAACGATGCCGCGCAGCTCAATTCCGTAGTTTGCCAGTATGCCACGATCGTACTTCAGATTTTGCCCAACCTTATGCGCCTTTTCATCTTCCAGTAGTGGCTTCAGCAGCGTCAACGCACGGTCGCGAGAGATCTGATCGGGAGCATCCAGGTAATCATGGGCAACAGGAACATATGCAGCTATACCTGGCTCAATGGCAAAAGAGAGACCAACCAGGTTCGCAGAGATGTTATCCAGGCTGTCAGTTTCAGTATCAAAGGCAAAGACCGGTGCTTTTTTTAGCTTCGTAATCCACTCTTCCAGCGTCGCTTCGTCCAGAATAGTGACATAGTTATCGAATGAGAGAACTGTTGCCGGCTCCTCAGGCGTTTCATCGATAGCTATTGTTTCCTGTGGTTTTGCTGCTGGCTTTGTTCCTTTCGCCTGCAGCCATTTGCCGGCTTCAACGTCAGCAACCCAGCGTTTGAACTCATATTGCTTAAACAGGCCAAGCAGTTCGTCAGCTGCAGGCTGGCGCACTTCCAACTGCTCACAGGTTAATTCAAGTTCAACATCCGTTTTAATCGTGGCCAACTTATAAGAAAGGTATGCCACTTCTTTATTCTGCTCGAGTTTGCCAGCCATGGTTTTTGCACCACGGAAGGTTAGCCCCGCGATTTTGTCTGATTCAGCATAGAGGGTATCCAGCCCTCCCAGTCCCTGAAGCAATGCCTGAGCTGTTTTTTCACCCACTCCCGGAACACCTGGAATGTTATCGGAGGAGTCGCCCATCAGCGCCAGGAAATCGATGATCAGCTCAGGTGGCACGCCATACTTATTCACTACCTCATCCGGACCGAGGATAGTATTGGTCATAGTATTGATAAGCGTGATATTTGGTGTCACCAGTTGAGCCATGTCTTTATCACCGGTACTGATCAGCACCGGGCGCCCTATTTTCTCTGCTTCTCGCGCCAGCGTACCGATGACATCGTCCGCTTCCACACCGGAAACCGCCAGTAACGGCAGCCCCATCGCTTTGACCATCGCATGTAAAGGTTCTATCTGCGCACGCAGATCGTCCGGCATTGGCGGACGATGTGATTTGTAATGCTCGAATAACTCATCACGGAAGGTTTTACCCTTAGCGTCGAAGACCACTGCAGCATGCGTCGGCTGGTATTGCAGAATCAAGCTACGCAGCATGTTGAGGACACCGTACATAGCGCCCGTAGGCTCTCCCGAGCTGTTGGTCAGCGGCGGAAACGCATGGTATGCGCGATACAGGTAAGATGAGCCATCTACGAGGATAAGTGGGTTTTCTGGGATCTGAACCATAATGTCCGTGCCTGTTTATCAGATTATGGGTAAAGGATGCCACAGACAGGATGAAAACATGAGTTTTTCACCGCGTTTGTGGAAAAACTTTTGCAGATCTTCTGGACTGTTCGCAAAGTGAGCTGTGGATAACTTTGTGAGTAAATAATTTTCAGCCCTTTAAATACAGCAAGATAATTTATAAAGCATAATAATTTTATATATTTTTCATCGCGTTATATTGAGCGGCAGAATTTTATAGCTTATTTTAGACTTATATCTGGATGTGGATAGATATTACATTTTTTTCTATTCAGCGAAGACCCGTCATTTGGTTCGTTTTCTGATAAAATCAGCCCCTTGCGCCTCTTTCGCGCACTATCTATGGCTAACCTTTTGAATAATTTAATTATGACGAGAATACTCGCTGCGATAACGCTGTTGCTGAGTATCGTATTGACCATATTGGTCACGATTTTTTGTTCTGTGCCGATCATCCTTGCCGGGGTTGTAAAACTCCTTTTGCCCTTTCCCATCGTCTGGCGCAAGGTATCCGTCTTCTGTAATTTCATGATGTACTGCTGGTGTGAAGGTCTGGCGTTACTGTTACACCTTAATCCGCGACTGAAGTGGGACGTTGAAGGACTGGAAGGTCTTAGCAAGAAAAACTGGTATCTGCTCATCTGCAATCACTACAGCTGGGCTGATATCGTTGTGCTTTGCGTTTTGTTCCGTAAACACATCCCCATGAATAAATATTTCCTTAAGCAGCAACTCGCCTGGGTCCCCTTTATTGGACTGGCATGCTGGGCGCTGGATATGCCGTTTATGAAACGCTATTCGCGCGGCTATTTGCTCCGTCATCCGGAACGACGCGGTAAAGATGTGGCAACAACGCGTCGCTCTTGTGAGAAGTTTCGCCTCCATCCGACAACCATTGTGAATTTTGTTGAAGGTTCGCGCTTCACGAAAGAGAAACACCTGCAAACCCGCTCGCCATATCAAAATCTATTGCCGCCCAAGGCCGCAGGCATTGCGATGGCGCTAAATGTACTAGGGTCTCAGTTCGATAAATTGCTCAACATTACGCTGTGTTATCCAGAAAACAGTCATCGTCCTTTCTACGATATGCTGAGTGGCAAGCTGACACGCATTGTCGTGAGAGTGAATCTGGAGACAATTAAAGAAGAGCTGCACGGTGATTACGTTAACGATAAAGGATTTAAACGTCGGTTCCAGCTGTGGCTGAATACGCTGTGGAGTGAGAAAGACATGCAACTTGATGCGATTAAAGCCTCACATAAAAAAGCCGGTCAGTGACCGGCTTTTTCTTTTACTTCTGACCAACCAGATATTTCACGGTATCAGCATACTGCTGTACAAAGATATCCATGCTGCTGGTATCCATACCCTGCGGATTTACCTGATACTTACCATTAACAAACATCGCCGGGACGCCCTGCAGTTGCAGATCAGCCGCCGCTTTTTCCTGCTGTGCGACGAGTGATTTCACCACGAAGCTATTCCATGCAGCATCATAGTCTTCACCTTTAATACCCGCATCGACAAACACTTTACGAATATCAGCAACAGACTGGACGGTCTGCGTTTTCTGTACCCCTTCAAACAACGGTACAGTAACTTTATCTTCAACGCCCAGTGCCAAAGCAACAGCCCACGCCTGAGTCAGGTCTTTGCCAAGAGGCCCCAAAAACTCAACGTGATATTTGGTCATTTTGGTGCCTTCCGGCAGTTTTTTCTTCACGTTATCAGAGACGTGAAGCACTTCTTCAAACTGGTAGCAATGCGGGCAGTAGAAGGAGAAAAACTCCAACACCTGAGGCTCACCCACAATAGGCTTTTCCAGTGTGATGTACTGCTTGCCATCCTGGAACTGCGCTGCCGATGCGCTAAATGCTAAGATCATACCAGCCAGCGCCAGCCATATTTTTTTCATGTTCAGGTCTCTCCGATTAATACATTGGCGTTAATTGTAAGGGGGGGTCTTGCAGAATTTTAGCCTGCTCAATAAAGGTCACGGTCTGACGTTGCCAGTAATCTTCCCCGGTTAACCATGGAAAGTTTTTAGGGAACGCAGGGTCAGCCCAACGTCGAATCAGCCAGGCAAGATAATAAACTAAACGCATGGCGCGTAAAGGTTCAATGAGTCCGATTTCAGCGATGTCAAACTCACTAAACTCTTCATAAGCCTCAATAATGGTTTCAAGCTGCATACGTTGTTCTGCTTTATCGCCATTAAGGAGCATCCATAGATCCTGTATTGCCGGACCATTACGAGCATCATCTAAATCGACGAACATCGGGCCATCACGCCACAGAATGTTCCCGGCATGGCAGTCACCGTGCAATCGTAGCGTTTCAAAACGGGTATGCCAGCGCTCGGTAACCACCGTGATGAGCGCATCCGTTGCCTTAAGGAAAGCTGCCTTTTGCCCTGCAGGAATGATCCGCGCATGCTCGAAAAGTTTACGCGGCTCAGTCAGATACTCTTCAAGACCAATTGTCGGTCGAAAGGCAAAAGAACGTTTACGTCCAGTTTGATGCAGGCGTCCCAGATAGCGGCCCACCGCCTCCATCTGATCGATGTTGTCGGCTTCAAACTGGCGGCCACCCACACTGGGAAATATCGCATAGTGAAATCCCTGATGACCCAATAACGTCTGGCCATCAAACACAATTGGCGCCGCAACGGGTACATCATCGCGCACCAGTTCAAGGGCAAACTGGTGTTCTTCCAGTATTTGATCAACAGACCAGCGTTCAGGACGGTAAAACTTTACGACAAAACGTCGACGGTCTTCATCCTGGAATTGATAGACACGATTTTCATAGCTGTTAAGCGGGGTCAGCCCGGAATCCACCCGGATCCCCTGCTCAAACAGTGCATCCATGATGGTATCCGGGTGTAGCGTCTGGAAAGTAAAAGCGTTGTCGTTCATCCCATCATCCGGAAAATACTACGAATGATTCAGGATATCATTTCGCAGCGCTTTCGGTGGCGGCGATTACAAGGTTTTACTCTTTAATTACGCCACGTGCTCGCAGGAGTGCAGTTTTAAAATCTTCTTCATAATCTTTTTGAATACCTGGAATCACTGCGTCTTTCGCAGAGTCGCGCATTTTCAGGTGGTAGATCAGAATATCATCAGTTAAATCCGCCAGTTCTCCGTCAAAACCTGACTCTTTTGCCAGTTTCTGCAAAAATTGCATCAGGTTAAGATCGGGTTCTTTCTGCCAGGCCGGCTGGAGGAGTTCAATAACTTCATTCAGACGTTTACATTTCATGGTTGTGCTCCTTAGTCTTAATACGAATACGTTAGCAGGGTCAATCCCACATTAAAAGAGGCGATATCAGTGATTCTGGATAGTGCAATAACAGGGGTTGTTCTGGCTGGCGGTAAGGCCAGACGAATGGGTGGAACAGATAAAGGCCTTCTTGAACTTCACGGTAAGCCGTTATGGAGACACGTGGCGGATACCCTCGCCTTGCAGGTTAAGACCGTCGTGGTTAACGCCAATCGCCATCAGGATGTTTATCAACAAAGCGGCTTGAAAGTTATCCCCGATTTATTGGCCGATTTTCCTGGCCCGCTGGCCGGAATGCTGTCAGTTTTTCAGCAGGAAGCTGGTGACTGGTTTCTATTCTGTCCTTGCGATATGCCATATATTCCCCACAGCCTGGCCGCACGTTTAAAAGAGCAACGTAGCTCTGCGCCAGTCGTATGGGTGCACGATGGAGAACGGGATCACCCGACAATTGCGCTGATGAATAGAAAAATAGTGCCGTTGTTACAGGACTACCTTCAGTCTGGTGAACGACGCGTAATGGTCTTTATGCGTCTGGCTGGCGGGCATGCCGTCGATTTCAGCGATCACAGAGACGCATTCGTAAATGTGAATACACCAGAAGAACTCGCGAGATGGCAGACAAAATCATGATCCCATTACTCGGCATTGCGGCATGGAGTGGTACAGGAAAAACCACACTGCTCAAAAAGCTGATACCGGAACTGTGCGCCAGAGGTATTCGCCCTGGATTGATCAAGCATACACACCACGATATGGACGTCGATAAACCCGGCAAAGATAGCTATGAACTGCGTAAAGCTGGAGCAGCTCAAACACTGGTCGCCAGCCAGCAGCGCTGGGCATTGATGACGGAAACGCCAGAAGAGCCCAAGTTGGACTTAACATATCTGGTGAGCAGAATGGATGCTTCAACGTTAGATATGGTGCTTGTCGAGGGTTTTAAGCATGAAGCTGTCGCGAAGATCATGCTTTTTCGTGAAGGTTGTGGTCGCAACAAGGAAGAATTAACGATTGATGAACATGTTGTCGCGGTTGCAAGCGATGTTCCACTCATGGTGGATGTTCCATTGTTAGATATAAACGATATACCACAGATAGCGGCATTTATTTTACGGTGGCTAAAGCAATGAACGTGATCCGGATGAGGCGTTTACGCCGAATCCGGCACTTTTCACAACGCATAGACGCAAAAAAGCCCATCCGGCAGGATGGGCTTCTTCACTGGTTTGATGCCTGGCAGTTCCCTACTCTCGCATGGGGAG